>DWYY01000112.1 GCA_019118445.1 Candidatus Eisenbergiella merdipullorum | reverse complement strand
CTCCCCTTCACGATCTCATACCCGTTCTCCCGCAGGTACTTCACATCCCTGGCCAGGGTGGCCGAGTCGCAGCTCACGTACACGATCCGCTCCGGCTGCATCTTCACCATGGTTTCCAGGCATCTTTCGTCACAGCCCTTGCGGGGCGGGTCCACCACGATCACATCCGCATGGATGCCTTCCTTTTCATATTTCTCCGGAAGCACCTCCTCCGCCTTCCCCACGAAGAACTCCGCGTTGGTGATTCCGTTTCGCTCCGCGTTTTGCCGGGCATCCCGGATGGCATCGGGGACGATTTCCACGCCGTACACCTTTCCCGCCTGTTTCGCCAGAAACAGGGAGATCGTTCCGATGCCGCAGTATAGATCCCACACGGTTTCCTTTCCGCTCAGGCCCGCGTAAGCGAGAGCCTGGCTATAAAGTTTTTCCGTCTGAACGGGGTTCACCTGATAGAAGGAAAGGGGTGAGATCCGGAAGGTGACGCCGCCGATGGAGTCCTCGATGAAGCCGGTTCCCCGCACCACGCGGATTTTTTTGCCGAGGATCACGTTGGTGCGCTCCCGGTTGGTGTTGACGGACAGGCTGGTCATGCCGGGAAGCTGCCAGAGCGCGTCGGCAAGCGTCTCTTCCTCCGGGAAACGGCTGCCGTTTACCACCAGGCAGACCATGAGCTGTCCGCTCTGAAAGCCCTTGCGGATGAGAACGTGGCGCAGCAGGCCTTCTCCGGTCTGCTCGTCGTAGGCGCTGATCTGAAAACGCTTCATATGCGCCAGGATGATTTCCAGAATCCTCCGGTTCTCCGGAACGCCAAGCGCGCAGTCCGTGTTGGGAATGATGGTATGGGTCCGGCCCGCGTAAAAGCCCGTCACCACGTTTCCGTCCTTATCCGTTCCGAAGGGAAACTGGGCCTTGTTGCGGTAGTGCCAGGGATCGTCCATACCGATGATCGGCTCCATGATCTTTTCCACCTGTTCCGGAGCCAGGCCGCCGATGCGGATCAGGTTGTTCCTGATCTTTTTTTCCTTAAATTCCAGCTGCTTCTCATAGGAAAGCGCCTGAAGCTGGCAGCCGCCGCACTGGCGGCTGAAGGGGCAGAGGGGCGTAACGCGAAAAGGAGAAGGCTCGATTACCTTCTCCAGCTTCGCATAGGCATAGTGCTTCTTCGCCTTCATGACCTTTGCCTGCACAGTATCCCCGATCACGGCGTCCTTAATAAACAGGGTAAAGCCTCCGGCCTCCCCTGCCCTGTCCGCATGCGCCGCGTCTGCCGCACATGGCTTCTCCCCGCCGGGCCTGCTCACTTTCACGGATTCTTCCCCACCGGATCCGTTCACTTTTCCGGGTTCTTCCCTGCCGGGCCAGCTCACTCTTCCGATTCCTTCGCCATCCGTTCCGGTATCCGTGATCGTTACGGTAAAAATATCATTCTTCTTCACTTCCATACAGAAGCCCGTTCCTTTCCAGAGCATTGCTCTCCGACAGACCACTTCTCTTTGGCAGGCTGTTTCAGTCCAATCTGGTCAGGCGGATGTTGGACTCAAACAGCCGGTTATATCCAAGCCAGCCATACCCTGTCGCTCCCTGCAGGGCTTCGGAGAAGGTTTCCAGCTTCGCGTCCGCGTTGTCAGCCAGATACAGAGCTGCCGCTTCGATCAGCGCGGGTTTTTTGGGGGAGCCGTATTCGTATTCGCCATGGTGGGCCAGGATGCAGTGCTTCAGCTCCGCCTCAAGCACGGGCGGAAAGCCGGGGATCTGACGGGCCTTTTCGCCCACCATCTCCGCGCCCATGACGATGTGGCCGAGAAGCTGGCCATCGTCAGTGTAGTCGTTTTCCGGGAAGAGAGAAAGCTCCTTCGTCTTGCCGATGTCGTGGCAGAGGGCGGCGGTGATCAGCAGATCCCGTTTCAGGATGGGATAGGTTTTGCAGAAATATTCGCACAGCTTCGCCACGCTCAGGGTATGCTCCAGAAGGCCGCCCACAAAGCCATGATGGATGGTCTTGGCCGCAGAGGAAGTGCGGAAAGCACGGATGAAGGCCTCGTCCTCCACAAAAAAGCTTTCCAGCAGCTTTTTCAGGTATTCGTTTTCCGTGCACCCGATAAGGCCCAGAAGCTCCTTATACATCTCGTCGATGCTTTTGCTGCTCACGGGAAGGTAATCTGCGGGGTTGTATTCCCCCTCATGGCAGACGCGGACCCGCTTTACGTTTACTTGGAGCGCACCCTGGAAGCTGTTCACGTCCCCGTAAACCTCTATGTAGTCCAGCACGTCAAATTCCGCGATCCCGGCGTTGTTGGGATCCCAGATCTTGGCGTCGATGGTGCCGGTCTTATCCTGAAGGACCACCGTTTCATAAGGCTTCCCGTTCTTGGTCACAGCCGCCTGTTTATGCTTGCACAGGTAGATATCAAACATCCTGTCGCCTTCTTTATAGTCTCTGATATATTTCATTTCCTTCCTCCATCTCCGGTATCCGTATCGGCAGACACAGATCCGCGGTTTTTCCTCTCTTCTATTCCAATGTATTCAAAAGCACATCCACCGTCATCTCCTGATACTCCTCCTGTACCTGCCGCATGACGGTAAGCGTCACCTCTGTGTTGGGGAGAAGGCTCATGAGCGTGCTGCTGTAATCGGAAAAGGAGCTGATCTCTTCCGTCCCCATCCGCACGATCACATCGCCGCTCTGTATGCCTGCCACCATGGCCGGGGAATCCATGACGATCCCCGTCACGTAGGCGCCTGCAGGAACCCCCTGGCTCTCTTGGATCTCCTGGGGCACATCGGTGCCGAAAATGCCAAGGGAAGCGGAGGGCTGGCCGTTGGAGAGCTTTTCGATCAGGTTTTTCAGCCCGCTGATGCCGTAAGCGGTGATCAGGTTCGGCGTATCCTCCGCGCTGTTCTCCTGGCAGATGATGCCGAGCACCTGTCCGCTCAGATTGATAATGATACCGTTTCCAAATGTGCTTCCATAGATATCCGTAGTCAGGAGCTGATAATTTCCGTCCGCCAGATACAGGGTAGAATCCGCGGATGTGATCATTCCGTATATGACGGAATTTGCCTTGCCGAGCGGACGGCCCAGCGCTGCCACCGGCGTTGCCAGAAGACCGCTGTTGCTGGAGCTTCCCAGCTTGGCGGGCGATATGGTCTCCTGCGTCGCATCCGGGATGTTTTCCAGCGCCACGCTGATCACGGCAAGCCCTATGGTGGGATCGGCCTGTTTCAGTTCCGCCTGCACCTGGGTGCTGTCACAGAATACCACATTCAGCTCCTCCGACTGATCTACGATTTCCTTTTCCGTCAGGATCAGAAGCTCCCTGCCGTTATCCGCCACGATCAGCCCCGCGTTCTGTCCTTCATTTTCGTAGGAATTATTCAGCCAGTCCGTATCTGAGGTGATCCCGATCACTGTTACCAGGGATTTGGATACCTCCTGTACCATTTTATAAAGATTACTGTAAAGCGTCTGATAATCAGAGACATTCAGTTCAACCCGCTCCACCACGGTGGTCTGGACGGGCGGCGTGGTTTCCTCCTCACTCTCCGTCTCCAGCACCATGTCTTCCGGCAGCATTTCCTCGTTTTCCAACTCCTCCTGAAGCTGCACGGGTTCCGGCTCCTCTTCCGGGTACAGCCAGTTGCTGAAAACCGGTTCGAGCACCAGGAAAGTAAAGCATGCGATCAGCCCGAAGATCACTGCCATAGAGGCAGTGATCATGGTCCGTTTCAAAAGCTTTCTTTTATTGACCGGCCTTTCCTTGACCTTTTCCTTGATAAAACTGATATCCGTTCCGGCGGAATCTGAAGCTGGCTGCGGCCTGGGCTGCAGTTTGTCCTCCTGATCCGCTTCGTTCTTTTTTTCTTGATCCGGCATGTATCGATCTCCATTTTAGTATGTTTATGCTGGGAAAATCACTGCTCCCTGCCGCTGCCCTTTTCCTCTATCGACTGCCTGGCCTTTTCCACGCTTTTTTGGTAATCCTCCCCCGCCGTCTCTCTCAGGTAACCGGGAGACAGCAGGGCCGCGTCATACAGCTCCTCCAGCGTATCTTCCTGTTCCTTCGTCGTCTTCGATGGAGCGACCACACGGGTCTGCCATACAGACATACAGCCGGTGTACTCCACCAGCCAGAAGAGAGGCTCCATGTTTTTTTCCATATGCCCATTGAGCGCTGCGGAATCCGCTCCCGCTAGTTCTGCCAGTTTCCCGATGTGGGAGGGCAGAGGCTCCTCTATGCTGCCGTCAGGCAGGATCACGCATTCACAGGGATCTTCATCCTCCCTGTGCGCGTTAAGAAATTCCATCACCTTCACTCTGGCCGCCTTTCTCTGCACTTCCAAAAACGCTTTTTTTGCCAAAACGTTTCCTGTATGCAGCCTTTGTTTTTTTTACGTTCTTATACTAGCAAAAATGCAGTTTTTTTTCAACAGGGAGCATCCAGGCAAAACACCGGTTCAAATCCTGCATATTTTATAAAAGAGAAAATGAAATGAGGATCCATGGGATATGAAAAACTGTTTTGATCCACAAAAGATCCCGGACCGTTTTCCGGCACAGCATCAGGATTATCAGCCGGGAATAGAAGCACGGATGAATCCGCTTCCTGTCTTTGACGATCCATGTTATACCGGAAGTGGGAAATTGGAAGGCAAGGCTGCTCTGATCACCGGCGGCGACAGCGGGATCGGAAGGGCAGTTGCCGTTGCGTTTGCCAAAGAAGGGGCTGCCGTCGCCATCGCCTATCTGAATGAGCAGGAAGATGCGGAATACACCAGGCAGTATATCCGGAAGCTTGGCGGACGCTGTATTCTTCTGCAGGGAGATATCAGGCATGAACATATATGCCGGCAGATCGTAAACGCCGCAGCCAGAGCTTTGGGAAAAATCGATATTCTTGTGAACAATGCAGGAGTGCAGTTCCCGCAGCAGAGCATCCGGGATATTTCCAAGGAGCAATTGTACACGACCTATGAAGTGAATGTATTTTCCATGTTTTATTTTGTGAAGGCTGTTCTGAACGATATGCCCGAAGGCGGCAGCATCATCAATACCACGTCCGTGACCGCTTACCAGGGGGAGATCGATCTGATCGATTATTCTTCTACCAAAGGAGCGATCGTCTCATTTACCCGTGCTCTGTCGCAGTCACTCGTCTCCCAAAAGATCCGGGTCAATGCCGTTGCGCCGGGACCGATCTGGACTCCGCTGATCGTGGCATCCTTTTCGGCAGAAAAAGTAACCCGTTTCGGAACAGATGTCCCGATGAAACGCGCAGGCCAGCCCTGCGAACTCGCTCCGGCATACGTCTATCTTGCATCAGAGGACTCATCCTATGTGACCGGCCAGGTGATCCATGTCAATGGCGGCACCATCGTGGAAAGCTGAGTTATATGCTCTGGCTTTCCTTCTGGCAGCATGTCCCATCTGCATCGCCACATTTTACTGGCTATGCCCCTTCTTTAGTGGTATAATAGAAAGTCGTAGGCCGCTTACAGTCTGGCGGCCTGCTGTTCTTTTTATTGATTCCGGAGACAGGAGCAAAGTCAACGCATGAATACAAAGGTACTGAAAACCCTCGAATATAATAAGATCATTGACCGGCTGGCGGAGCACGCGACCTCCGATCCCGGCCGCAAGCTCTGCAGGGATCTCGTGCCCATGACGGAGCTTTCCGATATCGAGAGCGCCCAGCAGGAGACTGCGGACGCGTTAACCCGCCTGTTCAAAAAGGGGAGCATTTCCTTAGGGAGCACCAGGGAACTGGGCATGAGCTTAAAATCCCTGGAGATCGGGAGCACGCTCTCCATCCCGGAGCTTCTGCACATCGCGTCCCTGCTGGAGAACACCGCTCGGGTGAAAAATTATGGCAGAAAGGACCGGGAAGATATTCCGGACGATTCCCTGACGCCTCTGTTTTCCGCGCTGGAGCCGCTGACGCAGCTTTCCCAGGAGATCTACCGGTGTATTCTTTCCGAGGAGGAAATCAGCGATGACGCCAGTCCCGGCCTGAAACATGTGCGCCGGAGCATGGCTGCGACAACGGAAAAGATCCATTCCCAGTTGAACAGTATGGTGAACGGTTCTCTGCATTCCTATCTGCAGGATGCCCTGATCACCACGAGAAACGGGCGCTACTGTCTGCCCGTCAAGGCGGAATACCGCAGCCAGGTGCCGGGCATGATCCACGATCAGTCCTCCACGGGAAGCACTATTTTTATCGAACCTGCCGCCGTAGTCAATCTGAACAACCAGATGCGGGAGCTGGAACTGAAGGAAAAGGAAGAGATTGAAAAGGTTCTCGCCTCCCTCAGCGCTCTTGCCGGGGAGCATACGGTGGAGATCGCGGAGGACCAGCACGTGATGACCCGTCTGGATTTTATTTTTGCAAAGGCTTCCCTGGCTTTGGAGCAGAATGCATCCAAGCCCGTTTTCAACGAGGATCATATCATCGATATCCGCGGGGCGAGGCATCCCCTTCTGGATAAAAAGAAGACCGTTCCCATCGATATCCGTCTGGGAAAGGATTATGACCTGCTCATCATCACCGGCCCCAATACGGGTGGAAAAACGGTTTCCTTAAAAACCACGGGACTGTTCTGTCTGATGGGACAGGCGGGTCTGCATATTCCCGCCCAGGACCGTTCGGAGCTGTCCATTTTTCATGAGGTATATGCGGACATCGGAGATGAACAGAGCATCGAGCAGAGCCTGAGCACCTTCTCCTCCCATATGACCAGCATTGTCTCCATCCTGAAGGACGCGGACGCGGATTCCCTCTGCCTGTTTGATGAACTCGGCGCGGGAACCGATCCCACAGAGGGTGCGGCACTCGCCATCGCCATCCTGAACTATCTGCATGACAGAGGGATCCGCACCATGGCGACCACCCATTACAGCGAGCTGAAGGTCTATGCCCTCTCCACCCCTTTTGTGGAGAACGCCTGCTGTGAGTTTGACGTGCAGTCCCTCCGGCCCACCTACCGGCTGCTCATCGGCATTCCCGGAAAGAGCAATGCCTTCGCCATCTCCAAACGGCTTGGGCTTCCCGATGAGATCATTGAAGCGGCCCGCTCCCAGATCAGCGCGGAAGACAAGAGCTTTGAAGATCTGCTCACCGACCTAGAGCATAGCCGCGTGACCATCGAAAAAGAGCAGCAGGAGATCGCTTCCTACAAACAGGAGATCGAGGCTCTGAAAAGTAGGCTGGAGCAGAAGCAGGAGCGCATTGACCAGGCAAAAGATAAAATTCTCCGGGAAGCCAATGAAAAGGCCCGTGAGATCCTGCAGGAAGCAAAGGATACGGCGGATGAAACCATCCGTATCTTCCAGAAGGCCGGCCCCGGCGCTTCCATGAAGGAGCTGGAAAAACAGCGTGAGAAGGTGCGCAGCAAGATTTCCGAAAAAAACGGCAGGCTTTCTATAAAGGAGGAAAAGCCCGCATCTGCCGGGTTGAAACCTTCCCAGATCAAGCTGGGGGAATCTGTCCGCATCGTTTCCATGGGATTAAAAGGGACCGTCAGTTCCCTGCCGGATCACAAGGGAAACCTGTTCGTCCAGTGCGGCATCATCCGCACCCAGACCAACATCAAAGACCTGGTCCTGGTGCAGGAAAAAGACAGCTTCCCGTCCGGCGGCGCGAAGCGGACGGGCTCCGGAAAGATCCGGATGTCCAAATCCCTCTCCGTTTCTCCCGAGATCAATCTGCTGGGAAAAACGGTGGATGAAGCCATTACAGAACTGGATAAATATCTGGATGACGCCTATCTGGCCCACCTGTCCACGGTGCGCGTGGTGCATGGCAAGGGCACAGGCGCTTTGAGAAAGGCGGTGCAGAACCATCTGCGCAAGGTGAAATATGTGAAATCCTTCCGCCTTGGCGAGTACGGTGAAGGCGATGCGGGCGTCACCATTGTGGAATTCAGATCCTGACATCAGCTTTCACAGAAAGGAATCGGAATGGTAAATAAACAGAAAATTTTGATCGTAGACGACGATAACAATATCGCGGAGCTGATCTCCCTGTACCTGACTAAAGAGTGCTTCGACACCATGATCGTTGGGGACGGAGAGTCCGCCCTGGAGGCTGTGAAAAGCTTTTCTCCGAATCTGATCCTGCTGGATCTGATGCTTCCCGGCATCGACGGCTATCAGGTCTGCAGGGAGGTGCGCAGCCACTCCAATATCCCCATCATCATGCTTTCCGCAAAAGGCGAGATCTTTGACAAGGTCCTGGGGCTGGAGCTGGGCGCGGACGATTATATGGAAAAGCCCTTTGATTCCAAGGAGCTGGTAGCCCGCGTGAAGGCGGTCCTCCGCCGCTATAAGGCTGCTCCTGCGGTGAAGGAGCAGCCCGATATCAAGTGTGTGGAATATCCGGACCTGATCGTCAACCAGACCAACTATTCCGTCATCTACAACGGAAAAACGGTGGATATGCCCCCCAAAGAGCTGGAGCTTCTCTACTTTCTTGCCTCCTCTCCGAACCATGTATTCACCAGGGAGCAGTTGCTGGACCAAATCTGGGGCTATGAATACATCGGAGATACCCGCACCGTAGACGTGCACATCAAACGCCTCCGGGAGAAGATCAAGGACCACGAATCCTGGCGGATCGCCACGATCTGGGGCATCGGCTATAAATTTGAGGTGAGACAATGAGGAAAACCCTCTACCTGAAATTTCTGCTCGCATACCTGATCTTCGGCTTTTTCGGCTTTATCGTGGTGGCGACCTTCGGCTCCAGCATGACGCTGGAGCACATGAAACGGGAAAAAGCGGACACTCTGTATAAAGAAGCCACGCTGATCGCCAACACCTATGCCGCCGATCTGTACAACAATGAGGTGGATCTGGAAACGGTGAACACACAGATGGATTCCCTGGCGGTCTACCTGGACGCCATCATCTGGATCATTAACCCCTCCGGCCGCATGATCCTGGATACGGACACCCCGGTGGATGTGGAGACTCCCCGTATCGTGGAAGGCTTCAACGCCACGGATTTTGCAGGGGCCTATTATACGGTGGGGCATTTTTATAACAGCTTTGAGGAAGATATGCTCAGCGTGTTCGCGCCCATCACTTCCAATTTCAAGGTGAGCGGATATGTGGTCATCCACGCTTCCATGGCTGAACTGAAAGTGACCAGCGAAGGCATCCTGAGCATCACCTACATCATCCTGGTCATTCTGTTCCTGCTGTCCCTGATCATCCTGATCTTCTTCACGGAGATGGTTTATCTGCCCCTTCGCAAGATCACGGAAGCGACGGAACAGTTTGCTGCCGGAAACATGCATTATGAAGTCCAGGTGGACAGCGAAGACGAAATCGGCTATCTGGCCGCCTCCCTTTCCTATATGGCAAGTGAGATCGCCAGGAGCGAAGACAACCAGAAAAAGTTCATCGCCAACGTCTCCCACGACTTCCGCTCTCCGCTCACCTCCATCCACGGATATCTGGAAGCCATGCTGGACGGAACGATCCCGCCGGAGATGTATGAGAAATACCTGAACATCGTCCTGAATGAAACTGACCGGCTGACCAAGCTGACCAACAGCCTGCTCACCTTAAACAACCTGAACACAAGGGGCATGGTCCTGGAAAAAACGGATTTCGACCTGAACACGGTCATCCGGGATACAGCCGCCTCTTTTGAAGGCACCTGCCTGCAGAAGCATATTTCCATAGAGCTTGTGCTCACGGGTGAAACTCTTTCTGTCAATGCGGACATGGGAAAGATCCAGCAGGTGCTCTACAACCTTCTGGACAACGCGATCAAGTTTTCCCATAACGATTCCGTCATCAGGATCGAAACCACGGTAAAAAACACCAAGGTATTCGTCTCCGTCAAGGACAGCGGCATCGGCATCCCCAAAGACAGCCTGAAGCTGATCTGGGACCGTTTTTACAAGACAGACCTGTCCCGGGGCAAGGATAAAAAAGGAACGGGCCTGGGACTTTCCATCACCAAGGAGATCATCCAGGCTCACAATGAAAATATCAACGTCATCAGCACGGAAGGGGAAGGCACAGAGTTTATTTTCAGCCTGCCTCTATCCGATGAAGACGAAGACTGAAAACGGACCGCTCACATCCCCTCTGCCCGGAATAGGCATGCCGGTGAGATCGTGCGCGGCCCGTTTTTTACGCGCTTGATGGCGCAAGTTGTCTGCGTATCTTATTCGGTATCTTATTTTGTGGGATCCTTGGGATTTTTCCCCGGATAAAGCTTCCGGAATTCATCCATGGTATATCCCTTCAGGGCGGCGGAAGGAAATCCTTCCATGACACGAGTCATCATTTCCCTCACACGCTTCGTCAGCCTTAGACCGTTTTCATTCAGGACCTCTCTGACTTCGTCCTCAATGTCCGAAAATTCTAACCCCAGATCCGCTCCGGCCTTCATCAGTTTCTCCAAACTGTAGCAGTCCGCAGCCTTCATCTGTTTTTCCGCGATCAGATATTCCAGCAGCCCCGGCATGGCAGGCGGCATAATGCCTTCCCTGTAACAGGTCTCCAGCTCCTGTCTGGTCTTAGGGCAGTAATCAGGAACTTGGTAGATTTCCCGCATGGCAAGGATACGCGGCGCGTCATCCTCGTACTCCGTCAGGCTGGTCAGATATTTCGTATCGTCTTTCCCCGAAGTCACGGTCGCAAGTCTGCCGGAAAATTCCAGGACCTGAAGCATCCCGTCAAATTCCTGCCTGGTGCATTCTTCTGAAAACAGCCCGCAGAACATCTCGTACAGCCTGTCCGCCTCCATGACCTGATAGAACAGCAGGATTGCCAGGAACAGCCGCTCCTTTTCCGCCCTTTTTTCCAGTCCTGCCTTTCTTTCCTTCTCCATGAAATACGACGCAAATGTTACGGCATCCTTTGTCAGATACAGGATCCCGCCATCTCTTTCCTCAAGCAGTATGATCCCCAGCGCGTCCATCATCCCCAGGTCGTTGCGTCCGATGACGCATTCTCTCAGACGCAGCTTTTTTTCCTGTGCCATCTTGATGAGCAGGCAGAGCCCGTTCGCGCCAAGAAGCCGCTCCAGAAGCTCTGGATCCTTCTTCAGCGTTTTCACGATGGCAGCCGCACTCTGTCTTACGGAAGCCGTCTTCTTCTTTTTCCCGGCAGGCTTATCCTCTTTTATTCCTAGCCGCTCCCGGATCATATCCAGTTGTCCTTCGTCGTCATCGGAAAGCAGGACCTCCATATTTTCATCTTCGTCCAGCACATCCACCACGATCTCATCATCGAGGTCGAACGACAGTTCATCTGAATCAAGGTCTTCGTCCAGAAGCCCGTCAAGATCATAAGGCAGCTCCATATCCTCATCCGTCAGCCACTCTTCTTCGTCGTCCTCATCTTCCTCCCAGTCGGGATACTGCTCCAGTTCTCCCTTCCCATCCATGACCTCTGCTTTTTTGTTTCCCCTGCCGTCTTCGATGCTCTCCAGCGTCACATCAAACATCCAGTCATCACCGAAATCATACAGATACAGCCAGCAGTCCCCCAGCTTCAGGCCCAGCGCTTCCAGCACGGCCTGATCCGCGCTTTTATGTTCTTCGTCATAAGGAGAATAATAGCCATTCCTGTCATAAGGCTTTCTGTTCGGGCTGAACATATACAGATGCTCCGCCGTGAAATCATAAGCGTCTAGGATCGCCATATGCAGATCGTCCAGCGTCCGTTTACAGCCAATCCGGATCACGCGGTAATTGTTCCTGTAGCCCTTTGGTTTTACCCTGAAGATATATTCCTTTGCCATCCTGTTTCCTGCCCTTTCCTTTTTCTTTTGATTTCTGAAACCTGTCTTCATTATTTCACAGAAAAATGGAAAGGTAAAGTAAAAAAAGATTCCTACGGACACATTCAGAGCATTCTCACAGCCCCGTCCCGTCCCACAGCGGCACGAAGCTTTCCTCCGCCGTGCCGCCCTCCTGGATAAATCCGTTTTCTATCCCGATCCGGATGGCAAAATCAACCAAACGGTCATAAGTCTTCCGGCTTACGCGGCGGTTCAGTTCGGGATGATCTTCAAACTGCCGCATGGGCGTATACTGGTTCATGATGCTTATGTAGATCCGGTTCCCATAGGTTTCATGCAGATAGCGCAACACCCTCCTGGAATCCATACTGCTGCCCGGCAGCGTCAGGTGGCGGACGATCACCCCCCGCTTCATCAGTGCCGTGCCGTCTTTTCTTTCCTCAAACGCGGTTTCCGGGACCTGCCGCACCATCTCTGCAATGGCTGCACAAGCCGTTTCAAAATAATCGGGCGCGTTTGAATAGCGCTTTCCCAGCTCTTTCGACCAGTATTTCAGGTCAGGCAGATAGATATCCACAAGGCCATCCAACATTTTCAAGGTTTCCGCCTTTTCATAGCTGCCTGTATTGTAAACCACGGGAATGCGCAGGCCGCCATCCTTCACCAGCCTGAGCGCGGCGGCGATCTGCGGAACGAAATGGGTGGGCGTCACCAGATTGATATTGTTCGCGCCTTCCTCCTGAAGACGGAGGAAAATCTCCGCAAGATGTTCCACGCTCACATCCTGCCCGGCCTGTCCCGCCGCAATGACGCTGTTCTGACAGAACACGCAGCGAAGAGGACAGCCGCAGAAAAAAACAGCACCGGATCCTTCTTTTCCGGAAATACAGGGTTCCTCCCAGTAATGCAGGGCTGCCCGCGCCGCACGTATCCGCGCCGTCTCGCCGCAGTAGCCCTTCTTTCCGGAAAGCCTGTCTGCGCGGCAGTCACGGGGACAGAGCGCGCATTCTCTCATTTCCTTTTCAAAGCCGTACCTGCGGGCTTCTTCCCTGCACGTTTCCTCTCCGTATGCTTTCTCTGTTTTCTCTCCGATCTCCTTTTGCATCATTTTTCGTCAATACCCGTTTTCCGTGATGACCCGAAACTTCCCGTTTTCCTTTCCTTTCGGACTTCATACACAAAAGGATGTGTCTTTTAAAGCCGATCGTCACCCGATATCTGCCTTTCCGGATCTGATAAACGCCCCGGAACCCGCTGGTATTATCCCTGCGGTGCTTGCGTTTCTCCAGTCATTCCAGGCAGGTTCCATCCACCTGATGAAGGAACTATAACTCTTTTTCTGTATCTCTTTTTTCCAGCAGCCGCAGCTTTTGCAGTTGCCTCCTGCCAGTCCGTCCTGGGAAACCTCCGTCTCATTCCCGCACTCGCATCTGCAGTGCCAGATCACAGATCCTTTATGATCCTGCTTTTCTGTTGCATACAACGTCCAACATAGTCATTATTCTGACCATAGTCAAGTATAAGACTACCTACTGTGTTAATAATATGAAAAAAAGGGGGGACATTCTGTGATCATCTATCGTCCATTCTGGAGAACCTTACAAAATTCAGAAGAAACAACGTACACTTTGATCCACAAGCATCATATATCCAGCGCCATAATAGATAAGCTTCGAAAAAACAAGCCTGTGAACACCACTACGCTTAACGACCTATGCAGGATTTTGAACTGCAGCCTGGATAATATCGCTGAATATGTTCCTTCTGACTCTGACCAGCCTCTGTAAAAAAGCAGCCATTCCCTGACTGCCTCCCGCATGATCCATTTTCTGCTGTTATCTGAAATACCTGACATCATTTTAAAACCGTGCGTCCTGCTTCGAACCTTAACCTGAATGCGTTACCTCTACAGTTAACTCCGCCAGGCACCCTCGCGGCACACGGAAAATTCTGCTTAGTGCTGCTTTGTTCCCAACCTGACACGGTTCACAGACATCCGTTGCGCAAGACCCAAACTTCATCGCCACTTATAGAGGGCAGCCATACAGGCGCTGGCCCTCGGCCGGACATCACCCCTGCTATAGCGGATTTCAGGTTCAGGGGGCCGCTACTCCCCCGGCTGCACGGTTTCTACAGTATACCTTTATTCAGGGGGATTTGTCAATCCCCGGACGGAGATTCCAACGCTTCTTTTCTTTCCTTCCGCTCCGCCCTCACCCGTACCCGCAGCTCTTTAAAAAACTGCTTCAGCATATCACTGCATTCCTGCTCCATGACGCCGCGTATGACCCTCACCTGATGGTTGAACCTGGGATCCTCCAGGATATTGAGCAGAGAACCCGCGCAGCCGGCCTTGGGATTCATACAGCCGATCACCGCTTCCGGGATCCTGGCCTGTACGATCGCGCCGGAACACATCTGGCAGGGCTCAAGCGTCACATAAAGCACACAGTCCTCCAGCCTCCAGTCGCCGAGCTTTTTGCTGGCTCTGTTGATGGCGGTGATCTCCGCGTGGGACAACGTATTTTTGTCCGTATTGCGCCGGTTGTACCCACGGCCTATGATACGGCCGTCATGCACGATCACACAGCCGATAGGGACCTCCCCCAGCGCATACGCCTTTTTTGCCTGCTTCATGGCTTCCTTCATATATCTGATATGACGCTTCGCCTCTTCTTCCGTCATCCCTGCATGCCAGGGCGCGGCTTTCTTTTCCTGCATCTCTTCCATAGCTTTTCCCGTTCTGTTTTCACCGATACTGATATCCGTAGGTCTCTTGTATCTCTGCCCCAAAACCGATATAATTGAAAAATGACGGATACCTGCCGCCGCGCAGGGCATCCTCATGCAACGGAAAGCATCCGCTTCGCGGGCTCCGGCCCAGACCATCATAACAGGAAAAGGTGACAAATGCAAATCTGCGGTTTTAACAAGACAACTCTTTTGGACTATCCCGGCCATGTTGCGGCCACTGTTTTTACAGGCTGCTGCAATTTCCGCTGCCCCTTCTGTCAGAACGGGGACCTCGTCCTCCATCCCGGGCGGCTCTCTCAGATCACGGAAGATGAGGTTCTGCGGGTGCTGGAAAAAAGAAAGGGAATCCTCACCGGCGTATGCATCACTGGCGGAGAGCCGACGCTCCAGCCGGATCTGCCCGCTTTTCTGAAAAAAGTAAAGGACCTCGGTCTCCTGGTCAAGCTGGACACCAATGGTTATCTGCCAAAAGTCATTGAAAGCCTTTTTTCTGAGGGACTTCTTGACTATATCGCCATGGACATTAAATCCTCTCCGGAACACTATGCCGCTGCTGCCGGCTTTCCCGGCCTTCAGATAAACCGGATCTTTCAGAGTGTATCTTTCATCCTAAGCTGCGGCCTTCCTTATGAATTCCGCACCACTGTGGTAAGGGAACTGCACCATGCGGAAGATTTTCGTTCCATCGGCCGCTGGCTTCAGGGCGCGCAGTCCTATTTCCTGCAGTCCTATCAGGAAAGCGACGGCGTGATCTCTCCCATATTCAGCGCTTATACAAAAGAGGAACTGGAAGGCTTCCAAAACCTCCTGCTCCCTTTTATCCCCAATACCTGTCTCCGCGGCGTGGACTGAACCGCAGCACGGGCTGAACCACGCCGCAGGATAAGAATATATGCGGCGTATTCCCCCGTTATATCCGCACCCGTTTCATATAATAGCCGAAGTCTCCCTGTTCCGCCGGTTCTTTTTTCCCCTCAAAGGCTTCAAAGCCAAACATTTCTGCCGCCATTTTTTCTCGTTCATAATAAACCCCAGGCACGCCAAGATAATAGCATTCTTCTTCTCCGTCCGGATATCTGCCAAGGATCACGTGGCGGTAATTATAATAGCCGTGGAGCAGAAAGCTGTTATGTACCAGCTTCTGATACTCCCTGCCTAAGATCACAAAATCTCCGGGAGTAATGGAAAGGAACATCCTCTGATCTCCAAACGGATGCACACAGGGATACATATGCTGAAGCTGTTCCCATTTATCCTCATACAGAGTCTCGCGGATCATATGATTTTCTTTCCCATCCGGAACAGTCCCCCGCATCGTCCGATCCAGCGGAGGGGTCTGCGTATCCGCCGCCTGCAGGCAGCGGTCCTTCCGGCCGCAAGGCTTCTCCCTCTTTTCGTTATGTTCCCGGGCCTCTTGCTCCGGATCTTTTGGGACCGGAGCTTTGGGGAGAGGTTTTGCCGGCGTTTCCTCAGGACCAGATGTCCGTTCGTTTTTTTCTGTTTCCGGCGTCCGCTCCGTTTCCTGTTCCGGCACTTTTCCGGCTCCTGTCTCTGCCGCTGCGCTTCCATATGCAGCCGTCTTCTCTGCTACCACGCTTCCATGCGCAGACATCTTCTCTGCCGCCGCATTTTTCTGCACAGCCATATGCGCTGCCGCCCCAGCCGCCGCCTGTCCGGACAGCTTCCAGGTCCCCTTCAGATACCGTCCGCCGGCCAGCTCCACCTTCAGGCCGCAGATTTCCCCAAAGAGCCTTCCTCCCCGGGTCACGGCACCCGGTTCAAATGTACGCTCATAGCTGCCGGAACCCTTCTGCAGCAGAAGCTTATCCACCAGCGCCCCTGTCTCATCCCGGAGGTCAAAAAAACCGGTGTCCGATTCCGCCAGACCCTGAATGCGCATCTGCCACCTAAGCTTCCGGTCCGTCTCCTCCAGCTTCAGAAATCCGGCATTTCTTACACGTTCGCCGGACCTCCACAAATCCATATATACGATCTGCCTGTTATAATAGAACACCCTTGTCCTCCATTCTGAAGCGTTTTATTCCGTCCCGTTTCTGTCTCCATTCTATTCGCAAAATCTTCACGATATGAAAATTTTTTTATTTTTTATGTGCCTTTTATGGCACATAGCGGGATATACCTATGAAACAGTAAATTGTCATAGTTCAAAGGAGGAACCGGTTATGGATCAACAGGAAAAAATTTTTGATGAGCAGAATGATTTTTCCAGACTCATTGCGGGACGTATTTCCACGCAGCTTTCCAGGCACAACTGGACGCTCAAGACGCTCTCCGACAGATCGTCCGTTCCCTACGAAACCATCAAAAAGGTGGCTAATGGGAAAATACGGAATCCGTCGTTGAAAAACATTTTCAAAATTGCAGAGGCCTTTAACTGTAGCATTGACTATCTCGCCGGAAGGCAGGATTCCTTTTCCTGACAGTTTTTCCGCTTGTCCCCATGTAAGGCGGGCGAAAATCTGCCATGAAACGCGTTGCGCCCTCTCCCATACAGTGCTACAATAAAACCACAGGCCGTCCTGCGGCCCTTTTCAGTAAACATTTCAGATTGGAGGATATCATGAGCAGAAAAGTAGTTTTGGCAGGCGCATGCAGAACCGCCATCGGCGTGATGGGCGGCGAGCTTTCCACCGTGCCTGCGGCGGATCTGGGAACTATAGTGATCAAAGAGGCGCTGAAGCGTGCCGGCGTAAAACCTGAACAGGTAGACGAAGTCTATATGGGCTGCGTGCTTCAGGCCGGCCAGGGCCAGAATGTGGCCAGACAGGCCGCTGTCCATGCAGGGATTCCGGTCGAAGTTCCCGCAACCACCATCAACGTTCTGTGCGGCTCCGGCCTGCACTGCGTAAACCTGGCCGCCAAGCTGATCGCCAGCGGAGACGCGGACATCATCGTTGCCGGCGGCACGGAAAGCATGTCCCGCGCGCCCTATCTGGTACAGCAGGGCCGTTACGGTTACCGCATGGGCAACGCGGTCCTGGAGGACGCAATGATAAAGGATGCGCTCACCGACGCCTTCTATGGCTATCACATGGGCATGACTGCAGAAAACATCTGCGAACAGTGGGGGCTGACCCGGGAGCAGCTGGATGAGTTTGCCGCAAACAGCCAGCAGAAATGCGAAGCCGCCATGAAGGCGGGCCGTTTTAAAGAAGAAATCGTTCCAGTTGAGGTAAAGACCAAAAAAGCGACCGTCATCGTGGATACGGATGAAGGCCCGCGGAAGGGCGTTACCGTGGAAAGCCTTTCCAAACTGAGACCCGCTTTCAAGAAAGACGGCGGCCTGGTGACGGCAGGAAATTCTTCCGGGATCAATGACGGAGCCGCCGCCATCATCGTCATGAGCGAAGAAAAGGCAAAAGAACTGGGCGTTACCCCCATGGCTACCTGGGTTGCCGGAGAGCTGGCGGGCGTGGAGCCCTCCATCATGGGAATAGGCCCTGTGGCCGCCACGAGAAAGGTCCTGAAAAAGACCGGCATGGAAATCGGAGATTTTGACCTGATCGAAGCAAATGAGGCATTTGCCGCTCAGTCTGTAGCCGTAGGCCATGACCTTGGCTTCGATCTGAGCAAACTCAATGTGAACGGCGGCGCCATCGCCCTCGGCCATCCGGTAGGCTGCTCCGGCTGCCGTATCCTGGTAACCCTGCTTTATGAAATGCAGCGCAGGGACGCCAAGACCGGACTTGCCACTCTCTGCGTGGGCGGCGGAATGGGATGCGCGGCGGTAGTAAAAAGAGACTGACGGGCGGAACATCCTATAGATGTATCCTGTCATCCTGCGCCTTCCGGCGTATGAAAAAAAGGCTTTCCGGCAAAAATTTATATCCTGCCGGAAGCCTTTTTTTAATCTTTTCTCAGTTTTTCCTTCTCCTCCGATACACGCCAAACGCTGCCCTCCCTGCGACGCAGGCCAGGCCGGTGAACAGGAGGATCCTCCTCGCCTTTTCAGCCGCCTCTTCTTTTGTCGCAGGGCAGATTCTATAGAAAAAATCCTTCAGCGGCTTCGTGGCCCGGGTTCCTACAAGCTCCTTGTAGGTGAGCAGCCTGGTCTCATACGCCGCAGGATCCTTTTCATGAAATACAAACTCCCGCGCAGCCCTTTCCACGCCGTCCCCATATTCATTGAAGCCGCAGCACGGAGTATAGCCCAGATCGATCCCCTGCCAGGTTCCCACAAAGCTGTTTTTATGGTCGTGGCCGCAGTAAACGGCAAAAATATCGCCCTTTTCCTGAAAGCTTTCGAACTCTCTGTTATTGGAATCCGGCACGCTGACCGCTTCCCGGAACCTTCCTTCCCGGCATTTCCCCGCATCCAGCACATAATACTCCCCTGCATGCGTGCGGTAGGCACGTACCGCGCCCGGTGTCTTCCGGTCCACTTTCTTCAGGAGCCGGTAATATTCCGGCAGAGGGATATGCTGGAATACGATGCCCGGGACCGGACCGCCGTTTTTCTCAGAGAAAACATCCCTCACGCCCTTATACCAGAAAATATCTCCGGGCGGCAGTGGCTGATATCCTCCCTGGGGAAGTTTTCCTCCCGCATCGAACAGATAAACGGCCATCACCGTCCTGGTTTCATCGCTGTTTTTCACGCCGATGGCAAAAGTCCCTTCTCTCGGGCCGTGGTGGATTTCCTGTCCTCTGCTGTTCAGCCAGTCCACGCAGCCGGGAAGGCTGCGGTAAATCTCCATCTGCTCATCGTTCTGGAGGCCGCATTCTGGGTCGTGGTTCCCGAAGGTCACCGCGAAGGGGAGCTTCCGGTCCGTAACCGGCTTTAAGATCCTGCGGATGGTTTCCTCCACCCGTTCTCCGTTCCCGGAAAACCGATGGCTTGCGCCCTTGAGCTGGTCCCCGGTGAGAACCACCAGATCCGGCTTTGCCTTATCCAGCGCCGCATTCATCAGAAGCAGCGTATCTTCCGATACATCTGGGATTTCCTGTATATCTGCAAACTGTAATATATGAAAGGTTCCGTCTTCTCTGAACTTCATGCTGCATCCTTCCTTTCCGTCTGCCCTTTGAAGCTACTACCTTATCATAATCACATCGTTTTGCAAAAACAACAAACTACATAAAATCTTAAAGAAAGTTTCACATAGATTTAACGAAGCCTTCTTACAGCTTTTCCTGCAGCGAAAAAATTTTATCCGCCGCAAATGCGATTGATCCGATCAGAGGCGCATCTCCATTGAAGGAAGAATGCATTACTGTAATATTATCATAATTTACAGACTGCAGAGAATGGGAAAGCTTTGTACGGAGCATTTCTTTTATGACGCGGCCACCTCCAGAAGAATCATATCCTATGATCAAAACTGAAATATTCAAAAGATCTAACATATTGATCAATGCATAAGAAATATAGGTACAAAATTCATCCATCACCGCGATAGCAAGGGTATCCTTTGCGTTCGCGCTGTCCACAATATCCTTCCATCCCGGAACCGGTTTATGCGCGAAAGCAGAATGGGGGAAGCGCATCCGATGCGGAACATATCGTAGGAGACATGATTTTTGCTCAGCAGCTATATGGCTACGGCCGTAAAGGCGATTGTCTGATCGCGCTGAGCACTTCCGGCAATTCCGGCAATGTCGTTGCCGCTGTCACATATCCCCCAGTCTCGCTGCGCCCACGATCCCGGCGTCGTTTCCGAATCTTGCCGGACGCAGCAGCGTCTGCACCTTTGACGCCCTGGAATAGACCATCTGCGCGATGCGTTCCTGCACCTGGGGCAGAAACAGCTCCGCCGCCCCGCTGATGCCGCCGCCGATGACCAGTTCCACGGGCTGCAGCAGATTGATGAGGTTGGTGAGTCCTTCCGCCAGAAACCGCGCATAGGCGTCGCGGACCGCGAGGGCTGTTTCGTCTTTTTCACGCACCGCCTGGAAAAACAGCCTGCCGTTCATCCGGGAGACATCGCCTTCCACGAGGTCATTCAGCAGGCTGTCCGGATACGCCTCTGCCGCTTCCGCCGCACGCTTCACCAGCGCTGACGCGGAAGCGTAAGCCTCAAAACAGCCCTTTCTGCCGCAGTTGCAGTCAATGCCGTCGTAACGGATAGTCATATGCCCGATCTCCCCTTCGGCAAAGTTCACGCCGCGATAGAGCTTCCCGTCCAGCACGATCCCGCAGCCGATCCCGGTTCCCAGAGTGACCATGATAAAGGAAGGAGCGCTGCTTTTGCTCAGCAGATATTCGCCCCACGCCGCCAGGTTGGCATCATTGTCGATCAGCACAGTTTTCTGGAGCTTCGCTTCCAGCATGTCCCGGAAGGGAACGTCGGAAAAACTCAGATTGTTCGCATACTCGATCATCCCGGTCTGGGCATTGAAGCTTCCCGGAACGCCCATACCGATGCCGGAAATATCTTCCATTTTCAGGCGGTTTTTTCCAAGCAGGGCGGAAATATTTTCCGCCAGCTCCCCGATATACGGGTCTGCCCCCTGCTCCGTATCCGTGGCAAATTCCACCCGGTCCTTCAGCGTCAGGCCTTCCACCAACCCGACCGCCGTGTGTGTTCCTCCCATATCGATTCCAATTTCGTACATCTTTTCCTCCCTGTAAGAATATTTTCCAATAAGCTGCTTTTGCTGCAGCATGACGATCATTCCGGCCTTTTTTCAGCAAAAACCAGCCGCTTCCCGCTCTCTTCTTCTTCAAATACGAGAATGCTGTTCTCTCCTTTTCTAAGCAGCTCCTTAGGCAGATACAGCGCCGTCTGCGGTCCCGCGTTCCAGTAGCGTCCAAGCAGAAAACCGTTCACAGCTACAAATCCCTTTGTCCAGCCGCCCATATCCAGATAAGTGTCAAGACACTCGTCAATGCTGACGCTGAATTGATAGAAAGCAGGTTCCGCATGCTTCTCCGGCTCATGGAAGCGGAGTTTTTCCAGATGCTCCATCGGAAGGCAGTAAATCTCATATCCAAACTGGAACTGCTGGCCATGGCGGATCCCTTCCGATATCCCTTTTCTGTCCTTCATATACGGGCCGTAATTGATCCTTCCCAGATTTTCCACCAGCACATCCAGCCGTACCTCTTTCCCTTTTACTTCAAGAGGAAGCTTCTGGTCATGATCCCGGTCGATCACTCCAAGGAGCTTTCCGTCCGCAAATACCTGCGCCCTGTCTCTCACTTCCTGCAGGACGACGGGCATTTCCGCCCGCGGCCCTTCTATCCTGGTCCGGTACAGAATATAACCGCAGCTCTGGCCAAAATGCTCCATGCTGTACGGCACTGGAGAAAGATGCTTGTCGCCGATCTGCTCCAGGCAGTCAAACAGGCTCACGCTGCCTGCCGGCTCATATTCCCCATAGTTTTTCGCCGGCGCGGCCAGCGGAAGCTCCTCGTCCGGGACAGGGGCATACCGGGAAATGCATTCCCTCATCATCAGATACTTTTCCGTGATATTTCCGCTCTCATCCAGAGGAGCTCCATAATCATAGCTGGTCGTATCCGGCTGGTATTTCTTTTCCCACGCGTCCATATTTGCGCCCGCCATGAAGCCGAAACTGGTCCCACCATAGAACATATACAGATTGACCGAACCGTTCCGCTTCAGGATCTCTTCCAGCTCTTTCACGCAGTCCTCGTCGCTCCGCTCCCTGCTCATGTCCGGCTCGCCCCAGTGGTTGAACCAGCCGTTCCAGAATTCCCCGCAGAAGAAAGGAGCGTCCGGCTGATAACGTTTTACCGTTTCGTATGCCTCCGCCGCATTGCTCCCGAAGTTCACTGCCTTAAACACGCCTGGCAGGCTTCCGCCCTGCAGCATGAAATCTTCCGGCCCGTCCGCGGTAAAAAGGAAGGTGTTTTTCAGCCCGAGGGATTCCATCTTTTTCTTCATCCAGTTGATATAGTTATGGTCGTTTCCATAGCTGCCATATTCGTTCTCGATCTGGGCCGCTATGATGGGCCCGCCATTTTCCATGGTATATGCGGCAAGCATAGGGATCAGCTTCTCATACCAGTCTGACACGGCTTCGAGATATGTCTCATCCATACATCTGAGGCGGATGTTCTCATCCTTTAAAAGCCAGGCGGGAAGACCGCCGAATTCCCATTCCGCGCAGATGTAAGGGCTCGGCCTCACGATGGCATACATCTCTTCCTCTTTCACCGCGTCCAGGAAAGCGCAGAGATCGTACATCCCTTCAAAACAGTATTTTCCCCGCTCCGGCTCATGGACGTTCCACGGGATGTAGGTTTCCACCGTGTTCAGCCCCATCAGCTTTGCTTTGTGGATGATGTCCTTCCACTTTTCTTCCGGCATCCGGAAGTAGTGGACAGCCCCTGACAGGATCCTGAATTTCCGATCGTTGAGATAAAAATCATTTCCTCTGTAAGTAAGCATAGTCCTTCCTTTCTGTCAGTCAATTTTCATATGCTTCATTGTAAATGCTATTATACTATGCTCCCCTGCCGATATCCAGCCAAAAACCAAATTCATGTCAAAACCGGCATACCCTTATGAACAGGTACGCCGGTTTCCTTTTGACAAACGTTTTCTCTTTTTTACCGGGATATTTCGATCGGATACATCCGGATATCCGCCTGCACTCCATTTTCACTGGAGAAGCAGATCCCATCCGCTTCCTGCGGTGTTGTGATAAGGCTGGTCATCACGCACTCTCCGTCGTTTGCGAAGACTTCCACGGAATATTTGTCCAGCAGGATGCGCAGACGTACTTTTCCGTCCTTCTTGGGGACAGGCATGCTCCTTGAGCAGACCACATCTCTGCGCAGGCCGGAACAGGTGCGGTCAAAGGTCAGGACCCCGCTTTCCTCATCGTAGATGAGGTCCGTATGCCACCTGCCGTTTTTGGCAAGGGAAACGGTGAATTTCCCGAAGCCCCTTCCCTCGATCTCCACCTGCAGATCAGCCGTCCTTCCGTTGATGCCGGGAAATGAAACAGGTTCATGGACGTGCTTCTGTTCCACGCAGACGGGTTCTCCGTGGTACTGTTCCAGCTCGCGGACCGGATTCTGCAGAACTCTTCCGTCCCGGACCGTCACCTCTCTGGGGACGGTCATCATGCCGTTCCAGGTGTAGCCCTCCGGAAAGATATTGGTATCCCAGGATTTCATCCAGGCGATCAGTATCCTGCGGCCGTCCGGCGCTTCCACGGTCTGCGGGGCATAATAATCCAGGCCATAGTCCGCCGACTGGACCGTATGCCTGCGGAAGACATGGTTCTTTTTCTCATAGTCGCCGATCAAAAACAGCGCGTTGTTTCCATTGTGCAGCTCCGGCCATTTTGCCATCACATCCTGCGGGGAAATGATCAGGACCCTAGTATTTTCCTCCGGCGGCTGTGTCGCCTGAGCTTCCGGCGCCTGCGACCCTGTCGCCTGCATTTCTGCCGGGAAAAAGTCCGGACATTCCCACATCCTTCCGATCCGGTTTTCGGAACGATCCAGAATGGTGACGAATTTCCAGTTTTTCAGGTCTTCGGAGGAAAACAGCGCGATCTGTCCGCTTCCGTCCGCAGCCCTGCTGCCCGCAACGGCATAAAAGATGCCGTCCTCCTTCCAGAGTTTAGGATCCCGGAAATCCTCCCTGCTGCTTCCTTCCGGCAGAAGGGAAGCGTCAATGACAGGATTTTCCGGAATTTTTTCATAATCCACTCCATCGCCGACGGCCAGGCACTGAACCTGTCTCACTTCTTTTTTCCCGTCCGCGTCCTCTTTTTCCGAAACGCCCGTGTAAAGCAGGACATGCTTTCCGTCTTCCTCTATGGCGCTTCCAGAGAACACACCGAACGAATCGTAATCCTCATCTGGAGCGAGCGCGGCGGGCAGATATTCCCAGCGGATAAGGTCCTGTGTCCGGGCATGTCCCCAATGCATCGCGTCCCATCCGGTGCCATAAGGATTATACTGAAAAAAAAGATGATACCAGCCCTGGAAGAAAGAGAAGCCGTTGGGATCGTTCATCCAGCCTGTCGGCACGGACAGGTGGAAGGCCGGACGCTGTTCTTCAGGGACCAGCACAGCTTCCCTTTTTTCATATTCTCTTGCCCGATTCAGTTTTTCACTGCTCATTTGTTTCCTCCTCAGTCAGCCTGCGTTCATGGATTCCTGATACTGGTCAAAATATTTCTGCTTGATGGCAAGATAGTCGGAGAGGCCGTATTCTTCCATTTTCTGCAGGTATTCATCCCATTCCTCTTCGATGCCGCCGTTCAGGATCCAGTCCGCCTTCTTCTGATCCGCGTATTTCTTGATATCCGTATCGTACTGGGATACCAGGTTGGTATCGTCGATGCTCATGAACACATTCGGATAGACATATTTGCTGTGCATATCGTCCAGATAAATCTCGTGCATATTGTCCAGACGCCATTTCGCGTCGTCAGGCTGTGTCACATAAACGTCGTAGTAATCATTCAGCACCGCAAGCGGGCCGTTTACGGACTGTGCCTGACGCACCTCGACAGGAGACTCGCCTTCCAGGCTCAAATGCTTCAGCATCGGCCCTCCCTCCGCGTTGGTGCTCATTTCAAAGATATTCGGCTTGCCTTCTTCGCCGTAGGTCCCCCAGTTGTTCTGGACGGACTGGAGCGGCGCATACATCTGATCGATCCATGCGGCTGCCAGCGCCGTATTCCGGCAGCTCGTGGTCAGCACACAGCGTCCTCTGTCAAAGCCGCTGGTTTCGCTGTTGTTCTGCCTGGTGATATTCTTCAGGCCCTCCGGCCCTGCCAGGGCAGGGAGCATTACATAGTCTTCATAATTGTCGATATTGGCGATATCCCAGGTGAAGCAGAGCCCGTATCTGTGGTTCTTTCCCTTTGCCACATAGGTGGACCATTCCTGCGTAAATGCTTCCGGGTCCACCAGATTTTCTTCCACAAGCCCGTGAAGCCACTGGATACCTTCCTTATAGCCTTCCTGCACCGCCGTGTAGATGACCTCGCCCTCATCGGTCACGGCGAAGTGATCCGGCGTATCGCCATAGCCTTCGCCAAAGCCGTTGATCAGGAAAGCGGGATCCTGGTCTCCGTTGTTGATGATGAAGGACATGGGGATCACGCTGCCTTCGATCTGGAATTCCTGCTGGATCCGGTCGGCGTTATCCCGGAAGGCGATCAGTACCTGTTCCAGCCCGTCAACCGTATCCGGCACTTCCAGGCCCAGGAAATCAAGCCACTTTTTATTGATGTAGGGAATGCCTCCGATCGCCTGGATCGCTTCCTTTCCCTCGCCGAGCTGTTCGATCCAAGGGAAGGAATAGATATGTCCGTCCGGCGCGGTACACATCGTCCGGTATTCCGGATATTTTTCAAAAACAGCTTGCAGGTTCGGCATATACTTGTCGATCAGATTTTCCAGAGGGATGATGATCCCTTGCTTTGCATAGCGCAGCAGGTCATAATCGCTCATTCCCGCATTGAACAGCCCGTCGGGAAGGTTTCCGAACTGGGCAAGAGCCAGATTTTTCTTATCCGCAAACTGGTCGTCCACAAAACAGGTCCAGTCAATGTGCACATTTGTCTGCGCTTCCAGCCTCTGGAAGATCAGTTTATCGTTCGGCTCCTGCGTCGTCGTTGCCGGGGCGCTGGTGATAAAGGAAAGCTCCTTTGTCTCCGCCAGCGGGAACGTTACCTCTTCAATGGGGGTATCCGGATCGATCTCCGCGTTCAGCGCATCTTCTCTCCCGCATCCTGCCAGGGAAAGCGCACAGACCGCAGACAGGATCAGTGCTGTCAGACGTACTCCTCTTTTTCTCATATCAATCTCCATTCCATTTCTGCCGCAGCGCGGCCTGAAATCCTGATAGTCTGTAGGTTTCTCCGGTGTCCGTCATCCCTTGATGGATCCGACCATGATCCCGTTATCGAAATATTTCTGGAAGAACGGATACATGATCAGAAGCGGGAGGCTGGATACCACGATCGTCGCATATTTCAGAAGCTCCGCCACCTTCGCCATCTCCGCCGTGCTCTGGATGTCGGCGATCATCCCGGGCTGAGGCGTATTCTGCACCAGGATGGAACGCAGCACCAGCTGCAGGGGCTGCAGGTTCGCGTCGTTCAGATAGATCATGGCGTCAAAATAGCTGTTCCACATGCCCACAAAGGACCAGAGAGCCAGAACGGCGATGATCGGCGTGCACACCGGCATCATGATCTTGAAAAAGTGCTGGATCTCATTAGCGCCGTCAATCTCAGACGCTTCCCGCAGATCCTTGGGGATGGACTGATAATAGGTCCTCGCCAGGATCATGTTCCAGACGTTGAACGCTCCCGGGATCAGGATCGCCCATATGGTATTCACCATGTGCAGGTTATTGATCAGGATGAAGGTGGGGATCAGCCCGCCCCCGAAAAACATGGTGATGATAAAGATCATATTAAAAAACTGTCTTCCCACAAACTCCTTCTTCGACATGGGATAGGCTGCCAGCAGCGTGACAAATACGGAGATCACCGTAAAAGCCGCGGAATAGAACAGGGAGTTCGCAAATCCGCGCCAGATCATCCCGTTCTCCAGCACCCTTCTGTACGCGTCCAGCGTCCAGTCCTTCACATGGAAGCTGAGGCCCTGATTGTTCAGGACATTGGGGTCCATGAACGAGGCCATCACCACATAGAGAAGCGGGACCACAATGATCAGCACAAACAGTCCGAGCAGCGTATAACCCACGGTCAGGATGATCCGGTCGGATACGCCGAGCTTCATTTTTCTTCTATTTTCCATGACAATCCCTCCTACAGTCCTTCTCCGTCATTCAGCTTCTTTACCACCCAATTGACCAGGACAAGGAGAATGACATTGATCACCGAATTAAAAAGCCCCACCGCGGTCGAGTATCCATAGTCGCCGTTCAGCAGACCGATCTTATACACATAAGTGGACAGGATCTCGGAAGCCGGAAGATTCATATCCGTCTGCAGCGCATAAGCCTTTTCAAAACCGATGCTCATGATATTGCCCGCCTGCAGGATGAACTGGATCACGATGATGTTCTTGATGGCGGGCAGCTCCACATACCAGATCTGCTGCAGGATGTTCGCGCCATCCACAATGGCCGCTTCCTCCAGGTCCTTGCTGGCATTGGCGAGGGCCGCCGTATACATGATGGAGGACCAGCCTGCCGTCTGCCAGATGCCGCTGGCGATATAGATGGTCCTAAACGCTTCCGGCATCGTCATCCAGTTGGTGCTGATCCCGAGCAGGGAATTCAGCGGCCCCACCGGAGAAAGGAACATCCGGACCATACCGCAGAGCACGATGACCGAGATGAAGTTCGGCGCATAGATCAGAAGCTGGATCTTCTTGCGGACCCCGGTCCTTCTGATCTGATTCAGCAGAAGTGCCAGGATGATCGGCACCGGGAATCCCCAGAGCAGCCCATAGACGCTCAGTTTCAGCGTATTTAAGAGATAGCTCATAAAATCCGGCGAAGAAAGGAATCTCCGGAAATATTCCAGCCCCACCCACGGGCTTCCGAACACTCCCTTGATCACGTTATAGTCCTCAAACGCGATCAGCACTCCGCCCATCGGGATATACTTGAAAATAATGGTCAGAAGCAGTCCCGGCAGCAGAAAGAACAGATAAAGCTGCCAGTTCTTGATCACATACCTCCACTTTTCCCGGACTGTACGCTTTGCGGACACAGTACCGTTTTTTGTAACACTTCTCATTTTTTTCCGGTCCTCCTCATTTTTACATTTGCACAATTCCCGTATCTTTTCATCCATTGTGCACCCTGGATTCTCTGTTGCTGTTATCATAACATTGCTTGTGCATTGTGTCAACATGATTTTTACAAATAACCAAATTAGAAATGATGCATTTGCACATTCGGATAAAATATCCCAGTAGATCAGGCATTAAAAGTCTCTTGCTGATTGACATGTGATTTTACATTTGACAAATAAGTAAAAATCATTTAGAGTTAAATGTAACAATCATTGTCAACTTTTGAAAGTTTTGAAAGAGCCCGGCCATTTTCCTGCGGCCGGGGCAATGTGATACATGAAACGGAGGGACATATGGGTAAGAAAGTGACTATTCAGGATATCGCAGATGCCCTGGGTGTTTCCAGGAACACAGTCTCCAAGGCATTAAATAATACCGGAATTCTTGCAGAGTCCACACGGCACAGGGTTTTGGAAAAGGCGGCGGAGCTGGGATACAAACAGTTTGTCTATTATCCGGAAGCCGTATCCGTCTCCAGCGCGCCCACCAGGGAACTCGCACTTTTCACTCAATCCATGCCAAGGGGTTCCCATTTCGGCTCTTATGCCATAAATACCTTTCAGGAGCGCATCAGCGCAAACGGATGCAGACTCTCCATTTTTCTGATCCGAGAGCCGGAGATTTCGGCACTCCAGCTTCCTATAGGGTTTGACCGTGACAGGACGGACGGCATCGTCTGCATCGAGCTGTTTGATCCGGAATACACGAAAATGCTCGGCAAACTTGGTATTCCTATCCTTTTCATGGACACCTCCGCCAATCTTGACTTTTACCAGGTCAATGCTGACCTTCTTCTGATGGAAAACCATGACAGTGTCTACCGTCTGACCGCATCCCTGATCCGAAACGGCTGCCGCAGGCTGTCCTTTGCCGGAGATATCAGGCACTGTCTGTCCTTTTATGAACGCTGGCAGGGATTCTCTGACGCTCTGCGAGACGCACACCTTGAGCCGTTTGGCACCCGCTTTCTCGGAAAAGAAGTATTCCAAAACATACAGGATCTTTCTGCAGCGATCAGCCAGCTTCCCGGCCTGCCTGAAGTGTTTATCTGCGCCAATGATTTCATCGCGCTGGACCTGATCCGTGCCCTGAAAAAGCATGGAATAGAAGTTCCGGATGATGTGAGTATTGCCGGCTTCGATGACGCGCCGGAATCCAGAGTGGTCGAGCCTCATATGACCACGGTGCACATCCCCAGCACGCAGATGGGCTACATTGCGGCCGATATGCTGCTTTCCCGCATTGAAAACCCGGATATGCCCTATCGGATCACGCATGTGCGGACTGACATCTGTTACCGGGCTTCCACGCGCATGAAAGAAATGTAGGCCGGCAGAGCGAGTTCCGGCGAAAGGAGCTCCGGATGCCAGCGTTTTTCCCACTCAAAGGAATAATAACCGTCATATCCGTCCTGCTGAAGCCGTTTTATCATTGCTTTCAATGGAATTACTCCTTCTCCGGGCAGGCACAGCTCAGGTTTTCCATTCTCCAGCGTGCAATCCTTCACATGCACATGTCGGATCCAGGAACGCAGGGCCTCATAAAAAGGGATAAAATCATCTCCATGCCAGAGCCAGCTGTGAAACACATCCCATATCAGGCCAAATCCCGGTTCGCCCTGCAGCGCGTCGCAGAGCGGTACAAGCGCAGGAAGCGAATTAAAATCCCCATGTATTTCCAAAAGCACCTGGACAGGATCAGAAGGCTGCAGGGAAAACGCATAATCGCACAGCCGTGAAATGCCTTCTTCAACGCGGCGCATCACAGCCTCCCGCGGTTCCCCTTCCGGAAATATGTTGCCAAATACGCGTATAAAAGGAATTCCCAGCTCCGTACACAGCTTCAGCGCGCAGCGCCCTTCCTGCAAAGCATCCTGATAACCTTCTGCGTTATGAAACTGCACCGATGTCCCCGCGACACATATCCCAACATGATTTTTTTCCAGCAAATTCCTGATATCGTCTCGTTTCTCGGACTGCATACATTCCAGCTCCTCCATGCGCAGTTGATTTCCCACCCCCCGCAGTTCCACAGCATCATATCCCATTTCATTCGCATTTTCAATAATCTGCGCAAACGTCCAGTCAGGACATCCCAAAGTTGAAAATGAAAGCTTCATAGCGTCTCCTTTCTCTGTCAGCCACTGGCGAAAATAAATTTCCTGTGCTATACTTGCCTGAACAAGGTACCAAACCTCACTACATAGACGACAACAGTATTTTAAATTTTCAGGAGCCAAATGGATATCATCAACCAGTTTATTGAGAACTATAAAAAGAAGATCAGTTTTTACGAGACAGCCGGACACATAGCCGAGGATATGCTGCGCGAAGCCCTGCACTCCTCCGGTATCCGCGCCATGGTCACCTCACGGGCCAAAAGCCCCGTCCGTCTGAAGACCAAGGTGACACAGCGGAATGAAAAGAGGGAGCAGCCCTACCGGAATATGAACGAGATCTATTCAGATATCGCGGATCTGTCCGGCGTGCGCGTTTCCCTCTACTTCCCGGGCGACCGCGCCAAAGCCGATCAGGTGATCAACAATCTTTTCACCGTGTCGGAGACGAAAAAATTTCCCGGCCAGTCCAGACCGCCTTCCTATAACAAACGTTTTTCCGGCTATTGGGCCACCCATTACCGGGCCTCCATGAAGGAAGATCTGCTGGAAAAGAAACAGCTCAAATACGCTTCCGTCCGTCTGGAGATCCAGGTGGCATCCGTCCTGATGCACGCCTGGTCCGAGGTGGAACACGATCTGGTCTATAAGCCCATGCAGGGAACCCTCTCCGAGGAAGAGCTGGCCATCCTGGATGAACTCAACGGCCTTGTCCTTACCGGGGAGATCGCGCTGGAACGGCTTCAGGCAGCGGGCAATGCCAGACTGCAGAGCAAAAACGCCGCATTTACCAATCAGTACGATCTGGCCGCCTACCTTTATGACTACCTGAGCACCCGTTATAAACGTTTTGACATTGAGCCGAAAATGGGAAATGTGGAACAGCTCCTGCGCCTGATGAGCCGGCTGGATCTGGACAACGCCAGAGAACTAGAGCCAATCTTACGTTCTACCAGGCTGGTGGACGACAGGCGCACCATCTCTCAGCAGCTCATCGATCAGATCATCTGCGGCAATGAAAAGCGCTATGGGCTTTACCTCGAGCTGCTTGCAGCCTCTGAAAGGCCCGACGGCCCCATCCGGAAAGCCGACGCGCAGCGCAGGGAAGCCGCGGAATATTTTCTCCGCCCATGGATCAGCCTGGAAGCGGTGCTGATGAAGCTGACCCGCCAGAATAATCCCAAAGCCCGGGGCACCTTCAATCTCAACAGCATCAAGCGCATGAAACTGTTAAACAGGGACAGTCTGGAGAAGCTCCAGACCCTGCGCAATTTTCGCAATGGGCTGATCCACGGCATTGACGATCCGCCATCTTCCACCCTCATCAAAAAGGGGGACGACGTGCGCGGGATCCTCTCCGGACTGGCAGCGGCACAGGCAGGAAAAGAAAAGGAATGACGGTATCTGTTTTATGCCTGCAGTTTCTTTTCGCACCACTCTTGCAGCGGACATTCCTCACATTTGGCGCGCCGGGCGGTGCAGATGGAACGCCCCAGGTCAATGAGCTGAAAATTGATCCGGTTCCAGTGATCCACCGGGAGGAGCTTCATCAGCTCCTGCTCGGTTTCCGCCGGGTTTTTCCCCTTCGCCCAGCCCAGCCGGTGAGAGACGCGGAATACATGGGTATCCACCGTTACGCCGGGCGTCCCATAGGCATCGGCCAGAAACAGCGTGCCTGTCTTCCTTCCCACGCCTGCCAGCTTTAAAACCTCGCCAAGCGTATCCGGCACCTTTCCGCCGTATTCATTCTGAATCTGCCAGCAGCATTTTTTGATGTTTTTCGCCTTATTTTTGTACAGGCCCACGGAATGGATATATCCTTCGATCTCCTCCACCGGAGCCTCCGCCACCTCTCTCGCCGTGTGGAATCTTCCAAACAGGCCGGGCAGCGCCTCGTCCACCTGCTTATCCGTGCTCTGGGCGCTCAGCATGATCGCCACCAGAAGCTGCCAGTCCTGGTCATGATGAAATCCTTCCTTTTCGGTTCCGTACAGTTCGTCCAGACGGGCGAGGATGTGGTCCCGCTTCTCTTCTTTTGTCATTTATGTTCCTCCCGGATCTTCCTTTCCGTATCTTCCAGTACCTGCTGCTGCAGTTTTTCAAGAAAAGGAAAGCCCAGCACGCTTTTCGCTGCATAGGTCTTCTGCAGTTCATATTCCAGCGGCAACCAGGTGGAGATGTCGCTCTCATTGTGTTGGATCACCGCCTCCAGCTTATCCAGTGCCTTATACACTCTGGCCTCACGAGTCTGAAGAGCCTGCATTTCCGCTAGGAGGGCAGTAAATTCCTGATACAATGACTCAGGCAGCTCCAAAAGCAGGCCGTCCAGAGCTTCCTTTTCCGTCTGCTCATGCTCCTGCGTCTTTTCAAAGGTGGGGATATCTCCCGTCACCGCTTCCCCGAGATCATGGATCAGACACATGCGGATGACTTTATCAATATCCACGTCCACAAGCTCTCCCTTTAACAGATATGCCATGAGCGCCGTCCTCCAACTGTGGGCGGCTACGTTTTCCGTTACGCCGTCCGAAGTGACGCAGTGACGGGGGACTGATTTTAATTTTTCCACACGGCCAAGAAACGAAATGAACTGTTCAGGTGTGAATCCTTCCATGGGGATGCCTCCTGTTTTTGAAAATCATGTCTTTTCTGGAATTTTACCACATCCTCCTTCATTTCCAAACCCCTCCGGGAATTTTTTTGACTTTTCCCTGCTGCGGAGTCACTTTTTAACAAGCCTCTACCCAACGGAAAGCATTTGCCCGCGCTGGTTTTATAAGATATAATGGAGACCGATAAGATCAGCACGGAGCATTTAATGTTTTCACAGATGCGCAGAGGAATAAGGCATGCCCATATTACTTGATCATCAATTGCAGGAGCAGATACCGCATGATATCCTGGCTTTTCCCATAGCATTTTATTGCGATGAACTTGCCGCTTTGCCAGACCGTTCGGGACCTGTGCACTGGCATCCCTACTTTGAGATCGCCACAGCACAAAGCGGTGTCCTGGACTTCCAGATAGGACAAACCCATACGATTCTGGAGCCGGGGGACAGCATCTTCATCAACCAGAACATGCTTCACGGAATCCGACAGTTGTCCGGCGCAGCGCCGGACCGCCTGCCGATCATTATTTTTTCCGGCACAGTGGTTGCCCCGGAGAACAGCTCCATTTATCAGAAGTACATCCGGCCGATCCTTGCGTGCAGCTCCCTGCCCTTTATTGTATTCCGGCACGACAACAGCCTGTGGAAAGAGGTCCGCGGTTGGATCTGTGCTACGTATTGCGCCATGCAGGATATGCCTGACTGCTATGAGCTGGAGGTTCAGCGCAACATCTGCCGTATATTGGAAGCAATCTTTCGCAATTTTGATTCTCTGCCAAAAGCAGAAGCATCGCGGGTGCAGCTGAACACCCAGATACGCCTCCAGAAAATGCTGTCATATATTTACGAGAATTACGCCAGAACGGTCACTCTGGCAGATATCGCAGGCGCCGCCAATATCAGTCGAAGCGAAGCAGGGCGGTGTTTTCAATCCTACCTGGGGTGTTCTCCGGTGGAGGCGCTCATTCAGTACCGCCTTCAGGCAGCACGGCATTTGCTGCAGGAAACCACGCTGACTCTGCAGGAAATCAGTTTTGCCTGCGGGTTTCATTCTGCAAATTACTTCAGCCGTCAATTTCGCAGAAGATACGGATATTCACCCAGAGAAAAACGCGGGTTGGGTAAATAATGCTTTTGTTTGACGCTATAGTGCCTTTATCTGTGAAGGTTCTGATTATATAATACGCTTAAATACAGGTGTGAAAGGAGATCCATCATGGAATTTAAGTGGTTAAACAAAAGTGAGATCAAACAGACGGAGAACAGGATTGAAATCCTGGCGCCGGCCCGGACCGATTTCTTCTGCGGCAGCATCGACGAGTGTGAGGAGGGAATTCTTCCGGAGTCCCTTTGCAATGCCCCCTATTACTATACGGAAGTGGAAGGGGACTTTGTGCTCAGGGTGAAAGTCTCCCATGACTTTCAGGATACCTACGATTCCGCCTCTGTTATGGTCATGAAAGATCAGAGCTGCTGGGCGAAATGCTGCTTTGAACTTACCGATTTCGGCACACACGCCGCGGTGAGTGTGGTGACAAAGGGGGATTCCGATGATGCCAATGGCTGCAATCTGGAAGGCAACACCGCATGGCTGCAGGTTTGCCGGGTCGGCAATAACTTCGGCTTCCACTACTCCGTGGATGGGGTCAACTTTTACATGATGCGATACTTTCATCTTCCTGCGGATCCCGTCATCAAAGCAGGTCTCCTGGCACAGGCCCCGACAGGAAACGGCGGCATCCGGGTATATGAAAATCTCAGTATTGAGAAAAAGACCGTGAAGAACATTCGGGCAGGTAAGTGATATGGCCGAAAAGCGAAAGTACAAAAAAACACTGGCGGCATGCTATCTGGGATATATCACCCAGGCCATCGCCGCCAACTTTGCGCCCCTTCTGTTTTTGACCTTTCAGGACACCTACGGGATCCCGCTCGATAAGATCGCGCTGATTCCCGTTGTGTTTTATCTGACCCAGCTGCTGATCGATCTTGGGGCAACCAGATTTGCGGATAAGATCGGTTACCGCGCCTGTGTGGTGGCCTCACAGGTTGTTTCGGCAGCCGGGCTTGTGCTGCTGGCAGTTCTCCCGGAAATTCTCCCCGCCCCCTTTCCGGGGATCCTTATCGCGGTGGTATTTTACGCCACCGGCAGCGGCCTTGTGGAAGTGCTGGTGAGCCCTATTGTGGAAGCCTGCCCCTTTGAAAACAAGGACGGCATGATGAGCCTGCTGCACTCTTTTTACTGTTGGGGTGCGGTAGGTGTGATCCTGGGTTCCACTCTCTTTTTTGCTGTGTTTGGCACCGGGAATTGGAGGATACTCTCGTTGATCTGGGCGCTGGTTCCGCTGGTCAATATCTTTCAGTTTCTCACCTGTCCCATAGAGCGCCTGGTAGAAGACGGTGAAAGTCTGCCCCTTCGCAGACTGTTCCGGATGCCTCTGATGTGGATCATGATCTTGCTGATGATCTGCTCCGGCGCATCCGAAGCGACTATGGCGCAGTGGGCGTCTGCATTTACAGAGTCGGCTCTCGGTGTGTCCAAAACCGTTGGGGATTTGGCCGGACCCTGTCTGTTTGCCGTTTTCATGGGAATCTCCCGCATGCTGTACGGAAAAATGAGCGGGAGGCTGAACCTGGCAAAGACCATGCTGCAAAGCGGCCTGCTGTGTGTGGCATGCTATCTGCTGGCCTCACTTTCCCCCCTGCCCATTCTTGGCCTGGCCGGGTGCGCCCTTTGCGGTTTCTGCGTGGGCATTATGTGGCCCGGTACGATCAGCCTTTCTTCTCAAAAGTGTCCGCAGGGCGGCACCGCCATGTTCGCTTTTCTGGCTTTAGCAGGGGATTTCGGCGGTACAGTAAGCCCGGCAAT
>DWYY01000111.1 GCA_019118445.1 Candidatus Eisenbergiella merdipullorum | reverse complement strand
GAGCCTTTTGATAAAAGAAAGGGATGCCCCTTTCCTATAAATCTAAAAATTCATAGTTTTGGGACACCCTCATCTTTCCGCTTACTCCTGCTCAGGAAGCGGCTCCAGCCTGCCGTCCCGCACTTCCACATCCACTTTTCTGTCTCTGTAATAATACTGTCTGTCGTGTTCGCCGATCTCGCGGATCACGCGGCAGGGATTGCCGTATGCCACCACGTTTGCCGGGATATCCTTCGTCACAATGCTGCCGGCTCCAATGACCGTATTGTCACCGATTAAAACGCCCGGCACCAGAATGCAGCCTCCGCCGATCCAGACATTTCTGCCGATATGGACCTCCAGATTGAACTGCGCCTGTACATCCCTGAGCGCGGGATCGATTGGATGTCCCCCGGTCGCTATGGTCACATTCGGTCCGATCATGGTATTGTCTCCCACGTAGATATGGCTGTCGTCCACCAGGGTCAGGTTGAAATTGGCATACACATTTTTCCCGAAATGCACGTGTTTCCCTCCGAAATTGGCATGCAGCGGCGGCTCGATATAGCTGCCCTCTCCGATCTCGGCGAACATATCCTGCAGTTTGGCGAACCGCTTATCCATGTCCTTTGGTTCGATCCGGTTATACTCCCACAGCTTCTGCATGCAGATCACCTGCTCTGCCATGATCTCTTCGTCTCCGGGCGGATAGATCCGGCCTTCCATCATCCTCTGTCTTGCTTCTTTGGAATCCATGATATGTACCTCGCTTTTCATATAATTATAGTTTTTTCTTTTTTATTTCTCTTTTTCTTCCTTCATCCTGTCAGCGAACTCCTTCTCCGACATATTCATGCGTTTTGCCGCTTCATCCGTCCGCAGAAGGCCGTCTTTCACAAGAGAACTGAGCGTGATAAAGGATCCGAGTTCCATTCCTTGTTCCATTCCTTGTTCCATTCCGAGTTTCATTCCCCGCTCTATGCCCCGTTCTTCGATCGCTTCGCTTAAATTGCACATAGCTTCCATTTCCTTTCTGATCTTCGTTTCCATGCTGATCCCATAATCTTTTTCCAGGATACTTTCTTTTTCTTCCGGCGTCAGCACAGAAGACAACAGCGTATTTAAAAAATGGTACAGGCTTCCTGCCTGTCCGCGGCTCTGTTTCTCATTCAGACAGATCAGAATGACGCTGAGCTTATCGTAACTGGTCTCCGCTTCCGGCATGAAGTTATCCCGGTCTTCTTTTATGATCCGATATTCCGTCAGAGCATTTCCAATATATTGGGGCGCATTCATACATATCCAGATGCTGTAAACTTTTTTCAGCTTCGCGTATTCCGATCCTGTGAACTCCCTGTTCTTCTGGGAAGAGATCATTCTCGCCGTATAGTATATCCCTCTCGTTACCAGACGGTAGTTCATATAAAATTCTTTCTGCGCTTCCAGATCAAACAAAAGGCGTACTCCCTTTCCCTGACCGCTTCCCAAAGCCGGAAGCTGTAAGTGGAAACGGATATCATAGGTTACCGTCCCCTCTCCCGCCAGCTGACTTACTGTGTCGTCTCCCGTAATCCAGGTCTTCTCTGCGGCCGGTTCCACCGGTTCTTCAGAGATCAGAACATCCGGTTCGATCTGCTCCATGATCTGTTCGATCGTAAAAGCTGCGCATTCCGCTACCGTCTTTTGCAGGATCCTTGCGAGGATCGGCCTTGCGCTCAGCAGCCTTTTCGCATGCATGTCATACTGCGCCCTCAATCCTGCTGTGGAAATTTCTTCCGCAAGCGGAGTCTTACGAACGCCGGAATCATATCTTTTGTTTTCTGTCATCTTCCTCCTGTCCGCGGCAGGAAACAGGAGCGTCCGTTTTCAATTCCCGGGTTTCCGCCGCTGTCTGTCCATTGTACTGAGATTTCTCGGCAGAAACTGCCAGAATGCGCGAACGCGCGTTTGAGGCCCGGAATAGAATTTCCGGCTCCGTGAAGATAAATCCAGCATAACCCACAGGGCGGGAAAAGTCAATACATTTTCCCCAGCCAGTAGATCACCCCAAGCACCCAGGAGGTGAATATCCCGAACAGGATCACGGGGCCTGCGATGGTGAAGATCTTGCATCCCACGCCGAACACCTGTCCTTCCTTCTTAAATTCGATCGCCGGAGCAGCCACGGAATTGGCAAAGCCGGTGATCGGAACGAGGGCGCCCGCGCCGCCCCATTTCACAATGGAAGGGTAGATGTTGAATCCCGTCAGGATCACGCTCAAAAGGATCAGAAGAAGCGCGGACCATCCGCCTGATGCCTCCTTGTCCAGGCCCATCCCGGCGCAGATATTCAGGATCACCTGGCCGATCACGCAGATCGCGCCTCCCGTCACAAAGGCTTTTGCCATCTGTAAAAACAGGTTATGGGTCGGGGTGATCCTGCTGACATACTGTTCATATTCTTTTTTCTGTTTCTCGTCCATTTCCGCTCCATTTCCGGCAGGCACCGCAGCCTGCCTGTTTTTAAAAAGGTGCCCTTTGTTATTACTACAGTATGCTTCTATCCGCTTTTCTTTATACGCTCATTTTGTTCTTTGACGCCTTTGGAGCTTTCTTCAGGCTTGCTTACTGTCCGGTCAACCGTATATAATATGGACTGACCAAGGGCCGCATGGAAACCTGCGGACACCAAGAGAAGGGAGTTTTCAGCATGAACGATCTGTTGCTTCTGGAAGATGACATCAGCCTGATAGACGGTTTACTATACGCTCTCAATAAAAATGGCTTTCATGTCGATGTTGCGCGTACTGTTGAAGACGCAGGGAAAAAATTAAGGGAGCCTAAGAAATATGACCTGCTCATTCTTGATGTTACCTTACCGGACGGGACAGGATTTGAGGTCTGTGAAAAGGTCCGGAAACAGGACGCACAGATACCGATCATCTTTTTAACCGCTTCTGATGAAGAAGTAAATATCATCCGCGGGCTGGACTGCGGCGGCGATGATTATGTGACAAAGCCCTTCAGGCTGGGAGAACTGTGTTCCCGCATCCGCGCCCTGCTGCGCCGCGCCGGAATATCAGCACAGGAAAAAAAGAATGTATTGGAATGCGGCGATATCACGATCGACCTCGCAGGAAGCCGCGTGCTCCTGGGCGGAAAGCGGCTGGAACTGACAAATGCGGAATACCGTCTGCTCTGCCTTCTGGTGCAAAATGCGAACCGTGTGGTTTCAAGGGAGATCATCCTGGACGAGCTGTGGGATGGAACCGGCAATTTCGTGGACGATAATACCCTGTCCGTTTATATCCGGCGGCTCCGCGAAAAAACGGAAACAGACGCTTCTCACCCTCGGCATCTGATCACTGTCCGCGGATTTGGTTATCAATGGAAAGAGGTGGACGAATGAGTATTTTCCGCGATAAACAGATAAAAGCGTTTTCTCTTTTTATCCTGCTGTATGCCGTTTTGATCCTGACAGGTGCGGCGTTTCTTTGTAAAGATCAGATATCCGCTGCAAGATCCATGTATCTGGAACACGATACGGCTATCGTATCTTCTCTGCTAGAGCAGGGCGTTTCAAAAGAAGTGATCGCAAATGCCCTTTCCAGCACAGAAACAAATGACGCGGGAAAAAACCTGTTGGATTTTTTAGGGATTGGAAAAAATACAGCGGGAAATCTGCTCCCTCATTTTTCACAGTTTCAGCAAGATCTTGTCGTTACGGCGTTTTTCTCCTGTATCGGCCTGATCGCTGTCCTGTCTGCAGGAGTTCTGGTCTTCCTCTACAGGAGGAACAGACTGTATCAACAGGCGGAAGAAATCGCAGACGGTTACATGAACAATGACTATTCCCGCCATCTGCCGCAAAACGGCGAAGGGGAGATCTTTCGCCTGTTTTCTTCCATCGAGCAGCTTGCCGCCATGCTGCAGTCCAAAAATGACGCCGAGCACAGGACAAAGGAATTTCTGAAAAGCACGATCTCGGATATTTCACACCAGCTAAAGACCCCGCTTGCCGCCCTTGAGATGTATCAGGAGATCATAGAGACCGAACCTGACAATGTGGATACTGTAAGAGAATTTTCGCAGAAAACCGGGACCGCTCTAAAACGGATGGAGCAGCTCATCCAGTCCCTTTTAAAGATCACGCGCCTGGATACCGGAAATATCGTTTTCGAGGAAAAAGCATGTTCCGTGAAGGAACTGGTGAAAAACGCCGTGAGTGAGCTCACGACAAGAGCCGCACAGGAAAATAAGCAGATCGTCGCAGAAGGGGACCAGGCCATGCAGATCGTATGTGATATGGACTGGACAGGCGAAGCGATCGGAAACCTTGTCAAGAACGCTCTGGACCATACAGAGCCTGGAGGAGTAATACGCATTACCTGGGAAAATACGCCGCTCATGCTCAGGATCATTGTTTCCGATAATGGCAGCGGCATTACCCCGGAAGATATCCACCATATTTTCAAGCGTTTTTACCGCAGCAGGCATTCTGACACGCCGGGGATCGGGCTGGGACTGCCTCTCGCAAAATCTATCATAGAAGGACAGGGCGGGTTCATTTCCGTTCAAAGCGTTCTGCACGAAGGGACGTCCTTTACGATTTCCTTCCTTACAAAACCGTAAGGTTAAATTCACCGGATCGTAAGCTTTCTCTGCTATCCTGGGAAGCAAGGAGGTCATCGCTTTATGGAAATTTTGAGAGTGCAAAATTTATGTAAAACCTACGGAAAGGGCGAAGCGGAAGTAAACGCTTTGAAAAATGTATCCTTTTCTCTTGAAAAAGGAGAATTTGCAGCGGTCGTCGGCGAGTCCGGTTCCGGCAAGAGCACCCTGCTCAATTGCATTGGAGCCCTGGATATGCCGACTTCGGGCTCAGTTTTGATCGACGGACAGGACCTGTTCTCCATGAAGGAGGAAGAACGGACGATTTTCAGGCGGCGCAATATCGGTTTCGTTTTTCAATCCTTTCAGCTTGTCCCGGAGCTGGATGTGGAACAGAACATCATTTTTCCCTTATTGTTGGACTATCGCAGACCGGACCGGGAAAAAGTGGAGGAAATCCTGAGCCTGCTCGGACTGACAGAACGCCGCCATCATTTACCCGGCCAGTTGTCCGGCGGACAGCAGCAGCGGACAGCGATCGGAAGGGCATTGATCACTCAGCCAAAGCTCATCCTGGCCGACGAGCCGACGGGAAACCTCGACAGCAAGAACAGCCGCGATGTGATCGATCTGCTCATGAACGCTTCCAGGCGTTTCCGGCAGACGATTTTGATGATCACACACAATCACAATCTGACCGCCTCCGTTGACAGGGTTTTCCGGGTAAGCGACGGTGTTGTTACGGATCTGGGAGGGACAGCAGATGAAACATTATCTTAAACTCGTGCCTGTTTCCGCGAAAATCCACCGGAAGCAAAGTAAAATGACCCGTATCTGTATCACTCTTGCAGTGCTGTTGGTTTCCGTTATGTTCGGTCTTGCCGATATGTACCTGCAGGGCGTTACACGGCATCAGATGCAGGAGGCCGGGAACTGGCATTATCAATTCCAATCGATCGACACGCAGACTGCCGCTTTTCTCTCTGCCCGTCCGGAGGTAAAGGTTTCCGGATGGCACTATACGATCCCCGCTGAAACGGGATATCTGGCTGACGGACAGCCTGTTGCCGTCAGCGCGCAGGAGGAAAGCGTTTTTGAAGATATCTTCCTGAACAGGATCGCGGAAGGGAAGTATCCTGACGCGGAAAATGAGATAGCGTTGTCATCTTCTCTGAAGGAATCAGCTTCTGTTTCGCTGAATGAAACGGTCGAACTGTCCAGTCCTGACGGAACCGGAACGGACTATCTGGTGGTCGGATTTATAGAGGATACGGGAACATCCCGCCTGGCCGCAGGAAATACCGCAGCCGCAGGGAGTACCCCGGCTGCAGAAAATATCCAGGTCGCAGTAATGACGCCGGAGGGATTTTCAGCCCTCGGCGTATCGGATGCGGCGGAAAGTTATGTTGTCCAGTTCTCACGCTTATGCAATATTCCGGACACGATCAGGAACATCAAAGAAAATTATGGTCTGTCGGAGGAACAGATTACGGGGAACATCCCTCTTTTGAGCATAGAGGGGCAGATAGAGGGAGACACAGGGGTAAATCAGATTTATCAGATCGCCGTCCTTCTTTCTGTCATCGTGATGCTGACCTGTATTCTGATGATCTCGAGCAGCCTGAGCAGCAGCGTCGCCGAGCGGACAGAATTTTTTGGTATGCTCCGGTGCCTGGGCGCGACGAAAAAACAGATCCTGCGGTTTGTACGGCTGGAAGGGCTCTACTGGTGCAAAACCGCGATTCCCGTTGGCATCCTGCTCTCTGTATGTTTCGTCTGGATCCTGTCGGCTGCCATGCGGGTGATAAGCCCCCAATGGTTTTCTGCCATGCCGCTTTTCGGGATCAGTTGGATCAGCATCGCTGCGGGCATTTTGCTGGGACTGCTTACGGTCCTGCTGGCCGCCCGTTCTCCGGCAAAAAGGGCAGCAAGGGTCTCTCCGCTCACCGCCGTATCAGGGAATGCCAGGCAGGCCGCTTCCTTCCGGAAAGCGGCAGATACCCGCTTTTTTAAGATCGAGACTGCATTGGGGATCCACCATGCGAAGGCGGAAAAAAGGAACTATATCCTGATGACAGGGGCATTTGCCGTCTGTATCACGTTATTCCTCACCTTCAGCACTCTTGTGGACTTTATGCGCAACGCTTTTGTCCCCCCGGCATATACGCCGGAATTATCCGTAGCGAGCGAAACGAATACCTGCTCGATCGATCCGGGGAAGCTGGAACAGGTCAGACAAAACAACGCCGTAAAACGGGCATACGGGCGTATGTTCGCTTATAACGTTCCGGCAGAAATGAAAGGGGAAAGCTATAATGCCAATCTCATTTCCTATGAAGAAAATCAGTTTCATTGGGCCGAAAGCTCTCTGGTATCCGGTTCCGTAGAGACGGTCATGCAGCAGGAAGATCAGGTCCTGTTCGTACAGACAGGAAACACGGATATCCGGGTCGGGGATCGCATAACCCTGCGCATCGATCACATAGACCATACTGTTACCGTTGCCGGGATCTTATCCGACAGTCCTCTGGCCAGGACCGAGGGAACGGAAACCTTTTTCTGTTCCGAAAAGACTTTTGCCGCGCTGACCGGAGAGACCGGCTATACCATCATCGACATTCAGTTTAAAGATCGCGCTTCCGATGAAGATGTAAAAGCGGTCGAAAATATTTTTTCCGGCGACGGCGTGATCTTTTCCGACAGTCTTTCAAAGATCCGGCAGCAAAGAAACCTGTACCACACCTTTGCCGTGCTCGTTTACGGTTTTCTTTCCATTATCGTTGCGATCACCGTTTTCCATATCATGAATACGATCAACATGGGGGCTGCCGCAAGGACGAAGGAATACGGATGCATGCGGGCGATCGGGATGAGCGGCCGGCAGCTTGTAAAAATGATTGCTTCAGAAGCGGGGACCTATGCGGTAAACGGGGTGATCTGGGGCTGCATGATCGGGCTTCCCATGCACTGGATCGTCTATGTGAGCCTGATCACAAATATCTGGGGAACGGCATGGAGCGTTCCGTTCGTCCCTCTTTTGCTGATCATCGCCATTGTTATGTGTACCTCTCTCCTGGCAGTACGCGTGCCCGCAAAGCGGCTGCAGGGAATGTCTGTTGTTGAAAATATCGGGGCGTTGTAGAAATTGGTCATAGAATTACCACCCTGCTACCGGCCAAAGTTTCGGGGTGGTTTTTCTATGCTTAAAACACTACTTGATAAACGTAAATACGAATGTCAGTAATGCCAGGATGAACATTCCAAAAGCCATAAGGTCAGCACAAGGCTATATGATCCATCTGTTATCCACTGCTGCTTTTATCTTAAATTCCGATTCATCCGGAGTTTTACACCGCACTGTCTTCCCCGGCAGCTCTATCACCGCCGTTGTCCCTTCCGGTATCCTTATCTTCCACAGGATCTCATCCCCCCTAAACTCCCATGCGGATCCTATCTCCCCTCTGACCGACTTATAGCGCACCGCAAAGCGGGAAAGCTCACGTACAAATAACGGCCGCAAAACGATATCCTGAAATCCCGGTGAGGATCCATCCACCCGGATCCCTCCCAGATACTCAAAAAACCATCTTCCCACATTCCCCAGTGTAAAATGGTTCAGGCTGGCAAACGGGCTGGCTGCCGCATTGCCGCTCCAATCCTCCGTTATGGTGGTCGCTCCTGTCCGCATCATATACTTCCAGGACGGGAAATCCTCCTGCCTGAAGATCTTCCAAGCCTCATCCGCATGGCCAAAATCGCACAGCATCGGAAGAAGGTGCTCCGTGGCGAGGAATCCCGTCGTCAGATGATGATCCGCCCTGCGGATATAATAAAGGAGACGGTCGAAAGCCTTTTCCCTCTCTTCTCCCTCTGCCAGGCCGAATGCCAGCGGCAGGACCTGCCCTCCCTGGCAGTCCTGTCCAAAATCCCCGTTTTCCGGATGATAGAAGACTTTTAAAAATTCTTCCCTTGCTCTTTGATACTGCCGATGGTATTCCTCCTCTTTCTGCGCAAGCCCCAGGATTCCTGCCATCTTTGACAGCATCTTCAGGCTCAGGCAGTAATAGCAGCAGGCGAAATAGTCTGAAGACATCCGGTTTTCCGTCCCCAGGTGGTCCCGGTAAGGCGCTCTCATGCCGAACGGCAGGTCTGATGTCATCCTGCCGCGTCTGGTCCGCAGCAGTTCCTCAGCAGCAGGGAATTTCGCCCTCACGATCTCCCGGTCCCCATAGAACTGATAGAGCACGAGCGGAAGGATATATTCCTCATCCTCCCACCCATATACGTCATACTCTATCTTTCTCCCGCCGTCCGTCCACCTCGCCAGGAATCGGGAATTGTCCATATACCAGCAGGCAGTGTGGGCGAATGCCTGGATATCCCCGTTCCAGAAATTTTTTTCCCGCGAAGGACAGTCCGTAGGTCCGGAGAAGATGTTGCTCCGATAACTCCGGGTTATCATTTCCCACAGGTCACGGATCATACGGTCGGGGGTGGATATCCATCCGTTTTCCTCGAGGTCTGTATGGAGGATGATCATCTCCACCTCTTCCGGCACTGCCTGCTCCGTTTCGATGTAGATATAGCGGAAGCCTGTGTAGGCAAAGCGGGGTTCATATACTTCCTTTTCTTCCCCCTTGCAGAGATACACATCGAGATTTCTCCTGGCAAAAGGGGCTTTTCCTCCCGGGAAGCAGTCATAGGGGAAAAACACATCCACATATGGGCCGATACAGGGGCTGCCGTCCTCATCCAGCCTCTCGCAATACTGGATCTTTACAACCTCTCCATTCCTGCAGCCCCGCAGGACCACCCGGCTCCGTCCTGCCCCATTCTTTCCAAAGTCATACAGCCGTGCGCCGTCCGCAAGCCGCCTCACCGATATGGGCTGCAGCCTCTCTGTCCTGCGGATGGGCGGATAATCCTGCAGGACGAAAGGCTTCTCCTCCCCGTTTACCGGCAGGCATTCCGCCGCCGTCCAGCGGCAGTTTCCTTCCTCCCTTGCGTCATAGCGTTCTCCGAACTGCAGGTCATTATCGATCAGGGGGGAGGCCGCCGTTTCCCACTCCCGGTCCGTCACGATCTGTTCCTTCTCCCCATTGGCATACTCTATTTCCAGCTCCCCCATCACACAGGGACGCTGTGCCCGCAGCTCTCCCCAGGAAGCGCAGTTATACCAGCCGTTCCCCAGCCAGAACAGGACCTCATTCTCCCCCTCATGGAGCAGGGCTGTGATATCGGTCTCCTGATATTCCAGGTATCTTTCCTTCACTCCGGGGGAAAGCGCTGAATCATCCGCCCTGGTCCCGTTCACGTACACCTCATAGACCCCTTTTACGGCAGACGCCAGGACAGCCCGTGCGATCGGAGCGGAAAGGAAGAGCTTTCTCCGGAAAAAACAGCTTCTGCGCAGCAGCCTCGGATGGACGTCCACACATACCATTTTCCGTTCCTCGCGTCCCGCCCTTCCCGGATGTTCCATCGTCGTCCACTGCTCCGGCTCCTGGCTTTTATGGAAATCGCTCACTTCATAGCTGTGCCAGGTCCCGTCTGTGGGGAGCTCCATTTTCCCTCCTCCTGACAGCCGTATGGAGAGGCAGCCCCGCATGGCGGCGGTAAAGCGGAGAGGCGAATCCGTCTGATACGCGCGTATGGCGACGCAGTTTTTTCCCTTCCTCAGATATCCGGTGATGTCCAGGGGCTTGAGGGCTCCTGAAAAGGACGCCGCAGGCATCCCGTTGATAAACAGGTCCAGATGGTTATCGCACCACAGCTCTATTTCTGCCCGGACAGCTTCTTCCGGAAGGAAGAAATCTTTTCGTATATGTCCTCTCACATAGGCTTCCGGCCATATCCATTTCCCGGCGTCTTCCGTCAGCGCGGGAAATTCCTCCAGGCTCTCCAGATACTGCAGGGGCGCTGTGAGCCAAGCGCCGGAAAAGGTCCTTTTTTTGCATGCGTAATTCATATCTCTTTTTTTCATAGATTCCATAAATTTTCACTCGATTTTCCAAAGTCTGCACAGGCGGACAGCAGTGAAAGACTTTCGTCTCTCACTGCTGTCATTCAGCCGGTCAGCTTCTGTTAACGTGCCACATACCGGTCATAGCAGGCCTGACGAATTTCAAGGATCCGAGTTATGTTGTAGGCTTCCAGATCAGCCAGATACTGTTCCCATACAGCGTCGTCATCAATATCCTTTGCACCGGTCAGGAATGCGCCGCCATTCTCATCCACATAGGTTGATATATTCTGTCCGATCTCATCCAGTTCATCCGACTCTTCGGTGGTATAGGTTGCGCCGACCGGCCATTTCCATCCGCTGGTAACCGCCTCGTTCTTCGCTTCATCGTCCGGATACACATAATACCAGGTATCGTTTGCGGCAATGGCATCCGCACTGTTTTTCTCATACAACAGATTCGTTGCCTGGATACAAGGGCCGCCAAATGTAGCACCGTTATACTTGGTCATCGGGTCAACATCCGGGTCATCCTTGACAAGACCGGTAAAGGTGGGAACTCCTTCCTCATTGTACTCCCAGGAAACGCCCTCTTCTCCATAGTTCCAATATAAGCTTCCTTCCTCCGTATAAGCATAGTTCAGCATCTGCAGGCAGAGCTTCATGGTTTCTTCATCTGCCGTTTTTGTGATCACGGCTGCCTGCGTGCCGATACCAGGGCCTCCAAAGATGCAGGAGATCGAGCCGTCATCCGCAGTCGGGTAAGGGATCCCGATCCAGACCGCTTCTTTCCCGGCAGCTTCGCGTTCAGAATTCCAGTTCGTCAACTGCCCCATAGACGTCAGAGAAATACCGCATTTATCATTGTGGATCTTATCCTTGATCGTGGTATCATCTTCGGTCAGGATATCATGATCGATCAGACCTTCTTCCCAAAGCCCATTCAGCCAGCTGATATACTCCCGCCATTCCGGCTGTGCGGCTGCAAGACTGATCTTGCCGTCCTTTATAAACCAGCCGTAATTCCCGGATGCTTCAGCGGTGCCATAGGCTCCGAACGCGCCGGCAAGACCAACCGGCCTGAATCTGCCAGAATAATAGGTATTGAACGTAGCGCCATATTTTTCGTTGAACACGCGGATCACATTTTCAAATTCGGAAATGGTCTTTGGAATTTCCAGCCCGCATTCCTCCAGCCAGTCCTTACGGACCACCGGCCCCTGATAGGAATCATTCCAGCCGCCGTCCTCACGGAAGAAGCCGAACCCATAATACCGGCCGTCATCCGTCTTCATGGCCCTGTCATATGCGGGATTGCTCTGCAGCCATGCATAATAATCAGGTGCATACTGCTGGATATGATCGGTCAGATCCCAGAAAATGCCGTCATCCAGATACTGGTTTGCATTGTTCATAAAATATCCCAGCATGATATTGGGCAGGCTTCCCGGATCCGCCAGAAGCGTTGTTGTATAAGTACCGCCATCTGAACCAGTCGTTGGGAACGACCAATCAATGTTTACGCCCAGATGTTCTGCCAAACCGGTATGAAATGGAGATTCTTTTGCATTCGCAAACTTCTCATGCGGCAGAATACCATCCTGCGCATACCAACTGACAGTAATGTCGCTGTTGAGTGGATATGTAATGCTTCCCGGTTCTGCCGCTGCAGATGCTTTTTCCCCCTCCTCTGTTGCTGCTGCCCCCTCTGAAACAGTTGACGGTGCAACTGTTTCGGAATTGGCAGTCTGCTCTGGATCAGAGCCGCATCCTCCGAGCAGCATTGCTGCCAAAGAAACAATACTGGTTAGTGTTAATAATTTCCTCCTCATCTTTTCCTCCTTTTTTCTGATAGATGAAACCTGAAACAATCTTGCCTATCCGGATGGCTTTTCAACGTAAAAATTTTATCTTCAATTTTGGTCGCTGTTTTTTCATTTTTTTGTAGCCGTCCCCAAAACCTCTATTGAATTTTTGTATAATATATCATATAATATCAACGCAAACAACTAAGTTTTATGCATTCAGTACAAACATCTATAATTGAACTTTTTTCAATTTTGCGTGAAACGACTGGAGGATCAGATTCTCATGCAGCTCAGAAGCACACCGGAAATAGAATTGTCTTTTGAAAAAATTTCCCCCTATCTGGATAATCCCGCTCCCATCGATCTCTCCAGATACTGTTATGATGATTTGACAGATATCTCATACCACTCTCACTCCGGCTGTTTTGAGCTGGCGGTCATCACTCATGGTTACGGATATCATTACCTGAATGGCGGAGTTTTTGAAGTGACCAAAGGAGAGGCTTTCCTGCTGGACCCTGACAGCTATCACTCCTTTTATCCCATTGACGCCCAGAACAGCTCCCGTCTGATGGTAAACAACTGCGTTTTCCGCAAAGACGCGTTTACCGCCCTGGCGGGCACATTTCCTCAGATGGAAGAAGCGCTTTCCTTCTTTTCCGGATGCCCTCCCGAACATCCCCTGCATATGAACGATCACTATCTGGGCAGGGAACTGTCTGAATACTGTGATTTTACCCTTTCTCATCTGTTTAAATATTACGAAGGGGCTCATGCCGGAGAACATCTGGTGGTGCAGCTTGCCGTCGCGCAGATCATGCTGGAAGCATACCGGATCTTTTCCGCCTCCGGTTTTCTGAAAAGCGGACAGGAAATGAACCCTTTGGTAACAGAAGCCCTGAATTACCTGCATCAGAATTGGAATGATCCCAACCTTTCCATGGAAGTTCTGTACAAGCATTTATTTGTCAGCAAGTCTCATCTGTGCACCCTTTTCAGGCAGGCATTGGGAATCACGCCGATCAGTTATCTGAACCGTCTGCGGATCAAGAAAGCATGTGAAATGATACGGGAAAATCCGGATACCATCGAGCATATTTATACCTCTGTAGGATATACCAGATACAGCACCTTTTATGTGAATTTTAAAAATTATACGGGATTCAGTACGCGGGACTATTGCAAAGCCCTCAATATATATGATACTTTTAACCAATAAAATTACAGCCTGCAGGGCTTCTGCCCTTTCAGGCCATACGCGCACGGAGGATGCCATGAACCGGATCATCATGATATTTTTTGCTGCCGCAGCCGCGCTGGGCGGACTTGACTGCATCGCAGGAAATAAAAAAGGCTATGGGGAACGATTTGAAGAAGCTTTCCGGCTTCTGGGCCCCACAGCCCTTTCCATGACAGGTATGATCTGCATCTCCCCTGCCCTATCTTTTTTACTGGAGCGGCTGCTTGCTCCTCTTCTGCGGCTTGCAGGAACGGACCCGGCGCTGGCGGGCGGATTTTTCGCCATTGACATGGGCGGCTACCAGCTCGCCGTACAGCTTGCCGATTCCCCGGACTGGGGAGGCTATTTCGGCATCATCGTGGGCGCGGTATTCGGCTGCACGCTCACTTTCACGCTTCCGGTCGGCATCGGGGTCATCGAAGAAAGGGACAGCGGCTATTTTCTCAAGGGCATCATCATCGGGCTGATCGCCATGCCGGTTGGTTTCCTGGCGGGCGGCCTGCTTTTCGGTTTCTCCCCTCTCCTGCTCCTTTGCAGGCTCGCCGTACTTCTCGTGTGCGCCCTGCTCCTTGTGCTGGGGCTGTGGAAATGCCCCGCGCGGATGGTAAAGGGATTTCGTCTCTTCGTGCGCGGGCTGAAGCTCCTTATCACTCTCGGTCTCACCATCGGGGCCGTCCTGTATCTGCTGGATCTGGAAAGCCGTTACATCACGCCGGTCATGGATGCCATGCAGACCGTTTCCTCCATTTGTGTCGTCATGCTGGGAAGCCTTCCCGCCGCCCTGTTCCTGCAGCGGATCCTGCGCTTCCCCCTACAGAAGGCAGGAAGCTTCTTAAAGCTGGATGAAACAGCCGTCACCGCCATTCTCATCGGAACCGTCAGCGTTCTTCCCGCGCTGACCATGTTGAAGGATATGAGCCCCCGCGGGCGGGTTGCCGTATCCGCCTATCTGGTGAGCGCAGCCTCGCTGATGGGGGCGCATATCGCCTTTACCATGGGCGTATCTCCCGATCTGACCGGACCTCTGATCGCCGCCAAGCTCACCGGCGCTTTTTCGGCTCTTTTTGCCGCCCTGTGGATGGAGCGCAGGAAGGATGAGCCCTGATCTCTGCCGGAAAAGCGGATGCCTGTCAGACCTCAGGAGAGAACTCCCCGGTATATTCCATCACCGGCAGGCCGTCTTCCATGAAGGAAAGCGGCAGGATCACATATCTGGAATCATGATAATCCTCCGCGTTCCAGCGGTCGGAAACATAATACCACATCCTGTTTTCCCCTTCTCCCACGGGAAGGATAAAAGCCGGCTGGGTGCGGTAGGTCACTTCATCGCCGATATCCGTAAGAATGCTCCAGCGTCCTTCCATGCTGTCTGCTGTGGCGTAACGGCACTGGTTCGGCGCCCAGCCCGTGCAGTAGGAAGAAAACATATAGTATTTCCCGTTTCTTTCCATCACTGCAGGGGCCTCTCTGTATTCCCCCTGCCAAAGCTTATGTATCAGACATTCCACATTGAGGTAATCCTCCGTCAGACGGTACACATGCAGGTCCGCATTGTCCCTTGAAGCGGAAATGAAATATGCTGTCCCATCCCTGTCCTGAAAAAGGGTGCAGTCTCTGGACATATAGCCAAAGGGGTTAAAACAGCCCAGATAAGTAAATTCTCCGTCCGGTTTATCGCTCACCGCGATGCCGCAGGCGGCGTCATGATAGTCCATGCCGTTTTCTACATGCATCCACATGACGAATTTCCCCGTTTTTTCATTGCAAAGAACCTTGGGCCGCTCCACATTGATCTTTCGCCCCTCCGCCGTCGTCAGCTTTCTGTCCGTTCTCACCCGGTGCTGTGCGGTGGGAGAATCCGTGGTCAGCGCATGGCGGCAGAAAGTCCAGTTCACAAGATCCCCCGAACGGTAAACGCTCACATATCTGTTTTCTGTCCTGTTCTCCCCATACCAGTACCACTGCCCCTCCCAGCGCAGCATATGGCCTCCATGCGCATGGATCACATTTCCATCGGTATCGTACCAGATAGCTCCGTTTATCAGTTTCGTATTCTTTTCCATTCCTCCTCCTTTTCCGCTGTCCGCAGGACAGCATTGTAACGGAAAAAAGTGTTTTCATCCTTTTTGTATTTTAATCCTTTTTCTCCCCTGTTTCAATGACCGGCGAAACCTCCCAGAAAATAATACAGGCTTCCCGCCAGCTTTCCCAGTGCCACGGAAAGCACTGCAATTCCAAGGCCATGCCGGAAACCGGTCCTTCTTGCGAAAATGGGAATGGTATCCAACATCTCTGCGATGGCAAGCGCCAGGCAGCCCACAAAGATTCCGGCGAACAGGCCGAACATGACGGTCAGGCAGCCGGTCAGCATCTGCCACACGCCTCCGGCTGCCGGAAAAATTTCATACAGTTTTCGTGAAAGATGTCCGCTGTAGCCAAACACGCTCAGAAAATTTCCCGCAAGCGTTCCCAGCACGACCATTTCCTCATATAGAAAGATCCGGTCACCGGTATGCGTTTTTCCTGCGAAGCGCGGCACCAGCCCGACGGACAGGATCACGGTGAACACCCCGCCAGATACGAGCAGGCCGCTGCATACCCCGATCACCGCCAGTAGGCCGCCCTTGATCCATTCATTCAGAAGCATCGATCATCTTCCCTTCTCTGTCCGCCGTTTCCACCAGCGCGCTGTTTACCTGATCCTCATAGATACGCATTTCCACCTCAATAGGGGTGGGGTCCTTCGTGATCCTTCTTCCTCCGATATGGTTAAAAAACAGGATGATCCCCACCGCAAGACCGATGGAATAGGACAGTTCCAGAATGGTAACGCCGTCGGAGGGCGAGCCCGTGATCATTTCATAGATTTTCCGAAAGACACTGCTGATGCCGATATCGTTATGAAAAGCCATGATGGTAAAAGCCGGGCCGAAAAAACAGATCAGGGATACGAAGACGATCTTCAGCCTAAGCAGGAAGGGACTTTTCTCCGTGCGCACCCGTTCCACGATCACCTCCGTTTCCCCCAGGTTTTCCACCTGCAGGGATGGCCAAAGTTCCTGAAGGGTTTCCAGGATCTTCATCACGCTGATAATGCACCGTTCCTGTCCCTTCTCCCGGAAGGTACAGACCTTGAGCGACTTCGCGCGGGCAAGGATATTTTTGTTCGCGCATACGAGCTTTCCCAGATCGGAAAGCCGGATATCCGTCCTGTCCGTTTCCACGTTTCGCTCCAGCTTGAGATACAGCGTTTCCTGTGCCGCCATCTTCGCTCCTTTCCGGCAATGCGCCAGGGACGGCCGGATTTTGCATCACGGCCCGTCCGCTTGTTCTTCTGACCCTCAGTCTGTGGAGTTTTCCCCTGTTTTATTCCGAAACCTGTTCTTCCTCGGAAATCTTTTTATTCGGAAATTCAGCACAGCACCTTATGCCGCATGCCGAGCAGTATCTTTTTCTCCAGACGGCTGACCTGCACCTGGCTGATCCCCAGTTTTTTGGCCACCTCACTCTGGGTCATATCCTCAAAGTAACGCATCCGGATCAGTTCCCGCTCCGTTTCCGACAGGCCGTCCAGGAGCTGCTCCAGAAGCATATGATCCAGAAGCCTGTCCTTCTCTTCATCCTCCCACCCATCGCTTACGCCGGAGGCGGCAACCTTATCCAGAAGCTGGATCTCGTTTCCGTCCGACTGATAGATGGTCTTGTAGATGGACTCAACCTCCACGCCCGCTTCCATGGCGAGCACCACATCCTCCCTCTCCATTCCCGTTTCCGCCGCGATCTCCTCCAGAGTCGGGTCCCTTCCCAGGCTGTTCGCCAGCTTCTGCGCCGCCTGCTTCACCTTCCATCCGTTTTCCTTCAGCGTCCGGCTCACCCGGATCAGCCCGTCGTCCCGCAGGAACCGCTTGATCTCTCCTGCGATCATGGGAACCGCATAGGTGGAAAAACGCACCTCATAAGTCAGGTCAAATTTATCGATCGCCTTGATCAGGCCGATCGTCCCGATCTGAAACAGATCCTCCATGTCGTATCCCCGCCCGGCAAACCGTTTTACGATATGATGGACAAGTCCCAGATTTTTCTCTATCAGTACCTCTCTGGCCTTTTGGTCACCTTCCTGCGCACGTGTGATCAGCACTGATATATCGTCCATGATCTCCTCATTTCTTCCTGTTTTCCCGCCCAGTTCCGTTCTCCTGCACAGGGAAGTGAAGAATGTGCGGCTTTCCGCATTTTCACTCCTCCTCCGCCAAGGGCAGGGTCCCCAGCTTTTTTTCCATGCGGACTATGGTTCCCTGCCCCGGCACAGACTCCACCTCCAGATCGTCCATGAAGGCTTCCATGAACGCAAATCCCATACCGGACCGGTCCTTATCCGGGCATGTGGAAAACAACGGCTCCATGGCCTTTTCCACATCCTCGATCCCTTTTCCTTTATCCTCGATCTCGATATGTAAGACATCTCCGCGGATGAGGCATCGAAGCTCCACCTTCCGCGGCATTTCTGCCGGCCAGTCCGGATAGGCGTGGATCACCGCGTTCGTGACGGCCTCCGAAACGGCCGTCTTGATATCCGCCACCTCCTCCAGCGTGGGGTCCAACGGCGTAACAAAAGCAGCCACCGCCACCCTGGCAAACCCCTCATTTTCCGAAATCGCATCAAACTCCATCTTCATCTCGTTATTCATCTCTACCTCTGCTTTCTGCCGCGTCAGCGGCATTTGAATCAGATGGAGAATCCCGTTAGGGATTCTCCCAGGAAAACAGGCAAAGCCTGTTTTCCGCCTCTGCTTTCTCGCCGCGTCAGCGGCACTTGGATCAGGCGGAGAATCCCGCCAGGAATTCTCCGTTTTAATCCACGATCTCCACGATTTTCTGCATGCCCGACATTTCCAGCATTCTCCTGATCTGCCTGTCTGGATGGGCAGCGTATACTTTCCCGCCGAAGCAGGAGATCAGGCGGTAACGTCCGATCAGGATGCCAATACCTGAACTGTCCATGAATCTGGTATCCTCAAAATCAAACAGCACGTTCTCCACCTGTTCCTCCAGAATGTAATGATCCGCGATCCTGCATAGATCCGCTGCATGATGGTGGTCCACCTCCTCCGGCATTTTGACGCACAGGCAGTTGTCGATCACCCTAAAATCTTCCTCTAATACTTTCACAGCTTCTCCTTTCCTCTTTCTGGCAACGGGCGCATGAAATGCGGGCTGTGTTATAGCAATAAAAAAGAGAACTTATCCTTAAATTTTAAGGTAAAGTTCTCTTTTGTCCGTTGTTTTGAAAGAAATATTAAATTATTTTATTATATTTTAACCTTCCAGCTCGTTCAAGGCATTCTCCGCCCTTCTCGCGTTTTCCGTGTTCGGGAACAGGTCTACTACCTGGTCATACACCTGAATGGCGTTCCTGCTATCGCCCTTTCTCCGGTAAGCATCTCCCAGCAGAAGCAGCGCGTCGCTATTTGTCTCATCGTAGGTGAATGCCTTCTGCAGTTCCTCGATGGCGGTATCATAATCGCCGTCACGGTATGCCGTATTGCCGTTTTGCAGGCAGTTCTGGCTAATCTCGGGACCCGTGAGCTCCAGAAGCTTGTCATACAGGTTCCGGTATGCTTCGGACATACTTTCGGAATCCATACTCTCAGCGTCAACCGCGTCCAGTGCCTCCGTCAGGCCCTCGATATCCTCCGGCGTATCCAGATAAATGTAGGCCGCATTCAGAAGGTCCTCCACCGTCTGGAGAGTTCCGTCTGTCCCGGCGTAAGCGTCCAGTTCGTCTGTCAGAGCGGTGTTCCTTTCCTCCAGGTCCGCAAGCTGCGCCTGCAGGTCGCTCACCTCCGCGTTTCTCTTATCGAGCTGTTCTCCCACAGCACGGCTCTCTTCGTTGAGCTGTGTGCGAAGGCTCTGGATGCGGGCGGGCATGATGAGAGTGAGCGCAACGGCCAGCCCGACGGCCGCGCCCACAAGCAGATAGATCAGAAAGGCGAAGCTCTTCTTGGGCTCCTGAACGTTGACAGGCTGGATGATCGTCTCATTCCCGCTCTGGTACTTGATCACATCTTCTGTTTTCCGGTTCCGGTGCCCTCCTTTTGTATCGTCCTCCACCGCGGCGGCGCTGACCTCCTTCATATAGCGCAGCGTAGTGGTATTGCGCACATCGATCCGGCTGCATTTATTTAACTCCCGCTTCGCTTTTTCCCAATCTTCCGCCTGGATATACAAAAGGGCGAGAAGCTGGTGCGCGCGCAGAAACCTCGGGTTGATGGAAAGCACCTTCTTTAACTGGATCACCGCCAGGTCCAGGCTGCCCTGCTGGCAGTAAACCAGAGCCTGGTTGTACTTCTTGATGGCCTGGTTGAGATTCTCCAACTGGCTGGGATTGTCCTGGACCGCCTTGATATAATCGTCCGCGATGTTCTTTTCCGGCTTCAGGTTCTTGCTCAGGACCCACTCGCTCAGTGCGTTCACGGTTTCGCCCATCTCAAAATAGATCAGGCCCAGCAGATTCCTGGCATCGATATTAAATTTATTCAGCTTCAGACACTCCGTCAAACTTCTTATGGCTCCGGACAGATCTCTTACATTTGCCTTTTCCAGCCCGTCGTTATAATAAACGTTGGAAAGTCCGATGATCTTCTTGTAATGCTTCACATCGGCTCCACAGTTGGTGCAGAAATCATTTTCCGTCAGAAGTGCCCCGCAGTTATAACAGTTCATTCTTCTGTCCCTCGATTCCTCTCCGCCTTCTGCGGCTTTCTGTCCTTTTCGATCTCCACGAGAAGATCCGTGATATCCGTCAATCCATGCTTATATATCGCTTCCTCCACCTCGTCCACTTCAAGGCTGGGATGAAATTTCTTGAGTTCCTCTTCAAAATCCAACATCATCTATATCCTCCGAAAAACCGGTCATTCCCTTTGATACAGACCTTTTTCCTGCAGGCAGGCAAGTAGCTGTCCCGCAAGGTACAGGGAACCCGCGGCATATACCATATCCTTTTCTTTCCTTTCCCTGATCATGGAAAGGAATGCCTCCTCCGGGCTGTCATAGAGCTGCACCCTGTTGTCCCACAGCGCGGCAAGCTGTTCCTTTGCGAGGGAACGGCTGCTTTCCATCGGAGCGGCCGCGATCCGGGAAAAAAGTCCGCTTTTCAGGATCTGTTCTGCCATATCCTTTCCGCGCTTGTCCGATACCACGGAAAAGAGAAGGCTCCTCTTTCCCTCGCATCCGTCTGCGGAAACGCTTTCCAAAAAGGCGGACACTCCGTCCTCATTGTGCGCGCCGTCGATCACAACGCCTGGGAGCACTTCTTCCATCCGGCCATCCCAATGGGCCTCCAAAAGCCCTTCTTCGATCATGCGGCGGGAGATCACTTCTCCTGTTTTCCCTGTTTGATGGGCTTTTCCGGTAAGGACACGGTTCAGCACTTCCAGTGCCCGGACCGCCAGAGCGGCGTTATGTCTCTGATAAACCGCCGGGGTACGCAGGCAGACCCTAATATATTCATAATACTCAGAGCGCATGGAAAAATCAACGGTTTTATTCTTAAAATTAAAGAAACCGACTTGCTGATCCGACACGGGGATCACTTCCACACCCATTTTTTTCGCTTTTTCGACGATCACACGGCTGACCGCCGGTTCTTCATCCCAGAACACCACCGGGACGTGCGGCTTGATGATCCCCGCTTTTTCCGCAGCGATCTTCTCTTTGGTATCCCCCAGATACTCCATGTGATCCAGGCCGATCCGGGTGATGACGCAGACGGCCGGAGCTTTTACCACATTGGTGGCATCCAGCCTGCCCCCCATTCCGGTTTCCAGCACGATAGCCTCCGCATTCCGGCTTTCAAACCAGAGCATCCCCATAAAAAAGAGCATCTCAAAAAAGGTGGGATGATATTCCTCTTTTCCGGGCTTTTTGCGGAATAGCCCCAGTCTGTCCATGAGAAGGTTCATGCAGGAGGCGAACGCTTCCCGTGAGATCATCTCTCCGTTCAGGCGGAACCGCTCTCTGATGTCAACCAGATGCGGAGATGTAAACATCCCTGTGCTGATGTGTGCCTTTTCCAGCACGGAGTTGATATAGGCGCAGACAGAGCCTTTGCCGTTCGTCCCGGCTACATGGACGATGCACGCCCTTTCTCCGGGTCTTCCCAGAAAATCATAGAAATCATTGGTATCCTCCAGCACGTTTTTTTTCGTAAACCTGGGGACGCCGAGGATATAATCCACGGCCTGTTCATAACTGAAACGCATTCCGTTCTTCTCCTTTACGCCCAACCGGCTTCCCGGCGCAGGAAACGGAGACATTCCCTAAGAAATGTCTCCGCCCGGCCTGTTTGCTCTTTTGCCGCTTTTGGCGGCTTTTGCTTTTCTTATTTTCTCAGAGCGGCAAGACGCTCTTTTACCTGGTCCATCATCTGCGTGTATTTTTCCAGTTTTCCTTTTTCCTCGGCGATCTTGCTTTCCGGCGCCTTGGAAAGGAATTTTTCATTGTTCAGCATGCCATTTACGCGGGCAAGCTCTCCGGTAAGCCGCTTTTCTTCCTTTTCCAGCCGTGCGATCTCCTGCGCGATGTCAACCAGCTCCGCAAAAGGGATATACAGGGTCGCGCCTGCGATCACCACGGATACCGCATCCTCCGCGATCCCCGTCTTATCCTTTTGGATGGTGACGTCCGAAGCGCCGGAGAGGGAGGCGAAGAACAGCTTTCCTTTCGCGAAGGCGGCCTGTATCCTTTCATCTGCGCTCACCACGAATACATGGGCCTTCCTGCTTGGCGGAACGTTCATGGAGCTTCTGAGGTTGCGGATGCCGCGCACCGCTTCCTTGATGATCGTGATCTCTTCCTCTTCCTTAGGGAAATTCCAGTCCTCCCGGTACTCAGGCCAGCGGGAGATCATGATAGACTCCTCCTCGTCCTGCAGGGTGCAGAAGATTTCCTCGGTCACGAAGGGCATGTAGGGGTGCAGCAGCTTCAGGGCGTTTAAAAGCACATTTTTCAGCGTCCAGAGCGCAGCGGCCTGGCTGTCCGCATCTGAGGTATCATGAAGCCGGGGCTTGACCATCTCAATGTACCAGTCGCAGAATTCATCCCAGATAAAGTCGTAGACCTTCTGCACCGCAATGCCCAGCTCAAAGTTTTCCATATTGTCGGTGACTTCCTTCACCACTCCGTTCAGACGGGAAAGGATCCACTTATCCACCGGCTGCAGATGCTCTGCCGCGCCTTCCGAAATCGTCTTTCCTTCCATATTCATCAGGATGAAACGGGAAGCGTTCCACACCTTGTTGGCAAAGTTCCTGCTGGCTTCCACTCTTTCATAATAGAAACGCATGTCGTTTCCGGGCGCATTTCCGGTGATCAGCGTCAGACGCAGGGCGTCCGCGCCGTATTTGTCAATGACCTCCAGCGGGTCGATGCCGTTTCCGAGGGACTTGGACATCTTACGTCCTTGAGAATCCCTCACAAGCCCGTGGAACAGCACGGTGGAGAAGGGCTTCTCTCCCATCTGTTCATAGCCAGAGAAGATCATCCGGATGACCCAGAAGAAAATAATGTCATAGCCCGTTACCAGCACATCCGTGGGATAAAAACAGTCCAGATCCTCCGTTTTGTCCGGCCATCCCAGCGTGGAAAACGGCCAGAGAGCGGAAGAAAACCATGTGTCAAGCGTATCTTCATCCTGGGTAAAATGAGTGCAGCCGCATTTCGGGCAGACCCCAGGCATTTCCCTGGCCACCACCACTTCTTTGCATGCATCACAGTAATAAGCCGGGATCCGGTGTCCCCACCAGAGCTGTCTGGAGATGCACCAGTCACGGATGTTATCCGTCCAGTTGAAATAAATCTTGTTCATGCGCTCCGGGATCAGACGGATGTCTCCGGTCTTAACCGCTTTTATGGCAGGCTTGATCAGCTCGTCCATCTTCACGAACCACTGCTTCTTGATGAGAGGCTCCACCGTGGTCTTGCAGCGGTCATGAGTTCCCACGTTGTGAGTATAGTCTTCGATGCGGACCAAAAGCCCCATCTCATCTAGCTCCTTCACGATGGCATCTCTCGCCGCATAGCGGTCCATCCCGGCAAACTTTCCACCATTTTCGTTGATGGTGGCGTCATCGTTCATGATGTTGATCTCGGGCAGATTGTGGCGTTTTCCCACCTCAAAGTCGTTGGGGTCATGGGCGGGGGTGATCTTCACCACGCCAGTCCCGAATTCCATATCCACATAAGAATCCGCGATGATGGGGATCTGTCTGTTCACAAAGGGGAGGAACACCTTTCTTCCCACCAGGTCCTTATACCGGTCGTCATCCGGATTCACGGCAACGGCCGTATCGCCCAGCATGGTTTCCGGACGGGTGGTCGCAAACTCCAGAAATTCTGTTTTGCTGGGTTGTCCGTTCTCATCCACCAGCGGATATTTGATATGCCAGAAATGGCCGGCCTGCTCCTCATATACCACTTCCGCATCGGAGATCGTGGTGTTGCAGACCGGACACCAGTTGACGATCCTGCTGCCTTTATAGATCCAGCCCTTTTCATGCATCCTGCAGAACACTTCCGTCACAGCCTTATTGCAGCCCTCGTCCATGGTGAAGCGCTCTCTGTCCCAGTCACAGGATGACCCCAGCTTCCTTAACTGGCTGGTGATCCTTCCGCCGTACTCCTTTTTCCAGGCCCAGGCGCGCTCCAGGAACTTCTCCCGTCCCAGATCGTGCTTGTCGATGCCCTCTTTCTTTAGCGTTTCGATGATCTTGACCTCGGTGGCGATGCTCGCGTGGTCCGTTCCCGGCTGCCAGAGTGCGTTGTAGCCCTGCATCCTCTTAAAGCGGATCAGGATATCCTGCATGGTATTGTCCAGCGCATGCCCCATGTGAAGCTGCCCCGTGATGTTCGGCGGGGGCATCACGATGGTGACGGGCTTTCTGCTCCGGTCCACCTCAGCGTGAAAATATTTCTTGTCCAGCCATTTCTGATACAGTCTGTCCTCAATTCCATGAGGATCGTAGGTTTTTGCCAGCTCTTTGCTCATGTTTTTCCTCCATCATTCCGATTTTGCATAACTTTACGGATGTGAAAGCTGATCGCTCCACGCCTTCGTCGTTCCGCGATCGCCGGGACCATGAAAGTCCGGGCGATCGCCCTTCTTGCTCATGCCCCTTGCCTGGCCGATGTCGATGCCACCGGGCATGCAAGCATGTCCGGTGGCATCGCCGCCGTCCGGGCTTTCACATAAAAAACGCCCTTCACCCAGTTTCGGGCAAAGGGCGCGTATGCGCGGTACCACCTTTGTTCACCGGACCATGAAAGTCCGGCCTCCTTGCAACTCCTGTCAGAGTCTCATCCTTTAACGGGGATGAAGCGTGAAAGCTTAATGAAAGCTGTGCGGACTGCAATGCCGCTCTCCGCTTCGTTCTGCCTTCCGACTCCAAAGCTACCTTCTGCACATCCTGCTTTCAGACCGCCTTCCAGCCTGTGGGCCGTCCTCTCTGTCAAAGAGATATGCGTACTCCTCTTTTTCTTCATCTTTGTTAGTCATGCTGTAACGGCATTCCTGCCGTCAAGTCTGTTTTAACTATAGTAAAGATGCGCGTTTTTGTCAACCCCGAAGCTCAGGTTTTTTGCCTCGGAACTCAGGTTTTTCGCCGTCTCCATTCCCTGCAACCGTTCGTAGATCTCATCGATCACCTGGCGGGACAGGAAGGTGCGGGAGGCGCGTATCATCCCATACATGGTATAGGACAACTGTTTCAGCTGTATGATCTTCCTCAGGCTGTCTGAAAGGCCGGCATTTTCCAGCTCACAGCCGTTCCCGAACACAGCGAGGGAATAGTAAGGGAGCCATTTCATATCGGGAAGTTCCCGTTTCATGCATGCGATACAGCCGGAAAGTTTGAGGACAGGGTTGTAAAAATAGTTCTGGTAAGAAGAATATCTTCCCGCACCCATCGTCTGCACCCAGTATTCCTCCTCCAGATTTCCGGAGATCCAGCCCTGATAATCCTTCGTTTCCAGCACATAAACGCCGGTTTCATGAAGCAGGATCACATCCGCCGCAGCAGGGCCGTTTTCTGAAAAGTAATGCCAATGAAACAGGATCCTGCCATAGCCCCCCACATCCTTCAGGACCGCGGCCGCCTGATCGACGCATTTTTTTTCTCCGCCGTAGGCGACATCATAATAAGAGCTGTGGGACAGCTTCCTTCTGTCCATCCTTCGTTTCAAATATCCCTGGTAAAAATATACCGCCGACAAAATCAACAACAGCCAGGAAACCATAACTTCCTCCCATCAGTGAAAACTACCGTTCAGCCGCCCATAAGGAGCGCATTCGTCACATAGCCCGCCATCCGCCGCGCGCCTTCCTGATTCGGATGGGTCCCGTCGCTGGTAAACTGATTCAGCTCATAAACCTCGATCCCGCAGTCATGCACGTCGATCACCGGAATCCCATGGACGGCCGCGATCTGTTTGATCCTGTTGTTATAATCTTCGATCGTGTTTCCGTTCGCGTTCACTCTGGGATGGTCTCCGGAATTCGCTTCGATCAGAGTCATACAGTAAATCTGTGAGGTGGGATAGACCGCCCTAAGCTTCTGGAGCATCAGTTCATACCCTTCCGTAAAGTCCCAGATATAATGATCGTTCCTGTACACAGCCTCCCCGGAAAACGTTCCCAGCGGGATCGAGAAAAAGAAGTCATTGGCGCCCATGTATACCAGGATCACGTCCGGCGCTATCCCGGTGTTTCCCATCAGATCCACGATCCGGCGGCTGCTGCAGCCCGCGCTGGAAGCCTCCGCCCGGGAATCCCCGCACACCGCGCTGGCGGACCAAGAGCCGTTTACCAGAAGGCGCATTCCCGTATTCCGGATCACCTGCATCCACCAGGTCTGGGATACATCCTTGATATCATTGTCCGGATCCGGGTAAAAACATGCATAACCCTCCGGAATATATCCCTGATAGGTGGAGATGCTGTCCCCCAGGATAGAGACCGTTCTCCCTGCCAGAGAAAACGCCGGCACGCTCTCCGAAATTCCACCCTCAGGCAGAGAGCCCTGCGGAGGCTGGGCGGCAGTCTGAGACTGCGCTGCTGCTTCCGTCTGCGCTGCTGCTTCCGCCTGCGCGGCCGCCTCCGCCTGGGCGGCGGCCTGCTGCTGGGCAAGCGCCTGCTGATACGCCGCAAGCTGGGTGGCATATTCCTGTTTTGCCTGCTCCCAAGCCGCAAGGTGGGCGGCCATCAGAGCCTCTGCCTGCGCCTGGGCGGCGGCCGCTTCCTCCGGCGTCTGGGCGGCCTGATCCGCCTGCAATGCAGCATAGGGCTGCGGGGCTGCGGGCACGCTCTGCGGCTCCTGTGCCAACGCGGTCAGCCTTCCGGAAGGAAAAAGCAACAGGAGCGAGGAACAAAGTACCGCAGCAAGCAGCTTTATCAAACCGCATTTACTTCGTTTTTTTTCCCTCTGTCCGTCGATGCAAAGAGCATGTCTTCTATTGTTCTGATGCACAAAATATCCTCCTGTTTTCTTCTGTCTCTTTTTGCTTCTATTTTGCATAGCTGCAGGAAGAATGTCAAGAAAAAGTATTCACAGAAAAAGTGTTCATATACCGCTCCACCAGCAGCTTTCCGATCTTCCCGTTGCTTCCGAGAACGCTTCCCTTTTTCCGGAAATCAGGGCTGTTTCCTTCAAAATCCGTGACCGTTCCTCCTGCTTCCTCCACCAGGATCCGCCCGGCGGCAAAATCCCAGGGCTTCAGGTTCATTTCAAAGAAAGCGTCCGTCCTGCCGCAAGCGACATAGGCAAGATCGATGGCCGCCGATCCGAGTCTGCGGATATCCTGACAATCCAGAAAGATCCGTTTGAACAGATCAAAATTCCGGTCCGCGTATCCGTGTTCATAAGGCGCGGTCCCGATGGAGATCAGGCTTTCTGCCATGGTCTGCGCTCCGCTCACATGGATCGGCTTCCCGTTCAGATACGCCCCGCAGTCCGGCTTCGCGTGCGATGCCCCCTCATGCGATACCGCATGGAAAAGCTCCTCCGTATACGGCTGATAAACCACGCCGCATACAGGCTTTCCACCTTCGTAGAGCGCAAGGGAGACTGCGCTCTGGCGGAAATCGTGGATCAGGTTTGTCGTCCCGTCCACAGGGTCCAGGATCCATACGGCCTTTGTAAAATCAATGTCGCTGTTGTCTTTTTCCTCTCCCATGAACTGAACCTGCGGCCATTCCTGCATGAGCCTCGTCCGTATCTGCTCCTGCACATGAAGATCCACCTGCGTCACATAATCCGACACGCCTTTCACCCTGATGTGGGCGGCTTCTTCCCGGTTCCGAAACAGCGCTCCGCCTTCTTTTACGATCTCAAAAAGCTTCTGCAATTCTATCTGCATGTTCTTCCTCCATTTTTCACTTGTTTTCAGGCAAATCCATGATACTGTACTGCCGCACGGAAGTCAATGCGCGAAAACTCCTTTACCAAGTCTTTACCTTCTCCCTCTTTCTTTCCCGACTGAAATGTGTCATAATAATGTAAGCATGCGGCCATAGCCGTTTGCAGACCAATGACAAAGGAGTCTTATCATATGCCTTCCGCTTACGCACATTACCGCTTGGGCCGGCAGGTCTGCCCGCTGCTCGGCCCCAAAGAGCAGCAGACGATCCTGGAGTGCCCGGAACCGTTTCTGATCGGCCTGCATGGCCCGGATATTTTCTTTTATCACCATCCGCTCGCTCCCTCCCCGCTCAACCGGATGGGACACCGGATGCATGGGGAGCCCGGCGAAGCCTTTTTCCGCCCGGCGGCAGATGTTCTTTCCGCGATGCAGGACCGGCAGGCAGGGCTTTCCTATCTGTACGGCTTCCTCTGCCATTTTGCTCTGGACAGCACCTGCCACCCTTACGTGGAAGCACAGGTAAAGCGGACGGGAATCGCCCACATGGAGCTGGAAGCCGAATTTGACCGGCGTCTGATGCTCCACGACGGACTGGATCCCCTGTCCCATTTCCCCGCAGGCCATATCATCCCGTCCAGACGGAACGCGGAAGCGATCGCGCCTTTTTTCGCCCCCGCTTCTTCCGGGCAGATCCTGGAAACGCTGCAGTCCATGCTCACCTGCAGCCGGCTGCTCGTAGCCCCTCATCTTCCCAAGCGGCTGCTCATCCAGGCGGCGTTTGCCATAAGCGGAAACTATTCCTCCATGCAGGGCGTGATGATCCCCCTGCATCCGGATCCTGCCTGCATCATAATCAACCGCAGGCTGGGGAAACTTTATCATAAGGCGCTTCCTCTCGCCGTCTGCCTGATCCGGAATTACCGGCGTTTTACAGAAGGGGCTGAAGAACTGGACGCCTGTTTCCATCTGACCTTTGGTTGAATGAGCGTACCGGAAACGGCACATTTGAAAAAAAAGGAGTCTGAACCGATCATGAAATTTCAACTTACCAAACTGGAAAAAAGCTGGATCCTATACGATATCGGAAATTCCGCTTTTATCCTGATGGTCTCCACCATCATCCCCATTTATTTCAATTATCTGGCAGAGAACGCCGGCATTTCCTCTGTGGATTACCTGGCAAGCTGGGGCTATGCCGCCAGCGCCGCCACACTGTTTGTGGCAATCTTGGGTCCTGTCCTGGGCACGCTGGCGGATCACAGGAATTATAAAAAGAAGCTGTTTTTCGCAGCGCTTCTGATGGGCGTCGTCTGCTGCGTCCTGCTGGGCTTTGTGACCAACTGGCTGCTTTTCCTCGTGCTTTTCGTGGCTGCACGGATAGGCTATTCCGTCAGCCTGATCTTCTACGATTCCATGCTGCCTGACATTTCCACGCCTGACCGGGTGGACCGGGTCTCTTCCTACGGATACGGACTTGGCTATATCGGAAGCTGCATCCCCTTTGCCGTCTGCCTCGTCCTCGTGCTTGGCGCGGACGCCTTTGGGCTCACGCTGTCCTCTTCCATGATGATCTCCTTTTTGATCGTGGCAGTCTGGTGGTTTGCCGTCTCCGCCCCTCTCCTGAAGCTCTACCAGCAGAAGCATTTTTCTGAAAGCAGCGGGAGATCTGCGATCGCGGGAAGCTTTCAGCGGCTTGCCGGAACGTTTAAGAGCATAAAAAAAGAAAAGAAGACTTTCCTGTTTCTTCTTTCCTTCTTTTTCTATATCGACGGTGTATACGCCATCATCGACATGGCGACCGCTTATGGTACTGCCCTCGGGCTGGATACCACAGGGCTTCTCATCGCGCTCCTGGTCACCCAGGTCGTAGCCTTCCCGTTTTCCATCCTGTTCGGACGGCTGTCCGGGAAATATGCGCCTGAGAAACTGATCATGATCTGTATCGCAGCCTATCTGGGCATTACCGTGTTCGCGCTCTTCATGTCCACCCAGCTCCACTTCTGGATCCTGGCGGTCTGCGTCGGCATGTTCCAGGGCGGCATCCAGGCGCTGTCCCGCTCCTATTTTGCCAAGATCATCCCTGCCGAAAAATCAGGTGAATATTTCGGCATCATGGATATCTGCGGCAAGGGTGCTTCTTTCCTCGGCACCACGCTGATCGGCATCGTCAGCCAGCTTACCGGAAGCGTCAATAAGGGCATAGGCGTCCTGATCGTCACCTTCGCCATCGGATTTTTCCTGTTCGTCAAGGCGTCTTCCATGGAAAAGGAGCCTGTTTAAAAAGCACTGTTCATGTTGAATTCCGGGATCACCAATTTCACCCGCAGTTTTTACAACTTTTTCTTTTTCACTCACCCCGTTCCATTTTTCCTCCGATGCGGTATAATAAAGGTTGGCCAAAACAGAGCTGTATTGGATGTAACGCATCGTAAAACGCTTCAGCATGGAGGTAAATATGGAAAAGATCTACAGCGCCCGGCTGGACCGGGTATGTGAGGAACTGAAAAAAATGGGGCTCGGCCAGATGATCGTGAGCGACCCTTTAAGCATCCGGTATCTGACCGGGGTGTGGGTGCAGCCCTATGAGCGTCTGTACGCCCTGTATGTGCGCACGGACGGGAAGCATTGCTTTTTCCTGAACAATCTGTTCGTGATCCCGGAGGTGGACATTGAAAAGCTCTGGATGTCCGATACGGATGACTGCATCGGCATGGTCGCTTCCCATATCGCCGGATACGGCGCAAAAGAACCCCTCGGGATCGACAGGAACTGGTCTGCCGGCTTTCTGCTGGGGCTGATGGAGAGAAATCCGGAAGCGAAATATATGAACGCTTCCTGCTGCGTGGACCGGGTGCGCTCCATCAAGGATTCCTATGAGCAGGAGAAAATGCGGGAATCCTCACGGATCAACGATTCCTGCATGGAAAAGATCGCGGCTTTCATAAAAGAAGGGATGACGGAGAAGGAATGCGCGGATCAGGTGCGCGTTCTCTATAAAGAAGCCGGATGCCCGGAAGGTTTCGATACGATCCTCTCCTTTGGGCCCAACGCGGCGGACCCGCATCATGAGCCGGACGATACCCGGCTGAAGGCGGGAGACTGCATCGTGATCGACATGGGCTGCGTGAAGGACGGCTACTGCTCCGACATGACGCGCACCTTCTTCTGCAAAAAAGCGCCTCAAGAATATGCCGCGATCCATGATCTGGTCCGCCAGGCCAATGAGAAGGCGGAAAGCATCATAAAGCCCGGCGTCCGTTTCTGCGACATCGACAAGGCCGCGCGCGATCTGATCACAGAAGCGGGCTACGGCCCTTATTTCAATCACAGGCTGGGCCACTCCATCGGCCTGCAGGATCATGAACCGGGGGACGTCAGCTCGGCAAACACCGCCTGTGTGGAGGAAGGGATGACCTTTTCCATCGAGCCGGGCGTCTACCTTCCCGGGAAATTCGGCGTGCGGGTGGAGGACCTGGTCCTGGTTACAAAGGACGGGTGCGAAGTGCTGAACCACGTGGACAAGCGCTGGAAGGTTATCGGATAAACAGAACATATTTCAATCCTGTTTTTCAAACGCCCGGTTCAATTCCTCACAGCCTGCAAGGACGAATCTTCCGTTCCTGATGATCATGGTTTCCGTCCCGTCCGGATGTACGGCGGCAAGCTCGCCCAGCTCATCGTAAGGGATGGTGATATCCGTATGGCAGTTCAGATATGCCTTTCCGGGATCCGTCGAACGAAGGGCGGAAACCTCATTTTCCTTGGCGATCAGGCGTTTTCCGTCCGGATTGTACGTCGCCAGATCTTCCTCATGGGAATAGCACGTGTCCCCCACTGCGAAATGAGGACCCATTTTCTCCGCGATCAGGACCGGCAGTATGTCGGCGATCCCATATTTTTCGGCAAACACATAGGCGGTAGTATTGGTGCCGATGGCAAATTCGCCCATGGGAAGGGTATCGTGATGGTACAGCACATTTTCCCGGACGAATTTCCGGTTTTCTTCCGGATCGTCAAAGTTGGCGCAGGTATAATCCGAGACCATTCCGTCCCTGAAATCGATCTCCAGATCCAGATATTTCAGACCGGCAAGATATACCTTTGTCACATGAAGTTTTCCGTCCGTTCCCTTCAGGACAGGCGAGGTAAACACCTCTCCCACCGGGATGTTCACATCCGCCACGCAGTTTTCGAAATTGGTCTCCTTCTGCGGATCCGCCAGCGTATGCAGGGCGATCCGCAGGTCGGTCCGGTTTCGTCCCATTCCCCTGACCCGCACGTACCGCGCCTGATCCAGCACATCGATCAGCTTCTGCTGGATGCCCTGATAAAGCTTGTAATCCAGCGTATTGATCTTCAGGACGCCGTCGAATATCTCCTCAAAGTTATCCCCGATCTCCGGCACGGGAAAGGCGATGATGGTAAAGCTCCTCTCCTCTCCCTTTACATATTCGTTCATCAGCGCGCCCGCTTTTGACTGGAAGAGGACCGACAGCTTCTGCTGTTCTTCATTCAGGCGCAGGTCTTCTTCCTTGTGCTCCGGCTCAAAGGGAGGTTCTCCGAAGCCTTCAATGACTGCCGGACCTCCATGCACCGCGGCCAGCTCCTTCACGCTCTCCAGCGCGTTACGATAGTTCTCCAGCCTGTGGTTCACATACCGTTTGTCATAAAAAAGCGCCTGGTCATATTCGTGGTCATATTCAAACTGCTTGTTGGCAATGGCTCCGTAGTAACCATTCTTTCCCAGCTTCCTACCCTCCAGAATGCTCTGGGGCGCCCGGTAGATGACGGAGTTTAGCCCCATCGCGCGGAAATTCTCCACCGCGCGGCGCACCACGCGTTCAAATCCCAGAAAATAACGGATGTTGACGGATTTCTTTTTCGTGATATCCTTGCCCGTCGCCGCAAAGCCGATCCGGTACCCTTCCGTAAAGGTATCCGCCATCAGCGCGATCTTTTCTTCAGGAAGGCTGTTCAGATACCGTGCCATATGCCGCTCGTTTTCCGTGATGTATTCCCCGAAGCGATAAAGATAGCGCAGATCCGTCAGATCGCTTTCCATGATGAGCTTCCGCGCGAAGTCCTCCTTCCAGTCGAAGGTGGCACGCATATTTTTTTCAAGCATGATCTCAGAGTAATCGCTGGCGAACCAGTACAGGGTATCCTTCACCTGCTCGGGGTCCGGGAGATTGTTTTCTTCCTCCCTCGCGCACACAAACATCTGGTAAACCTCCAGAAAAAGCTCCAGCCGGATCACCATGGACTCTGCGTCCTGCTCATAGGCGAAGGCGATCAGGCTGCGTTCCTCCGCCGCGAGGAAGGAAAGCATCTGTCCGTATTCCTTTCCCAGCGCCGCCACGGCAAAGCGGGGATTGGCATAACTCTTTTCATAATTACCGGGGAGCACATCCGCATAAAGCCTCCTGTTCCTTCCGGCAAGTTCTTCTTCCGATGCCTTCTCCAGCCCGCCGCACGCGATGAGGTCATATTCCTCCATAAAAAGCCCGATGATCTTTGCCGTCTTTGCAAAATAATCCGCAAATGCCAAAAAAGCCTGTTCTCCTGACGGCAGCTTCCCGCCCAGGATAGAAGCCGCTTCTACGGGAATCTGTGAAAGCCGTTCCCTTCCAAGGGCCAGACGCTCCCGGATCTCCTCCGTCCTCTCATTTTCGTTTTTCATAGTCCGTATACTCCCGCATAAATAATAAAAGCAATGCTGACGAGCGCCAGCCCGTTCAGCGTCATCCCTAGATATGAGAAAAAATAAAAACGATCCTGCACCATTCTGGACAGGATCCCAAGCACAAGACCGGCCAGCGCGAACAGCAGGGCGAACAAAACCGCCACCCCGTACTTCACCAGGGCCTCTCCCTGATTCTGAAAGGTCCCGTAAACTGCCAGCACGATGGATACAATAGACAGGACGCCCAGCACAGAGGACATGATCCCCTTCTTCGTCTCATGCTTATCCGTAAAAATATATCTGCGGCCCATGGACCGGCTCCTTTCCCAGATGCATTCCCTTCCGCTTCCGGACAGAAATGTTTCAGAACAGAATCTTTGATTTTCCCACGAGCAGCTTCGCCCCGCCGATGATCAGCAGCACGCCGCTCACGATTCCCGTTACCAGGACCACCACGCCTACTGCAATGTTAAGCGCTCCGGAACCGCTGAATATCTTATAAATCTTTTCTTCCATCTTACCTCTTTTCCTGCCGCCTAAGGACGGCATTTCATTCAAGAGAAATATGTGCGCCAGCACATATTTCCAGGCCGAAAGCCACAGGCTTTCGGCCGCCTCTGCTTTCCGCTGCCGGCAGGCAGCACTGGATCCGCGTGGGATATGCGCGCCGGCGCATATCCCGCCAAACTTACTTTCTTACGCCGTACTGCTCATAGTAGGCGTCGATGGACGCCTTCATCGCGTCGTCAATGATAATCTTCCCATCATGGGGCTTGTTATACAGATACTCCACCACTTCCTCCATGCTCACGATGGCCGCGGTGGGGAAACCGTACAGCTCCCGGATTTCCTCAAGGGCGCTCTTTTCTCCTTTTCCTCTCTCACAGCGGTTCAGGGATACGATCAGCCCCTTGATCTCCACATCCGCCTGCGCCTTGATGATGGGGAAGGTTTCCTCGATGGACTTTCCGGATGTGGTCACATCCTCAATGATCACTACCCGGTCCCCATCCTTCAGTCTGCTTCCCAGAAGGATTCCCGTGTCCCCGTGATCCTTGACTTCCTTGCGATTGGAGCAGTAGCGGACATCCTTGCCGTACAGCTCGCTGATGGCGATCGTCGTTGCCACAGAAAGAGGGATTCCCTTATAGGCAGGCCCGAAAAGGACGTCGAAGTCCAGGCCGTAGTTGTCATGGATCGCCTTCGCGTAATATTCTCCCAGCTTTCTCAACTGGGTTCCCGTCACGTATGCCCCGGCATTCATGAAGAAGGGGGATCTCCTTCCGCTCTTTAAGGTAAATTCCCCGAATTTCAGGACATCGGATGCGATCATAAAATCAATAAATTCCTGCTTGTACTGTTCCATATTTCCTCCTTACGTAACTAGGCGCGCTTTTTTGCCATCGCCGCGCTGACCGCGCCGCTGATATCCTCGATCATATCCTTCACCGCCTGTCTGGACGCGTCAGCATAGCATTCTGGGCCAAACTGAGCGTACTTTTCCTGCTGCCAGGCAGCGATGATCCCTCTGGAGGAATTGACGATGGCTCCCAGGCCATCCGGATTGAAGAAATCCACCAGATCCGCACCCTTTGCGCCCTGCGCCCCATAACCAGGGACCAGGAAGTAAGTCTTAGGCATCAGCTTTCTCATGACCGGCACCATCTCCGGGTAGGTGGCTCCGAAAACGGCTCCCACGTAGCTGTAGGAGCATCCCATTACCTCGTCCCCCCATTCGGCCACCTTCTCGCCGACCAGCTCGTACAGCGGCCTTCCATCGATCAGCCTGTCCTGGAACTCGCCGCTGCTGGGATTTGAGGTTTTCACAAGGACGAAAATACCTTTGTGTTCCTCTTTGCAGACCTTCAGAAAAGGCTTCACACCGTCGGAGCCCAGATAGGGATTCACGGTGGCAAAATCTTCGTTGAAAACGGGAATCCGGTTTCCTCCCACCTGCACTTTCCCGAGGTGGGCCACCGCATAGGCTTCCGATGTGGAGCCGATATCCCCTCTTTTCACATCGCCGATCACCACGAGGCCCTTTTCCTTACAATAGTCCACGGTCTTCTGATAGGCGGCCAGTCCCTCTACGCCGAACTGCTCATACATGGCGATCTGAGGCTTTACCGCAGGGATCAGGTCTGCCACCGCATCCACGATCCCCTTATTAAACTGCCAGACGGCTTCCGCCGCCCCTTTCAGGGTCTCCCCGTATTCTTCAAATGCTTTTTTCCGGATCTGCTCCGGGATGTACTTCAGCATGGGGTCCAGCCCCACGACGATAGGAGCGTTCGTCTTTTTGATCTTTTCAACGAGAATATCAATCATAATTCCGGTTCCTTTCTATCGGGTCGGTCCGGCCCGGTCATCTGTGCAGAATTGTAACATATTTACAGAGGCAAGACAAGACGGAGCTAGGAGGTGTGAGAACAGTAGCGCGAAGGCAGAAAAACAGGAATCCCCGGCAGACAGCCCTCTCCTGGGCGTATACCCTCCTACCGCATCGCCCACAGCCGGTCGTGATCCAACTGGAAGGGATAATTCTTTAACTTCCGGGGATTTTCCAGAAGCTCGTTCACATCCCGTTCCCACAGCTCGTCGGGGATGGAGACCTCGCCCAGAAGCGCCCGGATGTATTCCGAGAAGCTTTGCTCGCTTCCAAACTCCAGCAGGGAAAGCACGCGCATGGCCTCCTCCCTGTCGCCATAGCCGCGCAGGAAACCGGGCAGGAAGATTCCTACCGCCTTTCCGTGGGGCAGACCCATCTCGCAGGTGACGGGATAGCTCAGACCGTGGGGCAGGCTGGTTCCGGTATGGGCGATGGACATGCCGCCCAGCGTACAGGCATTCATCAAAATCCTCCGTTCCTCCTCTCCAATCTCGTAGTGCAGCAGCCTGTCCTTCACCTTTGCCCAGGTGCGCAGGCCAGTCTCGCTGTAAAAACGGCTGTAATCGGTGGTGTTGGCGTTCAGATGGCTTTCGATCAGATGGGCCAGGGTGTCCACCGCCGTATAAATGCAGCCGTTCCTAGACGCAGTCTGAAGATAGGAAATATCCACAAGCGCCAGCGCCGGGAAAATGTGATGGCTGATGCTCTGCTTGGTCTTTTTTCCCAGATGGGGGAAATCATGGCGTGCATCCGCTCCGGGCGCAGTTGTCAGCACGATGTCCGGAAGCACATTCCGTGTCAGGATGGCATAGGGCGTAACCTCAGAACCAGTTCCCGCCGTGGTGGGCACCTCCGCCACCGGGACGGCCTGGTGCGCCTCCTGCCCGCCCGCGGCGCGCATCTTCTGATAAAGAAAATCCGTATCCCGTTCCGGATTAGCGATCAGGAGAGCCACCGCTTTCGCCGCGTCCATCGGAGAACCGCCGCCGATCCCGATGACGAAATCCGCTCCGGCAGACAGTCCGAGGGAGGCCGCCTTCTTCACCGTATCCACAGAAGGATTCTCCTCCACATCATCAAAGACCGTATATGGGATCTTTTCTCTGTCCAGCGCGTTTTTCACGTCATCCAAGGATCCGTTGATCCTGGAGGAATGCTTTCCCGTCACGATCAGCGCCCTTGTCCCCAGGGCAGCCAGCTCCCTGCTGTGGTTTTCCACGCAATTTTTCTCCTGATACACTTTGGTCGGCATATACAGTATCATTTTATGGTTTCCTTCCCTTCTTTTCGCATCTTCCCGTTTCAGACGACTGCTTCGATCAGTTTTTTTCTTTCAGGTAATTGTACAGGCGAGTCTCAAAAATCGGGTTTGCGATCTGGACGGTTTCCGGCTCCACTTTGACAAATCCAAACATGAGCAGCATGTCAGTTGCCGGATCAAACGCATTATATGCAATGATCTGCCCTTGGAACAAAAGCTGAAACACCATTGTTTTCAGTCCGGATCACAGTAGCCGTTTGTATTAAATACTTTTGCCATATATAGACTGCTCCTTTCCAAAACGGCAGTTTCCTGATCGGAAAATATCTGCGAATCGCAAATATATTTTTCTATGACTACATTTTGCCATATGATATCCTAAAATTCAATAGAACACCTCCAGCGGCATCCGGCAAAATTTCTCTATCGGGCCAGTTTTTTTCTGATACAAGCGTAAAAGCCCGGCGGCCATTTTCTCACAGCCGCCGGGCTTCTTTTTCCGGTTTGTCAGTCGTTCTATGGATGTTTCAGATTCTTACATGTCCGTTCACGCATTCACTACATCCGGCCTCATGCCGCCATTCTCCTGGGCATACTTCCGGATATTGGACGCGTTCGCATACCGGGTGAAGGAATCCCCGTCCACCACCACCAGAGTGGGAGCCTGCATTACGCCATACTTCTGCGCCAGCTCGGCGTTTTCCTGCGCATCCACAGGGATGTAGTCCACATCCTTCAGATACTCCTTCGCCAGACGGCAGTTAGGACAGGTCTGTGTCGTGAACAGATACTTCACCACATCAGGCTGCGCCGTCTGCGCGGCAGGCTCCTTTTTCCCAAAATCGGAGATGTCAACCACACGGGGGCCTTTATGCTTCAGCACGGATTTTGAAAGATCATATTCTGTGCGGTTCTGGAACTCCTGCGTCTTTCCGTCGTTCCAGTTCTGCACCGGCCTGTAATAACCGGTGATGCGGCTCCATACTTCTGTGACCTTGCCACATTTCGGGCAGACCTTCTGCTCTCCGGTCAGATAGCCGTGCTCCGGACAGATGGAGTAGGTGGGAGACAACGTGTAATAAGGCAGCTTATAGTTTTCCGCGATGGCGCGCACCAGATTGGCCGCCGCTTTCCAATCGGGAAGCTTTTCTCCGAGGAAGGCATGGAATACGGTTCCCGAGGTGTACAGGGTCTGCAGCTCATCCTGGATATCCAGCGCGTCAAAAATATCCACGGTATAGTCCACCGGCAGATGGGAGGAATTGGTATAATAAGGAGTATCCCCTTCCTTTCCCGCGGTTTTGATGCCGGGCCATCTCTTTTTATCATGTTTTGCCAGACGGTAGGTGGTGCTCTCCGCAGGCGTGGCCTCCAGATTGTAAAGGTCGCCGTACTGCTCCTGGTAGTCGGAGAGGCGCTCTCTCATGTGGTTGAGCACGTCTATGGTGAATTTCTGCGTCTTTTCACTGGACATATCGGCTCTCAGCCAGTTGGCGTTCAGCCCCACCTCGTTCATGCCGATCAAGCCGATGGTGGAAAAATGATTTTCAAAGCTGCCGAGATAACGCTTGGTATAAGGATACAGTCCTTCGTTCAGCAGTCTGGTGATCACATCCCGCTTGATCTTCAGGGAACGGGCCGCGATGTCCATCATATGGTCGAGGCGTCTGTAAAATTCTTCTTCGTCTGCGGACAGATAGGCGATCCTTGGCATATTGATGGTCACCACGCCCACGCTTCCAGTGCTCTCTCCGGAACCGAAATAACCTCCCGTTTTCTTTCTCAGCTCTCTCAGATCCAGACGAAGGCGGCAGCACATGGAACGCACGTCGCTGGGCTTCATGTCGGAATTGATGTAATTGCTGAAATAAGGAGTGCCGTACTTCGCGGTCATTTCAAAGAGCAGACGGTTGTTTTCCGTATCGGACCAGTCAAAATCACGGGTGATGGAATAGGTGGGGATCGGATACTGGAAGCCCCGGCCATTGGCGTCGCCTTCGATCATGATCTCGATGAACGCCTTGTTGACCATGTCCATTTCTTTCTTGCAGTCCTTATAGCAGAAATCCATTTCCTTCCCACCCACGATGGCAGGAAGCTCCGCCAGGTCGTCCGGGACGGTCCAGTCCAGCGTGATGTTGGAAAACGGCGCCTGCGTGCCCCAGCGGCTTGGGGTGTTCACGCCGTAAATAAAGGATTCAATGCACTTTTTCACTTCCGGATAGGTCAGATTATCCGCCTTCACAAAGGGAGCGAGGTAAGTATCAAAGGAGGAAAAAGCCTGTGCGCCTGCCCACTCGTTCTGCATGATGCCGAGGAAGTTCACCATCTGGTTGCACAGCACGGAGAGGTGCTTTGCGGGAGCCGAGGTGATCTTTCCGGGAATGCC
>DWYY01000011.1 GCA_019118445.1 Candidatus Eisenbergiella merdipullorum | reverse complement strand
GGCTGGTGCAGTCCGCGGACGCCGGAAAGGCGAAGATCGTTGGAATCGCCGACCGGTGGGCCACCTGGATCGTGGTGATCGCCCTCAGCGCGGCGGCGCTGACCTGGCTTTTCACCGGAGAGATCATCCGTGCAGTCACCATCCTGGTGGTATTCTGCCCCTGTGCGCTGGTGCTTGCCACCCCCACTGCGATCATGGCGGCGATCGGCAATGCGACAAAGCACGGGTTCCTGGTCCGCGAGGGCGACGCTCTGGAACGGCTCGCTGCGGTGACTGGCATCGCCTTTGACAAGACGGGTACGCTGACAAGCGGAACGCCCCGCGTGGTGGAAACGCAGAGCGTTAAGGAAGGCCTGAGCGGAGAAGAGCTGTTTGCCCTTGCGGCCGCTGCCGAGAAGCGGTCTGAGCACCCGCTGGGAAAGGCCGTAGTGAGCTGTTATCAGGAAAAGACTGGGAAGGCGCCCGGAGAGCCGGAGCAGTTTTCCATGGTTCCGGGCCGGGGAGTGAAGGCACAGGCAGAGGGAAGGCAGATCCTTGCGGGGAACAGAGAGCTTCTTGAGGAAAACGGCGTGCCTGTGGAGGCTTCTCTCGTGGGAAAAGCGGACGTCTGCCTCGAACAGGGCTGTACCGTGATCTATCTGGCGCTGGACGGCGTGGCGGCGGGCTTTCTCGCCCTGGCGGACACCCTTCGGCCTGAGAGCGCCGGAATGATCCGGAAACTTCAGGATCTGGGCATCCGTCCGGTGCTCCTGACAGGCGATCATGTGAGCGCCGCAAACGCCATTGCTGCGAAGCTGGGCATCCGGGAGGTATATGCAGGCTGCCTGCCGGAGGATAAGCTGGAGCATATCGGTACATACCGGAAGGAAAACGGCCCTGTCTGCATGATCGGAGACGGCATCAATGATGCGCCGGCGCTGAAAAAAGCGGATGTGGGAATCGCCATGGGCGGAGTCGGAAGCGATATCGCCGTGGATGCGGCGGATATCGCACTGGTTGATGACGAGGTGAAGGAGCTTCCACATCTGTTCGCCCTGTCACGCAGGATGATGTTTACCATCAAATGCAACCTCACCTTCTCCATGGCGCTGAATTTTCTTGCAATCATTCTGGCCATCACGGGAATCCTGAATCCGGTGGTGGGCGCGCTGGTCCATAATGCAGGCTCTGTGCTGGTCATCGTCAATTCTGCCTTCCTTCTGAAATGGGAAAAGAGAGATTTATGAAAGCACGGGTACAGCGCTCAACGGTCTTTTCAGATTTAAAAGGTCTGAAAAATATGACAAACACCTATCTATTTTCTGACAAATCTGATACAATAGATTTCAGAAAAACGCCGGATGAAGAAGCCTCATTTTGATCAGGCGGATAAAACCGGCAGCAGAAAAGGAGGAGAATATGAAACTGGAAAACAAGGCTGTTGTTGTAACCGGAGCGTCCTCCGGTATGGGTAAGGCGATCGTGGAGCTGTTCGTGAAAGAGGGAGCTTCTGTGGTTGCGGTTGCAAGAAGGAAGGAACGGCTGGAGGAGCTGGCGGAGTCGCTGAAGGAGGAAGCCGGGAAAGTGGAAATCTTCCCCGGAGATATTTCTCTGGAAGAAACGAATGAGGCAATGATCGATCTTGCTGTCAGCAGATTCGGACGGCTGGATGTGCTGGTGAACAACGCGGGAGTGATGGACGATATGAGTCCTATCGGGGATGTGACAAACGACCGGTTTGACCATGTGATGAAGGTGAATACCTATGCGCCCATGTATGCCATGAGAAAGGCGATACAGGTTTTCCTGGCCCAGAAAAGCGGAGGATCCATTATCAATGTGGCATCCGTGGGATCCATGCGTACCTGTGCCGGAGCGGCTTACTGTGCATCCAAGGCCGCGCTGGTTTCCATGACGAAAAACACCGCGTTTATGTATATGCCGGACGGCATCCGCTGTAACGCCATCGCTCCCGGAGGTATTGCCACGGAGATCAGCTCATCCATGGGTCAGCCCAACATGGCCGGCTACGGCAGGGTGAAGCAGGTGCTCGCCTGTGCGCCGGAACCGGGAAGTGCAGCCCAGATTGCTTCCGCAGCCCTTTTCCTTGCCAGCGATGATTCTTCCTATGTGAATGGCGACGTGCTGGTGGTAGACGGCGGCTGGATCGCCGGATAAGACGGAAAACCGCGGATACAGGAAAATTGTTAAATTGCGAAGCCGCAGGCCGTCCGGGAGAAGTGTCCCGGCCGGCTTTTTCTAAATGGTTTGCCATTCCGTACTGCGAATGGTAAAATCCAAAATATAAGTACAGGCAAAAGTCTACGGGTTAAAGCCCTGCCTGTCCGTTACGCAGTGCCGGGAAAAGGAGCGCACAAAACGATGAATGGTTTTAAGAAAAGACTTCCCATCGGAATGGAGAACTTTGAAGAAATTCGGAGGGAAGACTTCTACTATGTGGATAAGACTGCGTTGATCCGCGACCTACTCCGGAGCGGAGGAAAGGTTACTCTGTTTACCCGTCCAAGGCGATTTGGAAAATCGCTGAATATGAGCATGCTGAAATCCTTTTTTTGAGATCGGATGCGATAAAGAGCTGTTTGACGGACTGGAAATTGCGGGAGACACAGAGCTGTGCGAAGAATATATGGGGAAATTTCCGGTTATTTCCATCAGCCTGAAGGAACTTTCTGATCTTTTGCGGAAGCATTGTGGCAAAAAAGCGATTATACTGATCGATGAGTATGATGTTCCGCTGAAAAAGGCAAATGAACAGGGATATTATGATGAAATGAACCTTCTGATCCGGAACATGTTTGGAAATGCGCTGAAAACGAACGACAGCCTGCTGGTCAAATACCGGCAGCAAAACGATCATAAGACATCTGTTGGAAAATGCTTCAGCAACAACCCGAAGCGAGATCGAGCGGCTGTTCGCCGGAGAAACGGTTCTGAGGGAAATTCGAAACGAATTAACTTATCAGGAAATCAGGGAGATTTTTGTGACCCAGATTCAGGACTGGATGCAGGCGGTAGTCAGAAGGGACACGATGGAGCTTGACCGGTTCTGCGAAGCCCTGAAAGATGGTGATCTGTCCGTGGTGGAGAGCGTCTTTACCTCCTGGCTGGAGCGGACAGTGAGCATCCGGGACACGGCGGTCAGAAAGGATTTAAAGGAAAACTTTTATCACGGCTTCC
>DWYY01000110.1 GCA_019118445.1 Candidatus Eisenbergiella merdipullorum | reverse complement strand
AAAGTGACGGATATCAAGCCCTTTGTGGTGGACTGCTTTCGCACGAACTGGGTGTTTGTCAAGGTTTATACCGACGAGGGGATCGACGGCGTGGGGGAGGCAACGCTGGAATATAAGGAAAAGGCGCTGCTGGGAGCCCTGGAACATATCAAAGAATATCTGGTGGGCAAAAATCCGCTTGACATTGAAGCCCACTGGCACAGCATTTACCGCGACGCGTACTGGCGCGGGGGCGCGGTGCTGATGTCCGCCCTGTCCGCGGTGGAAATGGCGCTGTGGGACATCCTGGGAAAGCATCTGGGAACGCCGGTTTATCAGCTTCTGGGCGGCAAGGTCAACGATGAAGTGAGGATATATGTCAACGGCTGGTTTTCGGGGGCCAAAACGCCGGAAGAATTCGGGGAAAAGGCAAAGACCGCCGTACAGCGCGGGGTCACGGCCATGAAATGGGATCCGTTCGGCAAGGCATATCTGAACATTTCCAACAGGGAGCTGGATACGGCGTTGGAATGCGTGGCAGAAGTGCGCAGTGCGGTCGGGGATTCAGTGGATCTGCTGATCGAGGGACATGGCAGATTTAATATTCCGACAGCCATCAAGATCGCAAAGGAACTGGAGCAGTTTGGCCCGATGTTCTTTGAAGAACCGGTCCCTCCGGACAGCCTGGACGCGCTGAAGGAGGTGCGCGATAAATCTCCCGTGGCGATCGCCGCCGGGGAACGGCTGTACACCCGCTGGGATTACCGGAAAATGTTCGATCTGATGGCGGCGGATTATATCCAGCCCGATATCTCCCATGCAGGGGGGATCATGGAGCTGAAAAAGATCGCGGCGGAAGCGGAGAGCAGGTATATTCCTTTTGCCCCGCACAATCCTTCCGGCCCCGTGGCGAACGCGGCGACGCTTCAGCTCGCGGCAAGCTGCCCCAACTTCTGTATCCTGGAGATCATGTATTCTGATGTGGAATATCGGAAGGATATCACCACGGAAAGCCTGGAATACAAAGATGGATTTATGAAGATACCCGACAGACCCGGGCTCGGCATTGAGATCAACGAGGAGGAATGCGCGAAATACCCGTACAGACCACACACCCTGCGGCATTATACGGGAGCGCTGACGGACATCCGTCCGCCGGAAACAGCCTTTTACTTTTAAAAGAAGGGGGACATTATGAGTCAGTCAGTATTTATTACGGGCGCAACGGTCAATACGGGAAGAGGGATCGCGGAAAGATTCGCAAAGGAAGGATACAACCTTTTCCTTGGGAGCAGAAGCGCCGAAAGAGCGGAGAGCACGGCAAAGGAAATGTCGGAAAAATACGGGGTATTCGCCAAAGGCTATGGGATGAAGGTGTTTGACGAAGAAAATGTGAAAGAGATTTTCGCGGATATCAAAAAAGAGGGGTATTCCATTGACTGCCTTGTGCTGAACGCGTCAAATCTCGGGCTCCTTCAGAAGTTTTTTGAAGTTCCCGTAGAAGAGTTCATGGATGTGATCAACACGAACGTCGGGTGGAATTTCATGCTGTCCCGTCAGGCGGCCATCCAGATGAGGGAAAAGGGAGGCGGCTCCATCGTGTTTGTCAATTCTAATACGGCGTACCGGGCGATCCCGGACCGGATCTCCTACAGCGCTTCGAAAAGCGGCGCGTTGGGCATGATGCGGGCGATGGCGCTGGATCTGGGGAAATATAACATCCGGGTCAACGCGGTCCTTCCGGGCATGATCAAGACCGACCGGTGGGAGAATGATTTCAACCATTGCAGAGAAGTGCTTTCCAATTATACACCGTTAGGGGATATTGCGGATTTTGAGGATATCGCCAATGCGGTTTACTATTTTGGCAGCGGGATGTCGAAGAACACCACTGGCGCGGAGCTTGTGGTGGACGGAGGCAATATGATCCAGCTTTATCCGATCATTGACGAGACAAATGAAAGGAGGGCGCAGGCAAATGAAAGGAGTGAATAATATTGGCTAAAAACGAAAAATGGGTTTCGCCGGCCGCGCCGCGTTCCACGAGTCTGGCGCGGCTGGGAGCCTATATGAAACGGGACTGGATGCTTTATCTGATGTTCCTGCCCGGACTGGCGTATTTTCTCATATTTAAATACGCGCCGATGTACGGCATTACCATCGCGTTTAAGGATTATAAGATCGGCATGTCGATCGGAGAAGCGCCCTGGGTGGGAATGAAGCATTTTATCGATCTGTTTTCCCGGTCGGCTTTCCGGAGGGCACTTTTTAATAATATCATCATCAGCCTGCTGAAGCTGGTGGCTGGATTTCCCTTTCCGATCATCCTGTCTCTGATGATCAATGAAGTCCGAAGCAGTAAAGCAAAGAAGCTGGTGCAGACCTCCGTTATCCTTCCCAACTTCGTCTCCTGGGTCGTGGTCTATGGCCTGTTCTATGCGATCCTTTCCCCCTCTTCAGGCGTTCTGAAAGATATTCTAGGGCTTTTCGGCTATGAGGGGAGCATCCCCAATCTGCTTGCCAGCCAGTCGGCGGCCCGTACCATCATCGTCCTGTCCCATGTCTGGAAAGGCGCTGGTATAGGTACGATCGTTTATCTGGCGGCCATTATGGGGATCGATCAGGAGCTGTATGAGGCGGCGGCGGTGGATGGTGCGGGGCGCTGGCGGCAGATGTGGCATATCACCCTTTCCGGTATCCGCTCCACCATTGTGGTGCTGTTGATCTTCCGTCTCGGCGAGATGATGTATGCCGGTTTCGACCAGGTCTTCGTATTCAGCAACGATGCGATCGTCTCCAAGATTGACATCATCGATACCTATGTCTATCGTCTGGGACTCGAAGAACGCAAATACGGGATTTCCACGGCTGCCGGGCTGTTCCAGTCCGTCATCGGTCTGTGTCTGGTCCTGATCACTAACTGGATCGCCAAAAAGGTGGATCCTGATAGCAGCATCATGTGAGCCGGAAAGGAGGGTTTGAATATGGCACATAAAAAACTGAAGAAAGCCAGGTCCGGCGGACGGGTCGGCGATATCGTCATCGGTATCTTTCTGGGGTTCATGGTCCTGATCACCATCTATCCCTTCTGGCATGTCATCATGTATTCCCTTTCCGATTCCCATGCGTCCATGAGCGGCGGCATCTTTCTCTGGCCGAGGGATTTCTCCCTGCTGTCCTATCAGCAGCTTTTGAGCACCAAACAGATCTATATCTGCTACCGCAACAGCATCCTGAAGACCGTAGTGGGGACGGTGATCTCGCTGGTACTGTCAGCTCTGACTGCCTATCCGCTTTCCCTTCAGCGCTTTAAGGGACGGAACTTTTTCAGCATGCTGATCTTCTTCACCATGCTGTTTAACGGGGGCATGATCCCTACCTACCTGCTGATCCGGGATCTGCATCTGCTGGATACCTTCTGGGTGTATGTCATTCCCGGAGCTATGAGCGCGTACAATCTTTTTATCATGCGGAACTTCTTCCAGTCCATCCCGCCCTCCCTGGAGGAGTCGGCCCGGCTGGACGGGGCGAACCCTTTTCAGGTGCTGTTGAAGATCGTCCTGCCGCTATCCAAGCCTTCGCTGGCGGCCCAGACTATGTTCTACGGTGTCGGCCTGTGGAACGGATATATGGACAACGTGCTCTACGTTAACGACCAGAACCTGCAGCTGCTCCAGAATTATCTCAGGCAGCTGATCGCTTCCGCAGGCGCCAAGAGCGGGACCATGAGTCAGATGTCAAATATCGGCGCGGCATCCCGCCTGACGGAGGAAACGGTGAAGATGACGGTCATTACGGTTTCCGTCATCCCTGTTCTCCTTGTTTATCCGTTCCTACAGAAATACTATACCAAGGGGGTAATGGTAGGATCGGTGAAAGGGTAACTGTAAAATTTTAAATAAAGAAGGAGGATTTTTATGAAAAAAATCAAGAACGCGAAAAAAGCAATGTCTCTGCTTCTGGCATTGATGATGGCGGCCTCCCTGGCAGCCTGTGGCTCCGGAAGCAGCAGCACCAGCTCGGACGCCGGAAGCAGCACGGGATCCGCCAGCGCTGGATCGGATACCGGTACGGATTCTGCTGACAGTTCCGGGGGGGGGTAGCGAGGAAGGCGAACGACCGACCGTCAGCATCCTAATGACAGGCGACAATACGCCTAATGCGGAAAACATAGTGCTGGATGAGCTGGGTGAGAAGACGGGAACCGTCATCGAAATGACTTATGTGGCCGGCGCCGATCTTGCCACTAAGATGAGTACCTTGGCGGCCTCCGATTCCCTGCCGGATCTGTTCAGTATCGGCGGCAACGATGCGCAGGAATTCATTGATGCCGGACTGCTTTATGACCTGACAGGACTGGAGGATAAAGCGCCTAACTGGTTTGGAAACGCCAGCGAACTGATCCCCCAAATGCCCCTGAATCAGGATGGGCTCTATGTGATCCCGACCGGAGAGATAGGCTGGGCCAATAACCTGAACATCCGCACCGACTGGCTGGAAAACCTGGGGATGGAGATGCCCACCAACCTGGATGAGCTGTATGCCGTGTATGAGGCGTTCACGAACGGCGATCCGGACGGCAACGGTCAGGACGACACCTTTGCCCTGTGTGCCAGCGCTGAACCCAGATCGTTTGAATCCATCTTCGGCGCTTATGGGATCCCTGTCAGTTCTGACATCGTGCTGGAGGACGGGACGGTTTCCAAGTGGGTGAAGCATCCCCGTTTCCTGGAGGCCATCCAGTACATCCGCAGCCTTATCGATGGCGGCTTTGTGGAGCCTGACTGGCTGACGATCCCGAACATGGATATGTTTGGAAAGCTGTGGAACGGCGTGGCCGGGGCGATCGAATGGGAATGTGTCGGGCCGACCAACAACTGGTATCCTTCCAGGTATACGGAGGATCCCCTGCCGACCTTTGGCTTTGCCGTGATCGAGGGGCCTTACGGGGATAAGGGCGTAAGTCCCAAATTAGCAAACCTGAACAGCGGCTGGGCGATCTCAGCCAAGACGGAGAACATTGACGCGGTGCTGCGGGTGGCGGACTACTGCTGCACCGAGGAGGGAAATGACATGCTCTATCTGGGCGTGGAAGGCGTCATGTTCGAGTGGACGGACAAGGAAGCCGGAGAGTATGAGATGCTTGGCGAATATGCGGACTCTTCCGTGCAGCGTGCGAATGGCGGTTTTTGCTATAACTGGCTGTGCCAGCCCGCAGTAGACTGCGAATTCCGCACACTGAATGAGCAGACCAGAGAAGGCGTTGAACTGGCATGGGATAACATGATCGTCGACGGGGTGGTCAACTGCTATGACAATCTTCAGAGCCGCACGGATTACGGTTCCGACATGGATCAGGTCATAAATGAGATGTATGTCGCCCTGCTTCAGGCAGGCAGCGACGACGAGCTGCAGGGCATTTATGATGAGTACATGAACCGCTGGGAGACGGAAGCCCACGGCGCTGAATGGGAACAGGAAATCACCGAATGGTATAACGATCATCAATAATATGTATCAATAAAAAAAGAAGTGGCCGGGGACCAGCGCGGTGACTGGTTCCCGGCTTTTCCGGGTAAGAGTGGTATGGAAAGCGTACAGATTTGCAGTAAGGATGGGAGTCCGGGGCTTTATATCGATGGGGAAAAAACGGTTCCGATCCTCTATGGGTTGAGCGATATCCCTGCGTCAAACAGCAACACCGCCCAGGCACAGCGAAATATACGGCTCTTTGCACAGCAGGGTATTTCCCTGGTGACGGCGGATACCGGGCTCCATTTAGGCTGGCACAAGACAGAACCTTTTGAAGTGGAACCCCTCAGAGAAGAAATTGCCGGAGTGCTGGATGCCAATCCGGAAGCTGGGGTGCTGCTCCGGCTCCATCTCAATCCGCCATATTGGTGGCTCAGGGACTATCCGGAAGAAACGGTTTCCTATGAAGGCATTCCCGGAATTGATGACGGGGAAAGCGTCCGGCTCATCCGCTGCGATGCCCAGCGGCATCTGAGAGTCAGTCTTGCTTCCCGGAAATGGAAAAAGGAAGCCGGAGAGATTCTGGCAGAATTCTGCCGCCAGGTCCGCAATACTCAGGAAGGCCGGCATGTGGCGGGAATCCAGGTGGCCTGCGGCATCTACGGGGAATGGCACCAATGGGGGTGCGACTGCTCGAAGCCCATGCAGGAACGTTTCCGTGAAATGCTCCGGGAGAAATATGGAACAGATGAAGCCCTGCGGAAGGCATGGGGACAGCCGGAAGTGACCATTGACAGGGCGCCGTTTCGTCCTTCGACGAAACGGCCCGGAGAGGACGGGTGCTTCCGGGATCCGGTGAAGGGCAGGGACACCATGGATGCGCAAAGCTGCATTCAACTGGTCCCTGCGGAGGATATTCTTTATTTCTGCCGCATAGTCAAGGAAAACTGGGACCGGCCGATATTGACAGGGGCTTTTTATGGCTATTTCCTGGGTACGGGCGGAGACAATATGGTGATCGGGGGCCATCTGCAGGTGGATCTGCTTTACCGGAACCGGGAACTGGTGGATTTCCTTTGCGGGCCCTTCCCATACATGGAAAACAGGGATGCCCATGGAGTACCCATGTCCCGGGGATTGTTGGAATCCACCAGGCTCAGGGGAATGCTCTGGCTGACTGAGATGGACCAGCATCCGGTGGGGACAGAGGAATATGTGGGCGGCGATCCTGCCAAAAGGGATGAAACGGTGGCTCAGCTCAGGCGGAATATTCTGCTGCCGGTCCTGGCCGGAATGGGCTGCTGGTATTACGACCACCGGATCATCCCAAGCCTCATCCGGCAGGACAGCCGGAATTCCTCAGCGGGGAGTATCTTTCGGAAGAAGGGCTGGTGGGACCAGCCTGATCTGCTGCGTGAGATCGGAAAACTGCAGAGACTGGCGGAACGGTACGCGCTCCGTCCCTACCGTCCGGCTGCGGATGTGCTGATCGTTTATGATACGGAGTCCTATTTCGCGCGCAGCAAAGTCAATGAGGAAGAATATGCCCTGCATGAGGCAGTCGGCAGAACCGGCGCGGCTTATGACTGTGTCTATCTGAAGGAGCTGGAGATCGCCGAGATGGGACGGTACCGCTGCGTCATCTTCCCCAATGCTTTTCTGCTGACGCCGCAGCAGCGGGAGAAGATCCGCCGGAGGGTGGAGGGAAAACAGGTGATCTGGTTATACGCGCCCGGCTTTTCTGATGGAAAAACCCTGGAGGAAGGCCATATTGCCGCTGTTACCGGCATGAAGGTGAAACGTATCGGGCCGGAGAGCGCCTACCGCACGAAGGGATGCCTTCCCGCCTGCCGGGTGGAAACGGAACTGCGGTACGATCCCTTATTTGCCATAGACGACGCGGAGGCGGAACCCGTCGCTTATTATGAGAAGAGCGGAGCCTGCGCCGCCGCCAGGAAAGGGGACCAGTGGTACTTTGCGCTTCCCAGGATAACAGCGCCCATTGCCGGGGAGATTTTCCGATTGGCGGGGGTTCACCGTTACTGCGACGCCGGAGATCCGGTGCTGGCCGGGGCGGGGCTGGTTGCGGTCAACACGCCCTCCGGCGGAGAACGGGTGATCGCTCTCCGGAACGGGAAAAGGGTTTCCTGTGTGCTTCCCCCCTTTACCACGGCGGTCTTTGACGCCGAGACGGGTGAGCGGGTGCTTTAGATGAAGGTGTATGGAGGTAAGAAATGAATAAAGATAAGCTTTCCCTGGAGCATTGGCAGATCCTTCAGGGAACCGGCGCATCTGACCAAGAAGGGATGCTGCTGAAACCGGATGCGGATGGTTATATCCGGATGGAGCTGAAAGGGGAGCCGGCCCGGATGGGCGGCGTATCCTGGACGCCGGAGCAGTATCTGGTCATTGACATGCTGGCGGATATGGACGCCATGACCACGGTGGACGTTTCCTTTTTCAAGGAGCATCCGCAGGAGGAAAACGAGAAGAATGTCCTGAATTATCACATGATCCCCACTCGCCGGGTGAAGATGGCGGTCAGGCTGGATGAGCTTTCTTCCCGCCGTGTCTTTCTGCCCACCCTTCCCGGAACTCTGAAGGGACATTCCAACGGACGTCCCGCCTCGATCGCGCAGATGAACCGGGTGGAGATCCTGGTGCATCCGGGGTACAGCCATTATTTCCGATCTTTGCGGCTCTATGAAATCTATCTGGCTGATGAACTGCCGGATATGACGGTCATCGGGGAGCCGATGGTGGATGAACTGGGGCAGTGGATCCAGAAGGAGTGGAATACCAAGACACACAGTATCAAAGAACTGACCGATTATCTGCATGGGGAACACGAAAAGCTCAGAGGAGGCGGAAGGTATCCGGACGGCTGGAGCCGTTACGGCGGATGGCTGGAAAAGAAATTTGACGCCACCGGTTATTTTCACACTCATCATGACGGCAGAAGATGGTGGCTGGTGGACCCGGACGGATATGCTTTTATTTCCAACGGGGTCTGTTATGGCTCCCGCATGGGCGTTCATGGCTTTGTGGATCGGATGGAGAACCTGTTTTCCTGGCTGCCAAAGAAGGATGATCCGGAATACAGGGACGCATGGACCACTGCAGACCAAATTGCGGAATTCGTCAAGCGCAATGGCGCGGAAGCAGGAAAAGGCCGGTATATGTTCAATTTCGCGCGGGCCAACATGATCCGGGCATTCGGCGCGGACGGCTGGTGGGACGCCTGGGTGGAGATCAATGCCGCCCGGCTGAAAAACTGGGGCTTCAACACCATAGGCGTGGGGGTCAATAACTATTTTGATGAGCATGTCATGGAATACCTGGCAAAAGCGGAGATTCCCTTCGTCTGGACGCTGAAGGAATTCCCTCAGACGAAGGAGAAGGTCTTCCGTGATTTCCCTGATGTCTTTGCCGAAGAATATGCGGAAAATTCCCGCGTCTTTGCGGAAAGCCAGTTGTCCCCTTTGGCGGGAAACCCCTATCTTATCGGGTATTTTGTCAACAACGAACCGGAATGGAAATTCCAGGAGATCAACCTTGCTGAGCGCGTATTTGCGCATCCCGCCCATCTGGCGAGCAAGGACGCCCTCATCGGCTGGCTGAAGGAGCGATACGGCGACATCTCCTCGCTCAACGCGGCCTGGGGACAGGAGTATGCGTCCTTTGACGGCCTGCTGGCTCCCAGGGAGCGGCTGAATGACTTCAGCTTAGCCGCAAAGGAAGATTTTGACCGTATGCATGCCCTGCTTCTGGAAAAATATGCGCAGGTTCCGGGAGATGCCCTCCGCAGGGTGGATCCGGACCATCTGAACCTGGGAATGCGCTTTTCCAGCATCAGTCCCAGAGAAATGGCGGGCTGTGAATATTACGGCGTTCTTTCCTTCAACCGCTATGCCCCCAACGCCACGGAGGCGCTTGAGATGGCGGCCGCCATCTGCGATATGCCGATGCTGATCGGAGAGTGGCATATCGGAGGCGGGGATAAGGGACTGCTGTCCCACGGCCTGCTTTCTTCCCCTACCCAGGAGGAACGGGGAAAAGCCTGCGCCTATTATATGGAAGGCGCCATACACGATCCGAACTGTGTAGGCCTTCACTATTTTGAAATGAATGACCAGCCCCTGCTTGGCCGCTTTGACGGCGAATGCATGGAGCACGGGATCATTGATATCTGTAACCGCCCTTATGACGAGCTTACCGCCCACTTCCGATCTGTGGCCGGGCGGATGTATGACCTGGCCGACGGCAGAACGGAACCTACCGAGGTACGGGGAGCGATCGTAAGGAGCCGATAGAAAAGGAGGGAATGGATGTGAAGGAAATACAGGTGTCAGATATCAGGGAGGATGGATTTCATCCGGCGGTCTGCTTTGAAAAATGGAAGGTCGCTTTCTTAAACAGCGCCAGCATGTGGGAAGAAGAAAATCTCACCTATCTGCAGAAGCATGATCTCAGCGATGAAGTCTTTATTCTGCTGGAAGGAGAATGCACGCTGATCTTGTCCGGGGAGGAAATCCCGAGTAAGCTCTATGCGGTAAGGCTGGAGAAGGGTAAGGTCTATAACGTGCCTAAGGGAACGTGGCATTCTCATGTGCTGGGGAAGAAGACCAGGGTGATCGTTGTGGAAAACAGCGATACCGCTCTGGAAAATTCGCCCAAGGTCCCGCTGCCCTGTCCGGTCCGCCTGGCTGAGATGGAGTACAGGGAGAAATAAAAAAGGGAGTAAAAAGGAAGAAACAAAAAAACAGGGAGTAACAAAAAAACAGGGAGTAACAGGGAAAAGGAAAGGAGACAACATGAAACAGTTTGACGTAACAGGCCATGAGCCGAGCCTTCTGCCGGAGGGCGCCAAATGGAAGCTCGTATGGAGCGATGAATTTGACGGGACCACGCTGGACAGGACCAAATGGGATTACCGGATGTCCATGATGCAGAAGGTCCATCCCGCGTGGACGGACAAGGGGGTGTATCTGGACGGGAAAAGCAACGCTGTCTTTACGCTGCTGGAAGAAGACGGCAGGCCGGTCAGCAGCCAGCTCCAGACAGGCTACAACTTCATGGATGAGCCGGTCAAACAGACAAAATTCGGCGGGGATCATCTGCAGTGGCCCATCGGAAAGCTGAAAGAGAATCTTTACACGCATACCTTCGGTTATTATGAGTGCCGCTGCAGGCTGCAGCAAAAGCCGGGCTGGTGGTCGGCGTTCTGGATGCAGTCTCCGGTGATCGGCGCGTCCTTAGACGCTGCGTATACCGGGGCGGAGATCGACATCATGGAATGCTTTGAGAAGGGAAAGGTTGTTGCCCATAACGCATTTGTAGGCGGATATGGCCAGGATATGAAGAATCTTCACGCCGGCGGCATGGACAATCTCGACGACGGCTTCCACCGGTTTGGGGTTTTATGGGAGGAAACAGGATATACGTTTTATATTGACGGAGTGGAAAACGGGCGTATCGACGGCCATGTTTCTCATTGCCCTGAATTCATCCTGATCAGCACGGAGGTCAAGGGCTACCGGCACGAGTCCCATGAACCGGTGAAGGAAGCCTATGAGTCCCTAGGCGATACGTTCCTGGTGGATTATGTGAGGGTGTTCGACCGGATGGATCCCTAAGCTGAAGGGATGTTATGGAGGTATACAATGATATATTCTGATACAGACCGCAGGGAGATTTACTGCGCGCCCTTTCTCGGAAACGGGGAGATCACGCTCCAGATCACGCCGGATGGCGCGATGGATCCAGGGATGCGGGGGGAGCTTATCAAGGCTTATCCTTCCTGCTGTATCTGGTGGGCGGGCAGACGTACCAGAGGCGGAAGCAATCGTGCGCTCCTCAGCTTTGGCCGTTTTGAACAGAAGCTGATCGCCAAAGAAGAGCTGACAGCCGTTCATTATACGCAGGAGCTCGACGTTGCGGACGCGCAGGTAAAATGCCACACGGTGTACGGGGACGGCAGCGTTGTGGATACGCAGGTGTTCGTCCGCACGGACTGCAATCTGATCGCGGTCAAAAAGAGCATTTTTCCCAGGTCGTCTCTCCGCTTTTCGCTTTCCTACTCGCTCTGCGGGAAAGGCAGCTCGGAATGCCTGCCGGATTTCACCGTGGCAGATGTGGCTGCCGGCAAAAATGGCGGCGCGATCCATTATAAGCTGACCGACCAGGAAGATCTGAGCGGCATGGTACGGTTTGTCTGTGACACGGAAAGCCGGGTCTCAGTTTCGGATAATGCCGTCACCCTTTCGCGCGAGATCGCTTCGCCGGCTGAACTCTGTTATTACATCGCCTTATCGGACAGCATGGACCGGGATGACTATACGGAATTTACACTTTCTATGATAACCTCCGCGCTGGCTGATGGCTTCGGACGGCAGAAGGCCGCTCATGGAAAAATATGGAACGACTATTATGCCGAGGGCGGCGCCAGGATCGGGGATGAGCGCTGTGACAATGCGTATCTCACCGCCCAGTATCATTTGAAATGCTTCAAAACCAAATGGTCGCTCCCGGTCGGCCTTTTCGATAGCTGTTGGGAGTCGAAATTTTTCGCTTTTGATGAACATTATATGTTCCTCGGACTGCTCACCTCGAACCATCTGGATGCGGCAGCGTGCGTGCCCCGCTTCCGGGCGGACGGGCTGAAGTATGCCATTTCCCGCGGGTCGTCGAAGCATCACAATGCCGCGCACTATCCCTGGGAAACCCTGGAGGATGGAACGGAAGCTTCCCCGCCGGGTTTCTGGTACGAGCACATTTTTCATATGTCAACGATCCCGCTCAGTGAGTATGCGTATTATCTGTATACCGGGGACCTGGATTTTCTGCGCGGGACTGCGTATCCGGTCATCTCGGCGTGCGCGGAATTTTTCCGGATCCATATGCTTTATCGCGTCGAGGGCGTCGGGCTGATCGTCGGCAAATGTACAGACCTGGAACGGCTCGGTTCTTCTGTGGAAAATGCGTACATGACCACCTGCGGGGTGATCTCCACCTTCCGCATCTTCGCTGAGGCCGCAAGCCTGCTGGGATGCGATGAAGAGCTGGCGCGCGAATACCTTGGGCTGGCCGACGAGCTGATGAAAACGCTTCCGAACGACGGCGAACGTTATCTTCCCTATCCCGGCTGCACGGAGCGGAGCATAGCGGCTTACAGCGGCACCTTTCCATTCGATGTCATTGACAGAAGCGACCCGCTTCAGCTTGCTGCCATAGAGGATTATGTGAAACACGAAGACGCTTTCGGAAATATGTATGAGATGGGAAGAGGGGTATGTTCCTGGTACGCCTGCTGGAAGGCGATCGTATCCGCCCGTCTCGGAAGAGCTTATGAGGCGACGGAAGCGATCCGCAAGGTCGCGGGCGAAACAGGCTATTTCGGGGAGATGTTTGAGATCAACAATGAGCCGAGCAGTACCTACCTGCATCCCTGGTTTACGACTGCGGCCGGAATCTATGTCCATGCGTTCAACGAATGCCTCCTGTCCTGCCGGGACGGGATGGTAACCATCGCCCCTGCGCTGGCCGATGAATATGACAGCTTTTCTTTCCGGCTCGCGGCATACGGCGGCGTTACCATAGAATGTGAGGCGAAGGAGGGGAGCATCACAAGGCTGACCGCGCACGCCTCAGCCTGCTGCACGGCGAAAAGCGTAAAGGTATGCGTCCCGGAGCGCTTCCGGACGGATATTGTCAATGGGGACGGCTCCCATATTTTTACCATTAAAGTCGTATCATAAGCAGTAAAACATTAAAAGAAGCTCGGCAACGCCTGCAAGGTTCGGGGCCGTGAACCATCAAACAGGTTCACGGCCTTTGCCATGCCAAAGGACGATCTTTTCATTTTGATTTTTTGAAAAGTCTGCTACAGGAGATGCAATCGGATGAAAAATGTGGTATGCTTTCAGAGGTAATGAAAACGATAACGTCCCGACCAGGCAGGACTATGAAAACTGGCGGTTAAAAGAGGGAAGGACGTGGAGGATTCCAGAGAATGCGAAAAAACCGGAACGAAGCGGTAAGAAAAAGGAGCCTCCGGAAACGTTGCTGGATATCCTGGAGTGATCCATCCATTTCAGGACGGAAACGGACGTGTCAGCAGGCTGATCCTGTTTAAGGAATGTCTGAACAGTGATATCGTTCCGTTTATCATAGAGGATGATCTACCTGTCTGACAGCACAGGATCGCTATAAGGCATATCTGGATTATTTCAGGATCAGGTATTAGGATAAAATGAGAAAGTATATTCCAACTGTTTTGATCCACCCGGAGCTGACCCGAAAAGAGCTGGAAGAGGCTGCAGAAAAATACCATTTTTCCGGGACGGATGCAGGGATGGATGCGGAAGGCATCCGGGAAATCTATGAAAAACTGTGTAAGGCTGTGGATTGCCGGGCAGCCTGTGTGATAGAGGAAGAAAAACGGGAGGCGGCCGCTGCCCTTACACTGGGCGGGCAGGTGGACGTGCTGCAGGAGGAATATCAGGGGCAGGGGCTTCTGATGGAAGCTTATCTGACGGACTGCCTGTGCCGGGAGCTTCTCCGAAAAGGGTATGCGGCGCTGGAGGAACGCATTCAGGAGCAGACTGATCTGTATGCGATGCGCTACTTTTTTCCGGGACAGAACCTGCCGTTATCTGAGATGGAGAAGATCTTCCCGCTTTTCGAGGGCGGGGCCCCTGTGAAGCTGCTTCCCGGATGCGTGCTGTATCCCAGGCAGAGTGTGGTCTATCGGGCCGCGCTGTCCGACAGTCCGCAGGCGGGATGCGCGGATATCTGCGCGGAGTGCGAAAGACGGCAGATGTGTGAAGCGCGAAAAGGCAGATCGTAAATGACTATAGAATAAAACGTTCAGGCAAGGAGGAAAGCATGGAAAAAGGTCTGATACATTTATACACGGGAGAGGGAAAGGGAAAAACCACCGCGGCAGTGGGGCTTGCGGTGCGCGCCGCGGGAGCGGGGAAAAAGGTGGCCTTCGTCCAGTTCATGAAGGGACGTGACACGGGAGAGCTGCATTCTCTGTGCAGGATACCGGGAATTGAGATCCTCAGAAGCGACCGGGATTTCGGATTTTATCCCCATATGACGGACGCGCAGAAGGAGGAGCTGACAAGGATCCATAACAGCCTTTTGAAACAGACGCTCACCTGGACGCTTGGCGGGGAAGCGGACGTGGTGGTGCTGGATGAGGTGACCTATCCCTTAAACTGGAACCTGCTGGACGAGACGCTTCTTAGAAGGCTTTTGAGCCGGACGGATGATAAGCCGTATTTCCCGGAGATCGTCTGCACCGGAAGGGACCCGCAGGAGTGGCTGGTGGACTGCGCGGATTACGTGACCCGGATGGAGTGCGTGAAGCATCCTTTTGACAGGGGGATCGGCGCGAGGGAAGGGATCGAGTATTGACCGGAAAGAAAGGAAAGTGCATGCGGGAGCGGTGTCTGAAAATTTTTCTTCTGTTGTTGGCTGCGGCTGCGCTGTTCCTTTCCGGAGACGATCCGAAAGAAAGCGGGACGGGCGTGAAAGGGACGGCCGCATCCGCCGCGGAAAGCTTTCCGGCAGGAAGCGCGAGCGGGGCGGAGATGGTGAACCTCTCCCTGCAGGAAGGGGTCACGGTGACTGCGGACAGCGTGGAAGCGGAACAGTTTTCACCGGAAATGGCGGCGGACGGAAACCGGAGTGACCAGGCAAGCCGCTGGTCCTCCGCCAATGAAACGGGGAAGCCTTCCCACTGGCTGATGTTTACGTTTCCGCGGGAGGTGCAGATTTCCTTTGTGCGGCTGTACTGGGAACGGCTGAACGTGGAGGGGTTCGTGCTGGAAAGCTCTTCTGACGGGGAGAACTGGAAGGCGGCTGCGGTGATCGAAGAAAGCCCCGAAGCCAACGAACAGTGCATCGTCCTGGACGATCCGGCCCCTGGCCGGTATTTCCGCATCCGCACCACTGCGGTGTCCGACAGCGAGGAGAACCAGTATCTCTATTATCAGAATGTTTCCCTGCTGGAGGCAGAGCTGTATGAAGAGGTTCCGCTGAGCTGGTCTTTGGGGGAGCTTACGGTGGAAACGGCGGAGGATGGAAGCCGCCGCCTCGCGCTTCCTTCCGTTCCGGAGGGTGTGGAGATCGAGGTCGCAGGGGCGGATCATGAGGAAGTGATCGGCCAGGACGGCACAGTGTACCCCACCGTGGAGGAAAAAGAGGTGGAGGTAGGCTTCCTTCTCACAAGAAACGGCGTGTCGGAGGAGACGCCGGGCTACCGGGTAAAGGTGCCGGCGGCGCAGGATGTTTTTCAGGGATCTGCGTTGCAGCCTGCAGCACAGGGCGCTTTTCAGGAACCTGCGGCGCAAAAGCAGGAGGAGAGTGCTATAAACCCCCGGCCTGCCGTCACGCCGGAGGTGGCGGAATGGCGCGGGGGCAGCGGTTTCTTTTCTCCGCGGGAAGGCTCCAGGATCCTGGTGGATGAAGCATGGCAGGAGGAGGATGCGTCAGCTCTTGCCTCCCTGCAGACGGCGCTGAAGACTGCAGCCGGTCATTCGGATCCTGATGGCGGCGAGACGCAAATCCTTAATGGGACGAATGCGGATATGCAGGAAGGAGATATTTATCTGGGAACCGCACCGGAGGAGCTGGGACTTGGCGAAGAAGGCTATCTGTGTGAAATCCGGCCGGACGGCATCGTGCTGCTGGCGCAGGAGAAGCAGGGGCTGATCTGGGGCGTGAACACGCTCTGCCAGCTTCTGGGCGCGGAGGGCGTGGAATCTGAAAATTCCGGGCCAGGAAGCGCCAGGCAGGAGGGGATTCCCTGCGGCGTCATCCGGGACTACCCGCGCTACAGCGTCCGGGGCTTTTCCATTGATATCGGAAGAAGGATGGTTTCCATGGAAACGCTCCGGGAAATGGTGCTGGAGCTTTCCGCCCATAAGATGAACACGCTGGGCGTGCATTTAAACGACAATGAGATCCTTTCCACCAGCGGGAAGAATGACAGCATTGCGGACGCTTTTACAGCTTATTCCGGTTTCCGGCTGGAATCCTTCCTGCAAAATAAAGACGGGGAAGGGATCACCTCTCAGGACGGGGCCTTTACCAAAGAGGAATGGAAGGAATTTACGAAATGGGCCGCCGGCCTGGGCGTGGAGGTGGTGCCGGAGATCGACACGCCGGCGCACAGCCTTGCCATCACGAAGGTCTTTCCGAAAAGCGCGCTTGCGGATGAGCCGGAAAATGTGGATCAGCTGGATCTGTCCCAGGCGGAGACGGTTTCGCTTGTGGAGGAGCTTTGGAAGGAATATCTGGATGGAGAGGATCCGGTTTTCGCCGAAGGAGGAACCGTGCACATCGGAATGGATGAGTATTACGGGAATGTGCGGGATTATAAGGAATATATGCAGAGACTGGTCAGCCTGATACGGAAAAGCGGTCGGACGCCGCGGATGTGGGGGAGCCTGAGCCTGATCGCGGCGGCAAATCCTGCAGCGAAATCCGGAGCGGATGCGGCATCAAATGCCGGAGAGAACGCCGGAGCGGATGCGAAATCCGCGCAGGAAGGCGAGAACGCTTACCGCCTGTGGAAGGACGGGGAAGAGGGCGCGGTTTCGCCGGAACAGATCCAGGTGCAGATTTGGAGCGCCCAGTGGGCGGACCCGCAGGAAACCTACCGGGCGGGCTATACGGTCATCAATTCCTTAAACAGCAGCCTGTACATCATACCGGGCGGGGGCTACGATCATTTGGACCTGGAAGCCCTTGCGGACTGGGAGCCCAACGAATATCCCATGGGCGGACAGGCCCAGGTGCTCCCGGCATGGTCCGGCCGGGTGGCAGGCGCCATCTACTGCCTGTGGAACGACACTATCGGCAGCCTGGAGGCGGGGATCACCGAAGAGGGAATTTATGACCGGTTTCTGGAGCCGCTTTCGCTGTTGTCCGGGAAGCTGTGGTAGACTCCCTCTTTCCGGTACTGCCTCGGGCTGATATGATAATAGCTTTTAAAAGCCGAAGAAAAATGCTCGATGGAGGAATAGCCCAGATCCTCCGCCACGGAGGTGATGCTCCGGGAGGAGTCGGAAAGCAGGATGGCCGCGGCAGACATGCGGGCCTCCGCTTTTTTCTGGAGAAAGGTCTTGCCGTACTGGCGCTGCAGGAGGCGTTCCGTCTGCCTGGTGCCAAGTCCCAGCTTGTCCGCCAGATCCTCCAGAGACAGGTTTCGGTACTGATAGAGAAAATATTCTTCAATGATGACGGCGGTTTTGTCCGCGGCTGCGGAAAGGCTTGCGGCTTTAGGACGGCCGCTTTTTTCATAGTTGCGCACCAGCCCGACCAGAAGCTGGCGCAGCAGCGCTTCCACCCGGAAAATACAGCCTGTCCTCTGGCTCTGCAGTTCCTCGAAGATCTCCATCATCAGAGCCCCGGCCTTCTGTGTATCCTGGCCGAACCAGAAGGGCGTGTTTTCAAAGGCGGAAAGCAGCTCTTCTTCTCCCGCGGGAAAAGAGGAGGAGCTTTTCCGCCTTTTTTCTGTTTTCAGATAAATGCAGTATTCGCACATGGGATCTTCCAGAAGCGGGATCTGTGCGTGCTCCACATGGGGGCCGGTGACATAGAGGGCGCCGGGCGTGACCTCATGATAAACGCCGTTTATGAGCGCACGCCCGCGGCCCTGCGGAATATAGTGGATCTCATAGCTTCCGTTCCCGTGGGAATGACTGGGAATGGAACGCTCAAATCTTTCATAAACAAAATTCAGCGTATGAAAGCGGGTATCCGCTATGGTGAAATAAATGTCCGCGTTCTTGTAATCCGTCCACATGCCAGGCATCTCCCTCCCGAAAAACATCTTTTTTCTAATGTAGGACGGCGGGAGAAAAAAGTCAAGGCCGCCGAAGGGCTCCTTACATCACCAGGCACGCCACATCCTCGCCGCCGATGGAGACAGTATGTCCCAAAAAATCAAATTCCACAGCGTCGGGGTTATTGTTAAGGAAAGCCGTGAGCAGCTCATCCCCGTGCCGGTACTGGGTACACCGCACGCCCTCCGGCAGGTCGTAGTCCCGCTCGCTGACGAAGGTTCCCTCGTAAAAGAAGCGGCGATACTGCTCCTTCAGGTCGAGCAGCTTCTTCACATGGGCCTCCATCCTGGGCATGGCGGCAACGGAGACCTTCCGGCAGCGGTAGACCGAAATATCGAACCGCAGGCCATAGATGAACGCGCTGTTGTAATGACGGCGGAAGTCCTCCCGTTCATCATGCATCATCCGGTTGGTCGTGATGAGGTCAGGGAAGGTGGCCAGATACAGGTCGGGATAATAATTCGGCCCGGTCCAGCAGCCGTTGCAGCAGCCATGGAGGTAGTCAAACCGGCTGGAGAACACATCCGTCAGGTTTTCGGAGCCCAGCGCCTGATCCAGTCCCAGCGTGGCCCGGATGTCATCCAGGTTATGAAGGCGATAAAGCGCTTCCTCATCGGCCCGGCCCCCATGCTCATGATTTTTGTTGAAGCACAGCCGGGTGCAGCCGCCGATCTGATCGTAAAACACGGAATCAGGATGGAAGGCAAGCTTCACCTGGGTGGTGTCCAGCAGACGGTCGTGCCACTCCGGCGTAGCCATACAGCCGGTGACGAAGGTCTTATAGCCGAAGGTGCGCAGGATGGTGCCGTTGTTGGAGAACTGGTAGTGCTCACGGTATTCGTTTCCGTCGATATCGATCTGGCAGCAGTCGTGTCCATGCTCCTGATAAAATTCGGTTTTCACGTCGATCAGCTTGCCGTTGGAGTAGAGGATGACGCGTCCGCCCAATTTCTGTACCTCGGCGATGGCCGCTTTCAGGCCCTCGGCTCCGCCCATGACCTCATCCGCTTCATAGTGGGGATAGTTGTTGTCAAAACGTCCTTTCCACCAGCCGAAGACCAGCAGAGTGTCCAGCCCGGCCTTCTTCCCGTCCAGATAAAGCCGGGGCAGATCCGCGTAACGGAAAAAGATCTCGCCGTACTGGTGCTTCATGATGATACGCTGCCAGCCGGTCATATTCTGCACCCATTCCGGTCTCGGCGCAGGATGATACCAGCTGTCCGCCCAGGCGCGGTAATCCCGTGAGGCTCCCCGCCAGTCGTCATAGACACAGACAGTGACCGGCGCGGTTTCGATGGTTTCGCCTTTCACCGCCATAGGGTACTGAGAGATGGCAAGCACCAGCTGGGAGGGCGTGTTGCGGGGAGAATTGCCTACGCAGAAGGCGCAGAGCCGGAATTTTTCATCCTTCCGGAAAAGGCTGAAAAACCTTCCTCCGCTCTGGACTCCCATCCACGCCATGGACATAGGAGAGGGATAGACTGCCGTATACCAGATATTCTGGTAGTCCGCCGCCATATATTCGGTGTGTCTGGTGTCCCGGACCCACTTTCTGGGATTTTCGATGCGCTCACCCAGGGAATTGGGGATGTAGAGGATCTCTTCCTCCGGCGCGGAATTCAGCCTGTCGAAAGCGAAAAACGGGGCCTGGATCTCGTTGACCCTAGCATCGCAGCGGTTTTCTACCGTGGAGGAAAAGACCAGTCCGTCCCCCTCTTCACGGACTGTCAGCCGGTAGGTGATGTCGTAAATCTCACCGTTTTCAGCCAAAAGCTGAGGATAGGTATAGATGATCTCCTTCTCCCTGACGGAAACCTCCGGCGGCTCCTGCGCGGTGGAGAAGACGGTCAGCTCCCGGATCTCTCCGGTATCCAGATGGATGCGCCAGAAGTCCGTCCCTTCCGCAAAGACGGGATTCAGTCCGGGGGCGGTCAACTGCGGCCGGGGGGCTCCCCCGGCGAACGAAACGTTCATTTTCATGAGAAATGCTCCTTTCATGTTTACTCCTGTTTTGCCGGAAGCTCTGTTCCGGCTGTTAAGTTCATGATAAATGTTTTCTGCTGGGAAGAAAATGGACCCATGTGATAAATATTTATCCGATATGAAACTAAAACTTGCTCATACGGCATTTTCTTTATATAATAGGAAAAACATGTCCGGAAACGGATGAGAAAAGGAGGATGATATATGCTGCGGCTGTGTTTGGAACAACCGTTGGTCACCAGCATGTTTGGCCGTTTTCGCCAGTCCCATGGCTGGGAGCATAACGGAAATTCCAACCGGGACCATCTGCTGGTGGTGGGGCTGGAAGGGGATGCGGTATTCTGCTTTGGGGAAGATACTTATCCGATCCGCCGGGGAGACCTGCTGATCATCCCGGCCGGAACATTTTATACCGCTGACACCAGAAGCGGATTTGAATATGATTTTCTCCATATCCGGCCGGAAGCCCTGCGCCAGGTGACGGAAGAAGAAGCCCGCTCTGCCCTGACCCTGCCGCCGGTCCCTCCCCGGAATTTCCTGCTTCCGGAAACCCGGTATGACTGCCTCTTTTTGGATACCCTGATCCACCTGGAGGAAGCCTTTGAAAGGGTGTTATTTGAACTGAACCACTGCCGGGACTATGCGGCGCTGGCGTCTCCCTGGGACAAGGCGCTGTTAGATCTGTGCGTGTCACAGATGCTGGTGGAGGTGAGCCGGCGGTGCAGCAGCCAATTTGCCCCTGCGCCGGCCTACCCGGAGCTTTTGTCCAGAATGATCCTGTGGATCCGGCAGAACTTTACCGGCGGCATCACTCTGGCGGATACAGCCGCCCATTTCCAGCTTTCCAAGGCATATGTCGCCCGTCTTTTTAGGACTTACCTGTCCATGACGCTGACGGAATATGTGAATGAACTGCGGCTTCAGTACGCTTCGGAGCTTCTGCGGCTTTCCACCATGAATGTCAGTCAGATCGCGGTGAGCGTTGGCTTTGGCAACGTCTATTATTTCTCCCGGCTCTTTCACCGCCGGTTTGGGATCAGCCCCACTGATTATCGCAGACAGGGGTGTGTATGACGGGGTGGAGCTGAGCCCGCAACGGGGTGGAATTTGAGCCTGTAAAAGTGATAAAATGAGGAAAAACCAAAGGGGGTACAGCCATGATCCTGGAAGAATTTGATCCCTGTAAAACAGCAGTCATAGATCCTGATATGGTGGCAGACAAAATAGAGGATTTCCCTGATGTGACGGTTTCGTGTTTTTCATGGAAGCTGTTTGAAAATCAAGAGTGCGCGCCGGATCGGACAGGGCGGAACACCCGGTGTATAAAAGCATGATGGTGATAAGGAAAGCCGATCGGTTCAAATGAGCCGATCGGCTTTTTTTGTATCAAGAAAACCACGCGATAGTCGCGTGGTTCCATAGGAGCTTTAGCGATGTATTCAGATATAAAAACTCCTAATGTGTATAATAAAAACGTGACCTGCCAGTTACGTAAATAAAAACACATTA
>DWYY01000109.1 GCA_019118445.1 Candidatus Eisenbergiella merdipullorum | reverse complement strand
TGATCAGGACTTTGTGGATGTCGGTTCTCTTTGGCATGTTTTCCTCCCTTTCGAATGTCGTTTTGTTCGAAAAAACTCCATTTTTCTTCATTATATATGAAATTAGAAAGAAGCGGAAGAGATAAAGAAGAAAATGTCGTTCATGCGGAGGTTCAGCCTGGCTTGCGGCCAAGCCCCTGGTGCTTCTGACGCATGGCTTCACAGGTAAACAAGATTCTCCATTTTCTTTGCAGGAAAAACGGGTTACAATGGGAAGGAAAAATTTATTCCAAATGGAGGAAATGCGAGGAATGAATAACAAATTGCTGCAGGAAAACGGATTCATGCCGTGGGAGCAGAATCCGGAGTGTTTTAAGATCAACAAGAGGGCGCCCCATACGGATATCATTCCGTTTCCCACACTGGAGGATGCGCTCGCATGGAATAGGGATGCGAGAAAGATCACAGATCTGAACGGGACCTGGAAATTTCTCTTTTTTGAGAATCCGGACGCCTGCGACGCGGCGTTTCCGGAGGGGCTGGAACAGATCATGGATACCCATACGTGGGGGCAGATCAAGGTCCCTGCAAACTGGCAGATGGAAGGGTACGACTACCCTCAGTATGTGAATGTAAAATATCCCTGGGAAATGACGGAGGACATCATGCCGCCTCAGATCCCCAGGAAATACAATCCGGTGGGAATTTACTGCCGGAGTTTTGTGGTGGACGGAAAGGAAGGACAGAAGCTGATCCTTCATTTTGATGGGATCGAGTCCTGCGGGGAGATCTATGTGAACGGAACGTTCGCGGGCTACACGGAAAGCTCCTTCAACCAGTCGGAATTTGACATTACAGATCTGGTGAGATCAGGAGAAAACCAGCTCGTCGTGAAGGTGCTGCGCTGGTGTGACGGAAGCTGGCTGGAAGATCAGGATTTCTTCCGGCTTGCCGGTATCTTCCGTGACGTCTATCTCTACGCACTGCCGGAGGTACATATCAGCGATTTCCGCGTGGACGCCCTGCTGGATGAAAATTATCAGGATGGCCGTCTGCTGGCAGAAGTTTTTGTGGAAGGGGAAGCGGAGGGCTGCAAGGTGCAGCTTGATCTGTACAGCCCGAAAGGAAGAGGGATCCTTTCGTCCAATCTGGCGCAGGTAAAGGACGGAAAAGTGGAATTCCGGGAAGAGGTGGAAACGCCCTGGCAGTGGAGCGCGGAATCCCCAGCGCTTTATACGGTGGTGCTCACTCTGACGGCAGGGGATCAGGAAACGATCCTGGCATGCCGCTGCGGCTTCAGGACCTTTGAAATGAAGGACGGGCTGATGATGCTGAATAATAAACGCATCGTGTTCAAAGGTGCAAACCGTCATGAGTTCGGCGCAAAGTTCGGACGGGCTGTCACGAGGGAGGCGATGCTCCAGGATGTGCGTGATATGAAGCGCAATAACATAAATGCGGTCCGTACCTCCCATTACCCTAACCATCCTTACTGGTATGAGCTGTGTGATGAGTATGGTCTGTATGTGATCGATGAGACGAATCTGGAGACACACGGGACCTGGGCTTACGGCGTTCCCGAAAGCGAGCAGCCGAATGCGCTTCCCGGCAGCAATCCCAGATGGACCGCTGCAGTAGTAGACCGGGTATCCGATATGTATTACCGCGACAGGAACCATCCCAGCATCCTCATCTGGTCTCTGGGAAATGAATCCTACTGCGGGGAAAATTTCAGGAAAATGGCGGCGTTCCTTAGAGAGCATGACAGCACCAGGCTGGTGCACTACGAAGGCCAGCATCACTGTCCGGGCTATGAGGATGTGACGGATATGATCTCCGCCATGTATACGCCTCCGGCAGAATGGATAAAAGTCGCGGAGAGCGGTCCGGAAAAGCCGGCCATCCTGTGCGAATACGCCCATGCGATGGGAAATTCCTGCGGAAGCCTGGTGAAATATACGGAGGCCTTTGAAAAATATCCCAAGCTGCAGGGTGGTTTCATCTGGGATTATGTGGATCAGGCGATCCTGACAAAGGATGAAAATGGGAAGGAATACCTGGGCTATGGCGGAGATTTTAACGAAGGCTATCACGATGGGAACTTCAGCGGAAACGGCCTGATGTTCGCGGACAGGACGGAGACGCCCAAAATGAAGGAGGTCCGCGTCTGCTATCAGAATATCGTATTTGAAAAGGCGGACTGGGAGAGCGGAAAGGTGACGGTCCGCAACAGGAGCCTGTTCACGGATCTGTCTGACTTTTGCTTCCGCTGGACGCTGTATGTGGATGAAAAGCGCTGCGCGGGAGGAAGCTTCGCCCTTTCCTGCGCGCCCGGAGAATGCGCGGAGGTTACCCTTCCTCTGGCAGCATCCCTTTCCGAAGGCGGCTTTGGAGAAGGAAAGGAAGCCTTCCTGAACCTGGAAGCGGTATTGACGGAAAAGACCGAATGGGCGGACGCAGGCTACGCGGTCGCCAGAGGGCAGCTTTCGACCGGCGTGCGGGAAACCGATGTGATCGCAAAGGCCCAGAAGGCGGAGGGCGAGATTGCTATCTCAGAGACATTTGGGACATTGATCCTGACAGGCTCTGATTTTGAGTACCGTTTTTCCAAGAGGAGCGGGGATTTCTACAGCATCAAAAAAGGCGGAAGGGAATACCTGAAGGAGCCCATAGCCTGCAATTTCTGGAGGGCGAGCACGGATAATGACCGGGGGAGCAAGCAGAGCTGGAAAGCTCAGGTTTGGAGATATGCCGGTGCACAGGCTGCCAAATGGGTGAATGGAGCTCAGAAGAAGGACAGCCATGTGGAAGTGGTCATGAAATTCATCCCTCCGCTGCCTGCGGAAGCGTATTTGGAAACGAAGATCTCCGTTTATGCGGACGGCACGATCCTTTTTGACAATAGTTATTATGGCGCGCCAAACCTTCCGGATATCCCGGAGATCGGGCTGATGTTCACTCTGCCGGAAAGCTTTGACCGCTTTGAATGGTTCGGAAGGGGAGAGCATGAGAACTATATCGACCGGAAGGAATCCGCTTTTGTCGGCACCTGGCAGTCGAAGGTGACGGACCGGATGGTGCCTTATCTGGTTCCCCAGGAATGCGGGAACGCGCTGGATGTGAGAAGGCTGTCCATCGTGGGCCGCAATGGAGGCTGTCTCACCATTACCGGCCTTCCCACAGTGGAAGCGAATGTGCTGCCTTACACTCCCGAGGAGATGGAAGTCGCTGCTCATCAGAAGGACCTGCTTCCTTCCGGTAAGACGGTGGTGCGCATCAACTGGAGGCAGACCGGAGTGGGCGGAGACGACACCTGGAGCCTGAACGCGAGGGCGCATGAAGAATTCCGGATCAGGGCGGAGGACAACTGCCGCTTCATGTTTGCGGTGAAGCCGGAATAAGATCGGAAAGGGGAGAAAGAATGGCGGATATCAGGATCCTGCAGAAGCCGGGACACAGCCCAATGAATACTGGACTACACGCAGAACCAGATGATGGAACTGCTGGGAGGGAAATACGGGGAAGTCGTGGAGCTGTGGCTGGACGGCGCCTGGGATAAGGCAAGAAGCGAATGGCTGCTGGAGCGGCTGTACGATTTTATGTCAAGAGGATGCAGCCTGCCTGCCAGATCAGTGTCAACCATACGGTGGGCGACGATTTTGACAGGGCATCCTTTCCCGAAGAACGCTGCATGCCGGAGAATTATCGGGGATCCGCTCAGGATGTTTCCCAGTGATTTCAGGTTCTGGGATCCTTATATGTGCGCCTGCTCCGCCCCCAAACTGTACAACATGTCTCCGGGAACGGAAGGAAGGCTGCTGCAGTCGGATATCGATCACCTGATGGAGATCGCCGACGGACTTGGAATCAGACGAAAGACGGCGTGAGGATTCACAGCGGGCTCCTGCGGAGGCCGGACCCTTCCGCCGCGTCCGGGAAACAAAGAAAACCGGCCGGCATACAATGATAGAGAAAAGAAAATGGAAGGAACCGGAATATGGAGTTTCGTTACAATCAATTCGGCATGACTCAGCGTCCTGTTTACATGAGCTTTTCGGGGGTGATCACCGGAATCGAAACGGCGGGGAACATGGGAAGCTATGACGGATGCTCCCGGATCGTCACCGTGGAAAATGAATCCGGAAATGTGGTGAATTTTTTCATGAACGCGGACACCTTTGTGGTGGACTACACAACCCTTTATGAGAGTCTGCCCGTTACCGTTTTCTATAACGGCAATGCCGCGGCTCCTCTGATCTATCCGCCCCAGTTTGTGGCGACTGTCATTGCAGCACAGACGGATGGGCAGATGGTGTATGTGGGCTATTTCAACAATGTATTTTTAAGCAGCGACCAGGGGCTGAAGTTAAATCTGTCGCCGGCCACCGTTGTGGTGACACAGAACAACCAGACCTTCCTTGGAAATCCCGGCGGCCATACGCTGGTGGTGCTCTACAGCCAGACAACTAGGAGCATTCCGCCGCAGACCACGCCGGATAAGATCATTGTCCTCTGCGGACAGTAAGCAGAACAGGTCCTGTAAGAAAGACGTCCCAGATGCGGCATTTGTAAAGCCGCGCCTGGGGCGTCTTTGAAAAAAAGCGGAGACGTTTCGGAGACTGTGGGATCGATCCCTGGAATCAGAGTTTTATGAAGCGCGGGGTACGGTTTTCAAAGACCGTGTAATAATGAAAACCGCAGTCCTTCAGGACTTCCTCCGCCTGGTCGAAGGAACGGCACAGATCCGCGGGACAGTGAGCGTCGGAACCGACAGTCACGATTTCTCCGCCCTTTTCGCGATAGCGGCGGAGAATAGCCGTGCAGGGGTGCAGCTCCTTCAGCCCATAACGCACCCCGCCCGTATTGACCTCCAGGCCGATCCCGTTTTCCAGGAGCAGATCCAGGATCTTTTCAAACAGATCCGCATATTTTTCATAGGAATAATTCTTATCCTTTTCGGGCGCGTAGCGGACCGCATAATCCAGATGCCCATAGACCTCGAAGTCTGTGAAGGTTTCCAGGTTTTCTATTATGGAAGAAAAATATTCCCGGAGCGCTTCCTCCTCACTCCGCCCTGCCCAGAAATCCGGCTGATAGGGGTCCTTCCCCGTACACAGGTGGGAGGAACCGATGATGAAATCAAAAGGCTTTGACTGCGCAAAAGCGGCCTGCATGGGGACGAGATATGCCTGAAGGCCCAGTTCTGCACCGAACAGGATACGGATCTTATCCCGATACTTTTCTCTGTATCTTAAAAGATCATAGAGATAGGAATCCGTGTTGACCTCAAAGGTTCCCGCCGGGGCCTCCTCCGTTACGGGAAAATCAAAATCCATATGTTCCGTAAAGCACATCTGCGTAAGCCCCAGTTCGATCCCTCTCAGGATCATGGCCTCCATCGGGGCATCGGAATCTCCTGAAAAAGAAGAGTGTAGGTGATAATCGGCTCTGATCGCCATAATATTCTCCCTTCCGCCGTCCATTTCGGAAAATGCTTAGGCCGGGACGGCTTTTCAGAAAGTATACCGCATGTGCGTGGAAAAGGCAATGCGCCCCGGAATGCCCAGCAAGTCTAAAATTTCTGTAAAATCTGTTTATTTTCCAATATTTTTCGATTTACGTCTTGATATTTTTAGATGAATTAGGTACAATGATTCTGCTGATAAAATTTTGTCAAACATGATTGGACAGGCCGTGCCACACACGGCGGTCTTTGTTGTGTCTGGCAGAATGATATAAAAAACATTTTTAGGAGGAATTAAAAATGGCAGTCAAAGTAGCAATTAATGGTTTTGGCCGTATTGGACGTCTTGCTTTCAGACAGATGTTCGGCGCAGAGGGATTTGAAAT
>DWYY01000108.1 GCA_019118445.1 Candidatus Eisenbergiella merdipullorum | reverse complement strand
TCGTTCATCCGATTTGAATGAAATCATTATAACTCATTTTTCTTCCCCAGGAAATAACAGCGCACATTTCTGATGAAAAAATATCTGTTCCTGAAAAAAGGCGGAACCATCCGGAAAGGATGGTCCCGCCTTTTTCTCTGCCATTTATGAGCAGGCCGTCATTAAACCAGCTCCACCTTAAATACGACCGGCTTATCGGTTTTCACGCCGTCCACCTTCACATGAAGGCCGCTCTCGTCCCGCGTCCATTCGCAGGGGGAATCAAAGCCGAGCACGGATACGTCTTTGATGATCCCGGCAAAATTGGGCTTGCTGGATGCATCCTGCTTTCCGAGGGACGGGAAGGTATAGCTTCCGTCCTGCGCACAGCGCATCACGATCGCGTACAGTTTATCCCCGTTCATGGTATAACGGATGTCGTCGGAGGTGAATTCCTTCTTGATCTTGTCGGAAAACTGGCCTTCCACCACCTGCGTGGGGCCTTCTCCGTATTTTCTCCAGAGATGGGTATCATAGATGGCCTCTCCGTTCACTTTCAGCCATGCGCCGATTTCCCGCAGGATCGCCGCATCCTCTTCAGGGATCGTGCCGTCCGCTTTGGGACCGACGTTCAGAAGGAGATTCCCGTTCTTGCTGACGATGTCCACCAGGTCACAGATGATGTCTGCAGCCGGGCGGTAGCTGTTGTTCTCCGTATAGCACCAGGAATTCAGGGCTACAGCCGTGTCCGTCTGCCAGTAATAGGGCTTCACGTCCGCGAACTGGCCTCTTTCGATGTCCACCACCGCGGTACCGAACATGAAAGCGTCATGCTTGTAATTGATCAGTACCTCTTCGCCCCATTCCTCCGCGCGGTTATAGTAGTAAGCCGCCAGCTTCTTCAGATAAGGGCGGAAGGACTGATGCTGGATCCACCAGTCAAAGTAAATGAGCTTAGGGTGGTATTCGTCGATGATCTCACAGGTTCTGGTCAGCCAGTCCTGAAGGTATTCCTCTGTCGGCGCGGGCTCGCTGAAAATGTCATGATGATCCCGCTCCGGCATGGCAGGCCAGTAGAAATCGCCGCGCTGCATGGGGTCCTTGATATCGCTGTCAAATTCCTTCCCGTGTCCCATGAAGAACCAGTGCTCCGCACGGTGGGAGGAAGCGCCGTTTACCAGACCATGCTCCGCAAACGCCCGGCACAGCTCGCCCAGGGTATCCCGCTTAGGTCCCATCTCCGCCGCATTCCAGTGGGAAAGTTCACTCTTGTACATCTGGAAGCCGTCATGATGCTCCGCAACGGGAACCACATACTTTGCTCCTGCTTCTTCAAAAAGCTGCGCCCACTCCTCAGCGTTGAACTTTTCCGCTTTAAACATGGGAATGAAATCCTTGTAGCCGAAATCCTTATGCGGACCGTAGGTTTTCACATGATGCTCAAACTCCGGCGAGCCCTGAATGTACATATTTCTGGAGTACCACTCATTGCCGAAGGCAGGCACGCTGTAAACGCCCCAGTGGATAAAAATGCCGAATTTTGCCTTCCGGAACCACTCAGGCAGAGGATGGGCGCTTAAAGAATCCCAGTCGTCCTTATAGGGACCGCGCGCGATCACTTCATCGATCTCTTTCAAATATCCATACATGTCCTTCATCAGTCCGTCACCACACCTTTCTGCAGCATGATATTGGCATAAAGCGCCGTCTCCCCCGTCGCGATGATGGCGTAGGCTTTCTTCGCTTCCTCATAAAAGGCAAAACGCTCGATCTGTCCGATGGCTTCTTTTCCGCGGGGCTCGTACTTTTTCTCAATTTTTTCATAAACATCCCAGATGGGCGTCTCCACGTCGTCTCCGGGCATGACCTGCATCAGATTAAACGGCTTTTCCACATAGGTATCCAGCGGAAAAAGCTGCAGGATAGCGTCCAGGATCTCCGGGATACCGTGGCCGTCCATGCGGATCACCTTCGCGTTCTTTCCCATGGATTCCGCCGGGAAATTGCCGTCCGCGATCACGATCCGGTCGCTGTGTCCCATCTCGCACAGAACCTTCAGAAGCTCCGGAGATATGATTTTGGGTATTCCTTTTAACATACGTTTTTCTCCTTTTTTCACCGCCGCAGGCGGCACAGATCTTGATCTGCGCCGCCCTCCGGCTCACTGCGTGATCGTTCCGTCCAGATCCCAGAGGTCCTCCCAGCCCTTCGCGCCGGGCCAGAGGAATACCTGGCCTTTTACCAGCCTGCAGTTTTTGTCTGCCAGACGGATGGTTTCCATTTCTTCATCGGTCAGCGGATCCTCTGTCACACATTTCAGGTTGCTCACATACTGCGGCTCCTTCACGGAAAACGGGATCGGGACCTGTCCTCTCTGCGCCGCCCATTTCAAGCAGATGAGCGCGGGATGTACGTTGTGGCGCTTTGCGATCTCCACGATCTCCGGCATCTGTGTATCTGCGACGTCCTGGGCCGTCCGGTCTCTTTCCGGGCGGGACGGGGAACCGATGGGGCAGTATCCCACCGGAAGGATGTCATGTGCCTTCGCATAAGCAAACAGCTCCGGCTGCTGGAAGCCGGGATGCAGCTCCATTTCCAGCGCCGCGGGTTTGATCCTGCACAGAGGCAGCACTGCCTCCAGCTTGGGGATCGTCATATTGGACATGCCGATGTATCTGACCTTTCCTTCCTCCACCAGGCGTTCGCACTGTCTCCAGGTCACCATGAATTCCTCCAGGTTAAACGGTCTGGAATCCGGATTGCGGGAGTCCCCGTCACAGCCCGGCGCATGGTAGTTGGGGAAGGGCCAGTGCACGAAATACAGGTCTATGTAGGAAAGCTCCAGGTCCTTCAGGCTCTTTTCACAGGACTCAATGACCTTTCCTTCCGCATGCATATCATTCCACACCTTGGAGGTGATGAAAAGCTCTTCTCTTTTCACCACGCCCTCCTGCATGACGCGGGTCAGGGATTCCCCGATCTTATCCTCATTCATGTAAACGGAAGCGCAGTCGATCAGGCGGTAGCCTGCATGGATCCCGCCGTAAACGGCCGCCGCGATCTGCTCCGCCCCGTATTTATCGCTCCCAAAGGTTCCCATTCCGACTGCAGGGACTGTGGTTCCGTCATACAGCGCCCTGCGCGGGATCTTGCTCTGTTCTATGATCTCTGACATTCCATCTTTCTCCTTTTTTCTTCCCGTCTCAGTCGAATACCACCGCAACCTTGCCGCAGTTTCCGCCGGCCATCAGGGCATATGCCTCTCCTGCCTTTTCCAGCGGGAATTCATGGGTGATCAGGTCTTCCGGATGGATGCCCCAGCGCACCAGTCTCTCAACCAGCTCCTCCATTCTCCACAGAGAGGTTACCCAGGAGCCGTAGATGGTCTTCTGGCCGTGGATGATGTCCGGACTGGGATTGAAGGTACAGGTTCCGCCTTCTCCCACAAAAGCTATCTTTCCCCATTCTCTGGTGGCGCGGATGGCAAGCTGCCGTCCCGGGTCGCTGGCGCTGGCGTCAATGGCGCGCTCCACGCCGTTGCCCTTTGTCACCTTCATGATGCCGTCCATCGCCTCGTCAGGGGTGAATACATGATCCACCAGGCCCAGCTTCTTCGCAAGCTCTACGCGGTATTCGTTCATTTCCACGCCGATGAGCATATTTGCGCCCATTGCCTTTGCCAGCATCAGCGCCGCCAGGCCCACCGGTCCCAGTCCGGTCACCAGGACCGCGTCGTTTCCGCACACGCCGATCTTCTCGATGGCCTCATAGACCGTGCCGAAGCCGCAGGCCACCTGCGCGCCGTCCTTGTAGGTCAGCTCGTCCGGAAGCGCGATCAGATCCTTTTCCTCCGCCAGGATGTAAGGCGCCATTCCGCCGTTTCTCTGCCAGCCGTATGCCTGACGGAAGGGGCTCTTACAGGAAATGTAATAGCCTCTGCGGCAGTCGTTGCACACGCCGCAGCCGGAGATGTGATACACGATCACCCTGTCGCCCTTCTTAAAGCGGCGAAGCCCCTCGCCTTCTTCCACGATCACGCCACAGGGCTCATGTCCCGCGATCATGCCGGGTACATAGCCTTCCGGTCCTTTTCCCACATGCGCTCTGTAGATGCAGCGGATGTCGCTTCCGCAGATCGTCGTGGCCTTCGTCTGGATCAACACCTGTCCATGGCCCGGCTTGGGGATGTCGAATTCCTTCAGTTCCACCGTGCTGTTTCCCGGAAGCGTCGCTCCCCGCATTCTCATTTTTTCCATTTCTTCCTCTCTTTCTGCCGCCGAACGGCGGCATTAAATTAGTGTGGAATTGGACGTAAGTCCAATTCCCAGGAGAAAACCGCAGGTTTTCTCCGCCTTTCCCGCTGCCGCAGGCGGCATTAAATTCGTGAGAAATTGGACGTAAGTCCAATTCCCAGGAGAAAATCTCTGATTTTCTCCGCTCTGCTTCGCTTCTTTGTACTTTCATTATAATTTTGTGCTTTCAAAAGAATAAGAGAATCTTTTGACAAGTTGTCTTTTTTTATGTCGCATCAGCGCAGGTTTAAAAAACCGACCGGCTCTCATCTGAACCGATCGGCATTTCTAATTCAGGCTCTGTGCCTGAAGGTATAAAATATCGCGTCCCAGCATATTCTGTTCCTTTTTTTCCATATCAACAAATCGGCACCCGTATTTCCATTCAACAATGGGATTCCTTTTTTTATCCGAAGGCTCCGGTCCCTCCATCTTTTGTACACGCACGATTTGGCAGAGGAAATGATAGATCTGTCCGTTTTCCCTTATCTGAATGTCTGACAGTTTTACTTTTTCTCCCACTTCATAATGATGACTGCTCACAAAGCATACGCCGGTCTGGCTGATATCCTGCAGCCTGCACAATTCTTCCGGCTCTCCTTTGCCGGTACTGATCCGTCCAACCAGATCCACATGCTGCCGGAATACTTCGCGGTTTTCTTCATACCGCATCAGCTTTTCCGGTTTGATAAACCAAAAATCCCTATCGCATCGAAAAACGCTCCCGAAAAGCAGGCTGTGGCCTTTCTCGCGCAGCGGGGTGATCTTTATTTTTACCGGCGTGTCAAATTCATAGCCCTGGGGCGTTTCCTTCCCTCTGCGCAGTCCGATCTGAACAATCCCCTCCCGCCTTTCATAGATACCTACAAACCCGACATAAAGCAGCTCGTTCTCTGAGGACATTACTTCGCAAGCTGCCCCCCTGTTATTTAAAATGAATTTCTCTACAATCTCTGTTATCAAAACGCTCCTCCTAAGCATGATCCAGCAGGATCTTGCACAACTCATCCATTTCCATCGGCTTATAAAAATAGAAACCCTGAATGTAATCGCAGCCTGTCTGGAGAACGGCATCCAGCTCTTCTTTCCTTTCGACCCCTTCCACGCAAACCTTTTTCCCGAATCTGTGACAGGCATATACGATACTCAGGATAAAATTTTTCTTTTCCTCTGAGGAAGTGATCTCCTTTAACAGCGCCCTGTCCAGTTTTATCACATCCGCTGGGTATTTGAGCAGGAGCTGCAGGCTGGAATAAGCGCTTCCAAAGTCGTCCAGAGCGAAGCGGATTTTCTCTTCCTTGCAGCTTGTGATAAATTTTTCAAGCATTTCCGGGACTTCATCAGAATGGTTTTCCGTCAGTTCGATCAGGATGTTCTGTCCCGGAATCTGATGCGCCTTCAGCGTCTTTTTCAGAAAATCCACCAATGTCCTGTCTGAAATCTGACAGTAGCTAACATTGAACGAGATCAGAAAATCGGACCTGATGTCCAGGATCTGCCGGCAGAAACAGGCCATCTGATTGATCACCCATTTCCCGACCGGTATGATCAGGCCGGTGAATTCAAGCAATGGGATAAATCTGGCGGGGGAAATATCTTCTCCTCCGTAATTCCATCTGAGCAGGATCTCTCCTCCGTAAATGCGCCCGCTTTCTGCTTCGATCTGAGGCTGGATCACAAGCCGGAACCCTTCAAACTGCCGGTTGATACAGTCATTCAGGGCCATCTCCAGATCCGATCTGTTCCGATAGCTTTCTGCCATTTCCGGGACGAACTCCAGATATCTGCATTCAGGCTGTCTCTTCGCCGCATAAAGAACGGCAGATACATTTTCTGTCAGGGTAACGGCATCCGCTCCGTCTCTTGGGCTTCTGAGCAGACCCACGGAACATGGATAGATGATATTCGCCCCATGGCGCCTGTAGACATCACGTACCACTGAATGGATCTTTTTTGTGGGAGCCTCAGGATCAAAGACCTTCCCGGACAGCGCCATGAACCGCATCCCGTCCATCCTTGCGAGCACAAAATCATCTCCCAGCTCACTTTTCAGCCCACAACCGATTTCCCACAAAATTTCATCCCCAACTCTGCGTCCCAGAAGCTGGTTGATCTCGGCAAAGCTGTTTAAGGAAAAACACAGGATCATCACCTCCCTCTGTTCCCGGCATACACGGTTCAGCACACTGGAGAGCTTTTTCATCCCTGTTGCCGGATCCATATCTGCATCCCGATCCATGAGAATCATACTTCCCGAAAAAAAGAGAAGCTGTGACCTGCTTTCATCCCATTTCATTTTTCCGCTGCAATGGATCCAGACAGGCTCCCCCCGTCTGTTATAAATGCGGTACCGGATGCTGTGGGAAGTCCTTTTTTCCCTGATCTCCTCCATCATTTTGTCCTTATGCCTCTGCCTGTCCTCTTCGCAGATCCTCTGCTCCAAAAGAGTGATAAAATCGTAAACAAGGTTATCCGGAAAATTAAAATCCTTTTTCAGATTATCCGATATGAAAAACATGTTTTTCTGCATATCACCGCAGAAAAGATATACCGGCGCATCCTCCATCGCCATGGACTGAAAGAAAATTTCCGAATCAAAATTATAATTCCTGGTAAATTCCAGAAAAGAAGGACCGTCCTCCCGTTCTTTCCTTTTTTCTTTTTCCCCTCTTTTCCGTCTGCCGTTTCCATTGCCCATTTCCAGATCAAGCTGCTGGTAATAGCGTTCTTTTGCCTGGTACATACTTTCATCCGCAGCTTTCACCAGGGCGTGCATATTCTTTTCCTCTTTTCTGGCCCATGCGCTGCCAATGGACAGATTACAATTTCTCGACATGAGCTCCCGTTTCAGCAGGTCGATCTGTATCTCCAGCTCGTTTTCATCCGCACACGGCCAGACCGCGAGGAATTCATCTCCTCCCAAGCGGTAAACCCTTCCGCCTGAAAATATCTCCGCCAATGTCTGGAATACCCTGACGATCAGTCTGTCTCCTTCCGTATGTCCCTGCAGGTCATTTACATTTTTCAGACCGACTATATCACAGTACACGACGCCAACCGCCTGCCAGGAAGCCTCTCCATCCGAATACTTCTCCAATGCATATCGGTTCAGGGCTCCTGTCAGCTGGTCGTGATAGCTGAGATATTCCAGACGTTTTATCAGTTCTTCCCGCTCCAATGCCTGTTTGTCCACATCTATCGCTATTTCCAGACGGTATTTTTTTCCGTTCCAGTCCACAAGCGTGTCTTTCATCAGAAACCTCTGGTCAAGAACCGGATTCTGGTAACTCCACTCTGCGAATTTTGTCTCTTTCAGAGAAGAAGAGTTACAGAACATACAGGGTTTATCCTTTCCCTGCAGGAGCCTGTAACATTTTTTCCCGATATAATCCTCCTGTGAGGATATCGAATATTTTTCCCTGGCACAGCGGTTCATGTAATACAGTTCGTTCGTCTGGATATCCGTTACATATATGATCTCATTCAGGTCCTCCAGATACTCCCAGGGCGCTTCCGTCTTTTTCATTCTGTTTTTTACCTTTTCTTTCTGAATCTCCATAGACAAGCTGATTTCTTCCCGCCCTTTTCCCTTCATACATCTGCTGGTCCGCTTTCCGGATCAGTTCCTGCGGAGAATCGCCCTGACAGGACTGTGCCGCGCCTATGGTGATCGTCACACGGCACAGACTTCCTTCATACAGAAAGGGGTGATTTTCGACTGTTTTGCGGATTTCTTCCAAATAAAAGCATGTTTGTTCCAGCTTTCCCGGAATGGCGAACAAAAATTCCTCCCCGCCCCATCTGCAGATCATAGCATTCCCCGGAAGCTTTCCCTGTGCCAACCTGCTCAGATCCACTAAAACCATATCTCCTGCCTCATGGCCATATCTGTCATTGACCTGTTTGAAATTGTCAATATCCCCGATCGCAACCGTGAATGGGATCCGGGTATATTTCCATTCCTGGTACATGCGGGTTAATACGGATTCAGCGCCCCGGCGGTTTTTCAGCCCGGTCAGAACGTCATGCTGCGCTTTTACTTCAAAGCTGCTGCTTCTGTCAGCCAGCCTTTGGAATTCTTTCTGATATCCGCGAGCAAATGTATTTCCAACATAAACCAGCAGCGTAAGACTCCCCACCACATTTTTAAATGTAAAAAAAAGTTCCGAAAACTGATCTATATAGCCAAGGGGATGTAAGAAGTCATCTATGATCTCATCCGAGATCAGATATCCGGCAATACAGGCGCAGCTGACGCCAATAATAAAGCAGTTCTGAAAGGCTTTTGAATGATCCGTCATACGGATATAGTGGACCGGCACCAGAAGGGCAAGCAGATAAAGCTGAATTCCGCAGTCGTCACCCAGGACATAGACTGTAAGAAGGGACTGGCACATCGTAACAGAAAAGCTCAGCAGATAAAAAAGCACGAAAGAATGCAGCGATGCAAAACAACCGGAGAAGACAAAGACCAGTGCAGATAACAGATAGAATTCCGGTAGGAAAGGCAGTTCAAGCGCAAATGCGATCAAGCAGTTCAGAATGGATAAAATCCCTGAACCGAAAAAAAGGCTCCGAAACTGTCTGTTAATATCATATAAATATGTTATGATGATCACTCCTCCGTTTCCCGGATCACAACCCTGTCCCCTGCCTTCAGCAGACGGCGGAATCCGGATTCCTCTCCATTCACAAGAAGCTGTACCGGATGTTTTATCTTCTGGAAATCAATATCAACTCTCGGCAGCATATCCATAAGATAGTAAGGCTGGCCGTCCGCCTTGGGCTGGAGAGATACCGCCTCATTGTTCAGCCAGATCTGCATTTCTTCTTTCCTGTTTTCCTCCGTTTTCGGCGCAGCGGCAAGTTCCGCCAGCACATCGCCGCTGTGGAGCATGACAGACGCATCCTGTTCCTTCCCGTTTAACAGCACCCTGTCATTTTCGGAAAGGCCGAGCGCCTGGGCTGCGGAGAGGGAGGCGTTCTCTCCGGACCTGGCCGGGACGAACCAAATGGCGTCTCCCGGATGGATGCGGCTGGTCAGAGAAGTTTCTTTTCCATTGATCATGATCACAGCCGGGACGGCCACACTCCCGCTGAATACTTTTCTCTGACCATTTACAGTAATGACAAGGTTCCGTCCGGAGCTTCCCACCATATCACGATAGGTATACCCGTTCATCAGCAGCACATCGCGTACCGTAAGGTTTCCGTTCCCAAACAGACGTGCGGGCGAATGGTTCAGCATGATGCGGTAATTGTCATGGATCAGGCCAAGCCCCGCCGATACGAGGATCCCAAGCGGGGTGGCATATTCCGGATCATTGATATTTTCCTCTGAGATACAGTTCATTTGAAAAAAATCACCCGCGACAGCTACCCTGTTTTCTTCCATACCCAGCCGCTGTGCGATCTTTTCCCTGAGGCCCTTCAGCTTGCTTCCGCCGCCGGCAAGAAATACCGCAGAAGGGCATCCCCCATTGACCTGGACGATCTTTTCTGCAATTTCTCCGCTGAGCTCATCGCTCACACCGTCAACTGCCTGAAAGATGTCTGAGGAAGGGACCTTCCGTATATTGCCGAGGATGTCCCTGAAGCTGACTTCATCGCATATACCCGCTTCTGTTTTGACTGCCTCTGCAGTGTCAAAATCCAGCAGATATTCCTGCATCAGAGCTTCTGTGATCTCATCACCGGCCACAGTCGCCATCGTATACCCTGTAACGCTTCCATTCCGGCACGAAGCAATATCACTGGTTCCCGCTCCAATGTCCACAAGTACCAGATTTAACAGCCTGATCTTCTCGGGAATCGCAATATTGATCGCCGCGATCGGCTCAAGCGTCAGCCCGGCGATGGAAAGCCCCGCCATACGCATGGCGGAATACAGGCTTTCCACCACCTGTTCCGGCAGGAAAGTGGCTATGATATCTGCGCACATTTCTTTTCCGGAATGATCCAGCAGGCTTGTCATCGGATAGCCCTCCAGAAGGTACTGTGACACACTGTAACCTACCAGGAAGAACTTTTCCTGTTCTCCTTCCTGGCTGCGGAACGTTTCTTCTGCGAGGCTGATCGCTCCGGCTTCCAGTCTGCTCACCACTTCTTCGTCGATGCGGACCCTCTGCTCCATTTTCAGCTCAAAAGAAGCCTGGCAGGTCTTTAACGCACGTCCCGCGGCAGCGACATACACGTTTTTTAAAGGAACGCCGAGCTTTGCTTCCAGACGTTCCTTTACGACAACGGCCTGTCTGGCGACTTCCCTGATATCTTCGATCTGCCCGTCACGCATGGCTCTTCTGTTGTGCGGCTGGATCTCCATGGCTAGAACTCTGACTTTGTTTTCTTCCAGACGCCCGGCCACACCGACCAGGCTTCGCGTGCCAATATCCAGCGCAAACAGCAGCTCCTTTTCCTCCTTGCCGTATCCTCTTTCCTGACTGTCCGTTTTGCTCATTCGTTTATCCCACATTCCGGATGTGTGCTGCAACTTTCACGTCCTGCGTTTTAATGTGATTGATGAACCAGTCTGCCAACGCATGGTTGATCTCACCCACTATCGCAACGCTCGGTCCTTCCTGGTCGAGACGTTTGGCAAGACTGCTCACCGTCCGTTTAAAGGTTTCATGATAGGTTTTATGCGCCGCATATCCAGGATACCCGCTTTGCCGCTGAAGCGCCTCTTCATCGCTGAAATGCTTGTCTGTGTATGCCTGCAGGAAATCCATTGTCTTTTTGATCTCACTGCGGCCCTTTCCCTGTGAACAGGCGTCCAAAAGCGCGTTGATCGCATTGATAAGTTTTCTGTGCTCCGTATCTATCAATGTATTTCCTGTCTCCAGATCCTTGGTAAACTGATAAGCCATGATCGAATTCCTCCTTGTTTAAAGTTTTCATAATCTATATCGAAGACTTTTGCAGGTTATTAAGCCCGCGCGGCAAAAACCTCCGTCAAAAAAAGTTTGCGCATCCTGATTAACAATTTTCTCTTTTAAACGATATATATTTATAAGCACTTTCTAAATCCGGGAAATATTCGCCAGAACTTTTCCCAAAAGGCTGAGGCCAAAAAAACGAGGAGGATAACATATCATGAAGAATCTGCCAATCAACAAAAAGCTGTACGGTACCTTTGCCATTATTATTTTACTATTCTGTATCACTGTGGCAGCAGGACTGTTCGGCATTTTTTCCCTGCGGTCCAATTATCAGGATTTTTATCTCAACGACCATTCCATTACCAATCGGACAACTGAGGCAAGCGGTACTCTTAGAAGCGTTGCGGAGTATCTGTCCTATGCCGTCATGTCGTCGGATCCTGTAGAGGCATCCCGTTATCTGGACCAGGCTGCAAAAGCAGTTACACAATTTGATTCTGACCTGTCCTGGTTTCAGGATAACCTGATCTATCAGGAGGATCTTTCCCTTCTGGCTAACATAACATCTACGCTGGATGATGCAGACAGCACCTATGAAGAGATCATTTCCCTTGCCGCCTCTTCTAGCTCTGCAGATAAGGCAAGAGCTCAGGAACTTCTGCTGAACGATTATGCTCCTGTCCTGGATGAAAGCTACAGCCTGATCAGCCAGCTCGGCAACAATACGGAAAATGAAGCTTCCGCTTCCTATGCCGGCGCGACGAGAAATGCAACGATCGCCATCGTATTCATGATCGTCTTCCCAATCGCCGCCATTATCGTAACGGTTATCCTTTCCCTGGCGCTCTTAAAGAGCCTGCTCGTTCCGATCCGCGAGATCCAGCAGGCGGTGTCCAGCATGGAAAACGGCCATCTCTCCATCACCCTTGCCTATAATTCTAAGGATGAGCTTGGCCAGCTCTCAGACGGCATCCGCTCCATGAGCCAGCGGATCGCCTACTATATGAACTCTATCAACGAAAGCATGGAGCTTCTTTCCGAAGGCAATCTGAATGTGAAGCACTATCCTGATTTTCTGGGAGATTTCCGTCTGGTCCAGCTTTCTATCCGGAAACTGATCGATACCCTGGACAGCACACTGTATCAGATCAACCAGACAGCGGATCAGGTTGCCTCCGGCTCGGACCAAGTTGCTTCCGGTGCGCAGGCCCTCTCCCAGGGAGCGACAGAGCAGGCAAGCTCCGTTCAGGAAATCGCAGCGACCAGCAACGATATTTCCAACCAGCTTCAGGAAACGGCGAAAAATGCCCAGGAGGTAAAGAGCCATGTGAATTCGGTAGGAGACGAGATGACGGCCAGCAATGAACAGATGAAAGAGCTGTCTCTTACCATGAATGAAATCTTTGAAAAATCTCATGAGATCGCCAAGATCAACAAGACCATTGAGGACATCGCCTTCCAGACCAATATCCTGGCTTTAAACGCGGCTGTGGAAGCGGCCCGTGCAGGCGCTTCTGGAAAGGGCTTTGCGGTGGTTGCCGATGAGGTCCGTAATCTGGCGAGCAAATCGCAGGAAGCTTCCAAGGATACTTCCGTACTCATCTCTGATTCTACGAAGGCCATTGAAAAAGGAAAGAGCCTTACGGATGCCACTGTGGAAAGACTGGACAATACCGTGCGCTCTGCGCTGGAGGTAACGGATATGATCGTAAAGATCGTGGATTCTACCACATCCGGATCCAATGCAGTAAGCCAGGTTACTCAGGGCATAGACCAGATCTCCAGTGTTGTCCAGACCAATTCTGCTACCGCCGAGGAAAGCGCAGCCGCGAGCGAAGAGCTTTCCGGACAGGCTCAGATACTGAAGAGACTGGTCGGACAATTCCAGCTCACTTCCAAAGCCGGGGAGCAGCCTGTGGAAAGCCATAAGGAACCGGCGGCAGCCCCCGCCATGGATACGGGATATTCCGCTCCCACCGATTTTGACTTTACCTCTGATAAATATTGAATCTGATCTGAAGCCGTCGCTGTCGATGCGCCGGCCGGTGCAAAATAATATTCCCGCAGGAAGGTCGGTCCCAACATCGTCTTTCCTACGGGAATGTTTTATTTTTCTTTATTAAAATTCAGGAAATATACATAGATGTCCACGACTGCCTGATACAGCTCCTCCGGGATCTCACTTCCCAGATCCAGCTGGGTAAGAAGCGTCGTAAGCGAACTGTCCTCATATACCGGGATCCCGTTCTGTTCCGCCAGTTCCACGATCTTGTCTGCCATATATCCGGAACCGGAAGCAACGACGATGGGCGCGGCGTGTTTCTCCTCATCATAGCTTAAAGCCACCGCCTTTTGAGACAGTTTTCTGCTAAACTCTGACATTGATCGTATTCCTCCTCTCATAAATTTCAGGGAACGCCTCAGAGAGCGGTATCGATCCTTCCGAGCTTTCCAGGACCAGTGTACCGCAGTCGATCCCCCGTTCTTTCATGATCCGTCTCATATTTTCCCTGATCTCCCCCTCTTTTCCTTTATACGAATCAGGATAATTTAACTGCACGTCAGCCTTTCCGTCAAAATAGTACAGGTAAAGGTCAAAAAAGCCAACCTCCTGGATATCAAATTTGATCAGGGCCCTCACAGCGTTCTTCTTTTCTTCCTGCCTTCCCTGCGGTTTTGCCGCGTCCGGATCGATCCACGCTTCTGAATACAGCAGCCTGCCATCCACGTTCATGGGAAGGACCAGATGAAGCAGGGGCATATATACGCTCTCGTTCAGGAGAAGAGACTGCAGAAGATTCCCCGCAAGCTGTTTGACCTGGCTTCCTTCTTTTCCCATGAGCCCATCCTTTATCACATCGTAAAGCTTCTGATTTTCCGCACTGTTCTGCCTTTGAAGTTCTTCCATGCGCGTAAGGAGCGCGTCAAACTGCTTTGTGTCTATTTTCCCAAAAAATTTTTGAAATACCGCATATTCCTGCAGTCTGTTAAAATCATTGAGAAGCTCCGCCCGGTCTGCGTTCTCATAGCGGGATAACAGCAGGGCGAGATTCGCAGTCAGCTCACGCAGGCTTCCTCTGTCATGGGAAGCGGTAATGTAGGCATTCAAAAAAGGGAGGATCTCTCCCTTGAGCCGTCTGACATCCTCCGGGATCTGCATCCTGCCGTCCTTTGTTTCAAAAAGCCCTTCCATTTTTCCTGAAAATGTCTCGGCCGATTTTTTCAGCATGCGGTCCCGGGCCGCATCGAGGGTGTCCTTCAACTGTGTCTGCAAATGTCTGGCAGAAGTCACATCAACATATCTTTTCACAAAACGGAGCAGATCCTGCTGCAGGTCTGGAGAATCCGTTTCCGAAAGCGCCTGCCGGAGGAGATCAAAAAAGGGGCTGCGGAACCGGGTTGCCGCCTCAAGCTGATTCTTCATCAGTCCCTGCATTTCCCCTTCCTGCACATGGATCATATTCAGCAGGGCTGAAATTTCTTCCGCCGTATCCTCGCCGATCCCTGATTCCACCTGCATGCCCTGTCCGGCCTGGATCAGACGTGACAGTGTGCCGATCAGCTCCGGATTTTTTCCCAAGCCTTTTACAAAAGCGCTGAAGTTTGATCCGTAATTTAACCTGAGCTTCTGGTCTCCGCTCTCCGCTGCGGCATCGTTTCTGACATCCGGACGCGTAACCCTTTCCGTGGATACAGGATTCTGTACCTTCAGATCCTGTGCCTGCAGATTTCCCTCCGGACGGACCGGATTCAGGTTTGTCCTCTCCACCGTGGGCGTGGTCACTTTTAATACATTAGCCATTTTTTCTTCTCCAGTAATTTATTTTTTGCCCGTCTTATCCGATATATGTAATATAGGTTTTTATCATTACTCATATAAGGCGGTGTTACAGATGGACAATTCCATGGACAATTTACTTGATACTTACTTGTTTGAAACCAATTCGCTTCTGGACCAGACGGACGAAATCCTGATCAACGCGGAAAAAAACGGAAATTTCACTCAGGATGATGTAAATGAGATCTTTCGCAGCATGCACACCATCAAGGGTTCTTCCGCCATGCTGGAATTCAATTCCCTCATGACGATCGCACACCATATAGAAGACCTGTTCTACTATATCCGTGAAAACGGGACCGATGGCTTGGACGCCGATCAAAAATCGGAACTTTTCAATCTCATGTTCAAATCTACCGATATGCTCCGCGACGAGATCCAGAAGGTAGAAAACAACGAACCTCTTACTGATAATATCGAAGGGATCACGGAAGAAATAAACAATTTTCTTGCAAAAATCAGCGGCGGGGCGGGAAAAGACGCAAAATCCGGTTCTTCAGCCTCCAAAGGGGATCCTTCTTCCCCCTCTTCTGAACCGGCACAAAACGCCGACTCCGGCCTGCCCGGCCCTGTTCAGGCATCTCCATTTGCCGTCCGCGTCTTCTTTGATGCCGGATGTGGCATGGAAAATCTGCGGGCTTACATGCTCCAGCATTTCCTGCAGGAAAACGGTCTGGAGGGCGGCTGCTATCCTGAACATGTTGATTCTGACCCGGATACTGCCGGCCTCATCGTAAAGGACGGTTTTTACCTCCTGTTCTCCACCCGCAAGGACGCGGACAAAGCTGCAGAGCTGATCAGCCAGTCCGCAAATATCAGTTCTTATGAGGTTCTGGAGACTGCTGAATGGAAGAAGGAAGCTCCGGCACAGGAAAAATCTGCCGCCGCTTCCGCGCAGTCGGCCCAAGCCGCAGGGAAAACAGAGCAGTCCGATCATCCTTATGCCCCTTCCCATCCGGCTCCCGCCAAGAAAGCTGCAGGTTCAGCCTCCGGCACAGCAAAACAGAATCTGATCAATGTCAGCCTTTCCAAACTGAACAATCTTATGGCGCTTGTGGGAGAAATCGTCATCACAGAATCTATGCTGGTTTCTTCCCCTGACCTGAAGAACCTGAAGCTTGACAATTTTATGAAATCAGCACGCCAGCTCCGGAAACTGACAGATGACCTGCAGGATATCTCCATGTCCCTCAGGATGGTATCCGTAAGCAGCGTCTTTCAACGGATGAACCGGATCGTCCGGGATATGAAAAAGGATCTGAATAAGGACGTTCGCCTGACGGTGATCGGAGAAGATACGGAAGTGGACAAAAGCATCGTTGACAACATCAGCGACCCCATCATGCATATCGTCAGGAACTCCATGGATCATGGGATCGAAGATACGGCGGAAGAAAGGATCGCAGCCGGAAAAGATCCCCAAGGGGAGATCATTTTGAGCGCAGAGCATACGGGCAATGAGATCATCCTGTCCGTTTCTGACGATGGACGGGGAATGGATCCTAACGCCATCCTTGCCAAGGCCGAAAAACATGGACTGCTCACCAAGCCTAAGGAAGAATACAGCCAGAAGGAGATCCTGTCTTTGCTGATGCTCCCCGGCTTTTCCACGAACACAACGGTCACCGAGTATTCCGGCAGGGGCGTGGGCCTCGACGTGGTCAAGCGGAATGTGGAGGCGCTTGGAGGCACTGTGATCATTACAAGTGAAAAAGGGAAAGGGAGTTCCACTACGCTGAAGCTTCCCCTCACCCTCTCCATCGTGGACGGAATGGAGCTGAGCGTGGGAGAATCCATTTTTACCATTCCGGTTTCCAATATCCGCCAGACTTTCCAGGCATCCGAAAAGGACATTACCTTTGATACGGAAAATCACGAAATGATCCGCTGTCTGGACCACTACTATCCCCTTGTGCGGATCGCGGAGCTGTTCGGCATTCAGGGACATGCGGCCTCCATTGAAGAGGGGCTCCTTATGTGGGTGGAAGCAAGCGACCTTTCCTACTGTATTTTCATTGACGAACTGATCGGGGAACAGCAGGTCGTAGTAAAACCAGTTCCCGCCTACCTGGGCCGCTTTGGGATCAAAGATTCCGGGATCAGCGGCTGCACGATCCTGGGCGACGGCAATATCAGCATCATTCTTGACGTTGCGAATGTCTATCAGGCTTTCCAGCGCACGCTTTAAATGCCGGCTCAACCATAAGATTTCGCTGTATGCAGATGAATGAAAAAAAGAAACGGAGGTATCTATGACTGAGGAAATTTATACGGAGGAAGAGGCTGCGTCTTCCGAAGAGAACCGCAATTATCTGACTTTTCTTTCCGGCAGGCTGTTCTTTGCCGTCAACACCGATCATGTTATTGAGATCATAACCAGCTATACCCTTACCGCCATTCCTCTCGTTCCGGATTATATAAGGGGAATCATCAATGTACGGGGCCAGATCATTCCTATCCTGGACATGCGTCTCCGTCTGGGAGAGACAGCGCCGGAAAATCCGGATTCCGGCTGCATCATCATCCTCGAAGTAAGAGGAGAAAGGGTGGGTATTATCGTAGATTCCGTCACGCAGGTGATCCACCTGGACCCGTCCGCCCTTTCTCCCATACCTGTAGAAAACCGGCAGGAACTGGCAAACTCACTTTTCACCTCTCCGGACGGCGCCGTAGTTCTCCTGCTGAATCTGGATGCACTTATCCAGCAGTAGGGAGGAAATGGAAATTGCTGACGATAAATGATAATGATTTTCACAGACTTGTAAGCTTTGTCAAAACGAATTACGGGATCGATCTTTCCAAAAAGAGGCCGCTGATCTCCGGAAGGCTGTCGGGATATCTGTACTCCCTTGGATACGATGATTTTCATGACTATGTCGATCATCTGCTCTCAGCACGGATCCCTGCTGATATCGAGGAAATGCTGAACCGGCTGACCACGAACTATACCTATTTTCTTCGTGAAGAAGAGCATTTTAAGTTCTTCCGTGACACGATCCTTCCCTGGCTGAAGCAGATCCATTCCAGAGACCGCGTCCTGAGTATCTGGAGCGCTGGATGCTCCAGCGGGCAGGAACCTTATACCATTTCCATGATCCTGAAGGAATTTTTCGGAAAGGAAGCCTCCCTGTGGGATACCAGAGTGCTGGCTACCGATATTTCCCAAAAGGTGCTGGCTGCCGCAAAGGAAGGTATCTATGATGAGGAGTCCCTGCAGAACCTCCCTCATGGAAAAACAATTATTTTACTCCTTCCTCCCACCCCGGTATGTGGCAGGTAAAGGATTCGTTACGATCGAATGTCATTTTCAAGACCTTCAATCTGATGGATCCGATCCGGTTCCGGATCAAATTCGACGTAATTTTCTGCCGGAATGTAATGATCTATTTTGATCAGGCCACCAAGGAAGCGCTCACGGAACGTTTCTATCAGGCTACCAATCCGGGCGGCTATCTGCTGATCGGACACTCGGAAAGCCTGAACAGAATGTCCACTTCCTACAGTTACGTCATGCCTGCCATATACCGCAGAAAGGAACAGTAATGCTATGCGAGATCAAGCTCTGAATATTCTGGTGGTGGATGACTCTCTGGTTTTCTGCCGCTTTTTGACATCGGTCATACCCACTTTAAATCCCCGTTTCCATGTGATGGGATATGCCTTAAACACCACGCTTGCCTTGCAAGCGATCAGACGCCAGAGGCCGGATATCATCACAATGGATGTGGAAATGCCAGGAGAAAACGGCATTGATTTTCTCAAGCGCCTGCTGCCGGAATACCCGATCCCGGTGATCCTGGTCTCCTCGTTGAATATGAATGTGCTGGAAGCGCTGTCCTGCGGCGCTGTGGACTTCCTGCGCAAACCGGATATGTCCGCCCCCAATTCCAGAGAGAATTTCACCAGACAGCTCCTTACGAAGCTGCTGATCGCATCGAGGGCGCACGTAAGATGTCCGTTCGCAATTCCTCCGGCAGGCAGCAAAATGGAGACCGAAGGGAAAACGGGCAGAACTTCCCCATTTTCCGCCTGGCAGCTTCCCGATGCGTCACCTTTCCTGGACCGCACGATCATCGCCATCGGCGCTTCCACCGGAGGAACGGAAGCCACCCTGGAAGTCCTGCGCAGACTGCCTGCCAATACGCCAGGGATCGTCGTAACACAGCATATGCCGGAAGGCTTTACGGCCATGTATGCACAACGCCTGGACAGACTCTGTCAGATGAAGGTAAAGGAAGCGGTCAACGGCGACAGGATACGCCGGGGACAGGTCCTGATCGCTCCGGGCAATCAACAGATGCGCGTTGTGAGGGTGGGAAACACCTACACGGTATCCTGCTTCGCCGGGCAGAAGGTAAACGGCCACCGGCCTTCCGTTGACGTGCTGTTTGATTCTATGGCATCCTCCGCGGCTTCTGATGGGATCGGCATCATCCTCACCGGAATGGGTTCTGACGGGGCAAAGGGGCTTTTGAAAATGCGTCAGGCGGGCGCGTACACCATCGGCCAGGACAAGGCTTCCTGCGTTGTATACGGTATGCCCATGGTCGCAAATGATATTGGAGCAGTCGCCATCCAGGCGTCCTGCTCCAACATTCCAAATGTCCTGTTAAACTTTTTAAAGAAAAATGCATGATAGAAAGAGAGCTGCCGGCAAATCCCGATATCAATAACTCTCATCACGGAATGAGACGAGGCTTAGAAGAGAGCTTGGGGACACCAACGCGGAAAGTATCTCCTTCTTCATCCGTCTCATTAACATCCAACACAGCCTGATTGGCTTCCAGACGTGCCTGGGCAGAAAGATAGAAGGTAGCATCCGTAGCGTCCCAGCCGTAAGCGTTCATCACAAGCCGCTGAAGTTCCTCATAGCCACGTTGGATGGCAACATCACAAGTGCGGCCATTGGTATTAACAAACCAAAAGTCCTCTGTTTCCGTCACAGGCCAGTTCAGTTTAAAATTCTTGACAATCCTGACGCGGACCAAAATTTCTCCGGTGATTTCAATCCCTGTCTCACAGACTTCGCCATCGCCCATCGTGGCGTGGATATCTCCCATGGCCAGCAGGGCTCCAGGAACACGGACCGGAAAATAGACAGTAGCGCCCTTCTTGATAAGGCGGCTGTCCATATTGCCGCCGCCGTTAAAGGAATATCCCGACGGCACAGGCTCGCCGTCAGGAGCGGTTCCAATAACGCCAATCATGGGATCAATGGGCCATACCACGTCATTGAAATGGGCATAACCATCTTTAATAGGAACGATCTTAGTCCGCAGTTCACAAGTCGGCCACAGTGCACCATAGCCCTCCAGGGTCATCATAACGCCCTTGTCATCCACCTGAACATCCAGGATGTCTACTGCCAACACATCGCCTGCCTCTGCGTTGTCTATATAAAGCGGGCCCGTTGCAGGATTGGTGTGGGTGAAATCCAGATGATCCTCATGATCTGCTTCTGTTTTAATCTGGTTACCGAAGCAATCCTGCGTGATAAATCGCACGATATCCCCATCGGCAGCGTGAGCGATAGGAGTATTGTTCTTATCAAAACTGTAAACAAAACTATTAAGAGTAAGCATCGTAATTCCTCCTTCAGAAAATGAAACCGCAGACCAAGTACAGGACGGCCGTAACGCCTGCAAAGATCAAAGAATATGGCAGGCAGTTCCTGGCCTGATAACCAGAAGGCAGGCCTGTGGCCGTAGCGGTAAGGGATGTAAAATCGCATACAGGGCAGAAGTTGTTGCCAAAAGCGCCGGCAGAAATCATGGCAGCAGCGCACATATACGGATTTGCGCCAATCTCAAGTGCCAGAGGAATGATGACCGGAAATGCCACCAAAAGCAGGGACCAGTTAAGGCTCATAGCAGCTTCAGAGCAACAGAAAACTACAAACAGAAGGACAGGCAGCAGGCCAGGTATTGCGAAACCTCCAGCAATATTCACGAGATATTCCGTGTATGATATCTCCTCCAGCACAGCGCCCAGAATATAGCTGAACAAAATCAAAATGTACAGATATACAAGTTCCTTGGTCCCCTCAACAATGCTGTCCTCCACGTCTTCCGTGCTGATAATGCCCCGGAGCATATAATAGATAAGCTGGGCAGGCAGCACAATGAAAAGAGCGGGGACCAGATCCCAGTCATAAAAGTAAGATAAAATGACCAATGCCACGATAGGCGCAAAAAAATCAAAAAGGTTGCCATGATGCCTGCCATTTTCGCTATTATCGTTCAGCTCTTCAATCTCTGTATAAAGCGATGGGTTAGGGTGTTTCATAGCACCGATCTTAGGCAGAATGCCCAGCGCCAGCAGCAGCGAACCCAAAATTGCCACCCAGCAGTAGAAACTAAACGGTACCGTGCGGATAAATGCCATCAAACCGCCACCGTAGTCCTCGACGAAGCCGTCGATGACAAAAAGGCCAGCCATAAAAGCAGTCCAGCCAGTGAAAGGGAACAGAGCACGGATAGGCTCTGCCGTAGTTTGGATGATATATGCGCCCTCTTCGCGCGGGACTTTTTCACGGTCATAGATTGGTGTCATGACCCGGCCAAGAACCATGCAGTGCATATAGTCATCAAAAAACATGGGAAACTGCATCAGCCATGTCCACAGATTCAGTCGCTTGGCATTCTTTGTGTGCTTGCGGATGATGTTTGCAAAGGCATAGGTAGCGCCGCATTTGTTCAGCAGCCGGACTACGATGTTTAACATGGCACAGTTCAGAAGCAGCCATACATAGTCGTCGGTCTCCATAACGCCATAGAACATTTCCTGCGCGCCGTCCACCAGACCGCCCAAACCACCGGAGCCATACAGCAGCACAATACCCATAACTGCGCCGAAGATCAACGTTTCAAGGATCCGTCGGGACAGAAAGGCATAGTAGAGCAGGAACACCAAGATCACAGTTCCCAGCGCAGGCGCAATTTCATCCACATTCTGAGCGATCAGAAAGCATATCACCAGCAAAGCCAGCGCAACGCCGTAGGTCAGCAGCTTATGGATCAGGGTATCTTGATCCAGCAATTTCGGGAAAAAACCCGTCTTTTTTTCAGTTTCACTCATAATAAATCCATCTCCTCACTCATATTACTAATTCCTTAAAAATTATACGCAATTGCACAGCATTTGTCAATATATTGACAATTTTCACCCCTCCCACCTAAGTTTCTGAAAAAACTGCGACGCCATAAACGGAAAAGTGCGGCACAAAGGCTGCTGCCGTCCGTGTTCCGGAATCGTAGACAGTATCCTCCATGATGGAGATCAGATTCCCGGTCCCCACATACACCATGGTGGTCTGCCCGTCACTGGCAGCAGTTTTTTCAAAAGGAATTTCCAGCTTTACTTTCCCGCTTCCAAATTCAACGTTTCTGGCCGTGACCGTACCATTCACATCCTCCCTTACCTGGATGTCATAAACCGGCCCCTCCCCGATCAGCGCACGCGCCTTTTCAAAACCGGAGCCAGACAGGGAAAACGGAGAAATGCGCAGGCCAACATCCCCCCTGACTGCGTCCAGGAGCGCAGTCAGGGCTTCTGTATCCATTTCAAAGGAAAGATAATCTGTTTCCAGACGGAAGGAAGCTCCCTGCTGCACAAGCTTTCTCAGCGCCGGACGGGAGATCGTCAGCTCCCGGGCATCCCCGTTTCCCGGCTGAAGGGTGACGGTAAGAAGATAATCCCGATCTTCATCATCCGCAAGCTGCCCGGTTTCAAGGGTTTCTCCGCTGTCTAAAACAATTTCATAGACCTCACCCTCTCCTGCTGCGGTATTTTCTGTTTCCGAAAGTTCCTCTGTTTCTTCCTCGCTGTCTGTGATGGCCTCTCTGCTTCCGGCTCCGCCTTCCAGGACAAAGCTGTTTCTGTCCGCACTTCCCTGCAGCGTTAATGTTCCGGTTCCCCTGATCCTCAGGGCGGCGCCTTTTTTTACCTGAAGCGCATCTTCCAGCTGCTGTGCGGTCAGGTAGTTATTTCCGGAAAGGATCAGCATTACCTGAGCGTTCTCGCCGATCGTAAAGGCTGCTTCTCCGCCCGAGGCACGGATAACTGTCCCATCCATTTCTATTACTGCACAAACACCATCCTCTACCTTTATGGTGTTTGTGCTCTCTTCTTCCCCATACAGGGAATAACGGCCGCCATCCGTTTTACGGAGTGTCCCATTCTGCCTGTAGCCCTCAGCCTGGATCACGATATCCCCCTGGGAGAGCAGGATCTTCCCCTCTTCTACGGATACCGCTTCATTTCCCGCGATATTCTCTTCTCTTTCTATGACGCCGTCTTCATATCGGTATATCCGGCCTTTTGTATTTTCCACTTCCCCCAGGACCTCCAGGGAGCCGTATACCGCGATCTGTCCCCGGTTGTCCACCGTCATATCCTGAGGCACGGTCAGCCCGGCATCCTCTCCGATGGTCAGCGTGTCTCCTGCCGACAGGGAGAGATCTCGGATCAGCATGGTATCACCGCATACGAGCAGCTCATTTCCCTGGATCAAAATGCCCTGCTTTCCTTCCGTCTTTCCCGTAATCTCTTCTGCTTCAAGGATGGCATCCCCGTTCAGAGTTACAGGAGAATCGGAACCGCCCTGCGCCCCATTTCCCACATCTGCGGCGCCAGCTCCGCCTCTCGCCTTCACAATACCGCCTGTGATCTCTATTTTTCCGGTTCCTCCGCCGCTTCCTGCTCCGATCCCGGCTCCTGCCCTTCCGCCGGAGGCTGTAACTGTCCCGCCGGCAAGAAAGATGGTACCGAAATCTTCCGCCCCTGCAGCGCCTATGCCAGCAGACTCCGTTCCGCCCCGCACAGTGAGGGAGGCGTCCGCATCTCCTTCTACGGACAACGTGCTGCCTTTCGGCACACGGATCCCCGGCCAGCCTTGGCCTGAGGTCAGAGTATTGTCGCCCTCCAGTTCGATCCGGGCCTCTTCTCCCTGGATATCCAACGCGCATCCATCCGCGTTTACGGTCAGACCGTCAAATACAAGCCTTACAGAAGTATCTTCTGCCGTTATGATCCCGCCTTCTTCCACGCGTCCGGATATCGTCAGCTCCGTGTCCGTAAGGATCGTGAGGATTCCATCCTGATAGCTGTAATCCTCATCATAGCTTCCTCCATCAACCTGGAAATCACCGGTACCCTTTTCATCCTCCCGCGATCCGCTTTCTTTCTGCCCGGTCCCGCCCTGCAGGCTGCTTCCATATGCAATCTGTCCCAATAAAAGGAAAGCGCACAGCATGGACGACGCCGTCAAAGCGGGTATCCTGAAATATCTTTTCATTTCCCCTGGTTATCCTTTCTTTTCAATGCGGACAGGAATTTCTCCATATCACTTAGGTTCTCTACCACTGATTCTCTGTTGGTCTGCGCTGCAGTTAAAAGCTCTTCCCTTAACACCTGCACATCCTGCGGCGCTTCAATGGCCAGGCGTACAGAATTGCCTCCCACTTCCAGAACGGTGATCCGGATATCGCCGCCGATCACAATGGTTTCCTTTTCTTTTCTCTGCAGGATCAGCATTCCGTCATTCCTCCTGTCAGACTTTTCCCCAAAGGCTGTTGGAACGGATAGTCCGTATTTGGCAGGACCACCTGAACTGCCTTCCTTGTAATCGCATTTACGACGATCGGACATCTCAGGTTCACCCGGCATTCTTCAGCATGCTCTCCGATAACGCAGAGAACGTAGTAGGAAAGATCTTTCTCATCATCCGTTTCCAGCTTCACGTAGTCCTTTTTCTCCAGAACAGGCTGATATTCCGGGAAAAAGGAAAAAGGATTCATGAGGATAAAGGACAGATGGAAGTCTTCCAGGCTCTGCAGGTACAGAAGCGTATCGCTCTCCTCCTCAAATGGGATCGGCAGGAAATCATGGTAATTTTCGAATCCGTATAATCCTTCCTGGAAGGTGATCACCTCATCGGCTTCATATTCCACTTCTCCAAAGTATTCTGATCCTGTTTTCACAGCATTACTCTCCTTCTTAATTCATTTCCATGCGCAGAAAATTCATGACCATGTACGCTTGAGAATAAATATCCACCCGCATAGCGGGTGGTTTTTCTTTTTCGGGCATAGCCCTAATACCTCTAGCTACGCACAAGTGCGTCTTTTATTGGCCTGCCAGCCACGCGTGGGATTACTTGCTACACGTAAACGGGTCCCTCGGATCAAATAGACTTAACTGGTCCATTTCCTGATCCTGCTTTAGCTGGTTGGCTATGTAACTTTTTATTGCTGCTGTATTCTTGCCTACTGTATCCACATAGTATCCCTTACACC
>DWYY01000107.1 GCA_019118445.1 Candidatus Eisenbergiella merdipullorum | reverse complement strand
CCCGTTTACGGGTAGCAAGTAATCCCACGCGTGGCTGGCAGGCCAATAAAAGACGCACTTGTGCGTAGCTAGAGGTATTAGGGCTATGCCCGAAAAAGAAAAACCACCCGCTATGCGGGTGGATATTTATTATGCCTTCCGGACCGCATTATCCTGGAACCGGAAGTAATCCGGGCGGTGCCGGGACTGAGTGTATTCAAACATGACTCCGTCGCTGTCGAAGGTCTGGCTGGTCACTACCGCAAGACAGTTGTAGTCGTTCAGGTTCAGTTCCAGATATTTTTCATCGATTTCCGTGACCTTTTCTACAGTCATGACCCGGCGGCTGTTTACGATGGTAACATGCAGCGTTTTTTCCAGATATTCGTAAATGGACCGTTCTGCAATTTCTTTTGTCAGACCGGGCATAATACTTTTCAGAAAATAATTGTGATTGAGGATCAACGCCTTGCCGTTCAGATAATGCACCCGCTGAAGATAAAAAAGCGCCGTGCCGGGAGCGAAGCCCGTATTGCGCGAGATTTTCCGGTCGGCCACCAGTTCCGTAAAGAGAACAACTTTTGTGCGGCCTTTTTGATGATTGCGTATCAGGGATTCCCGAAAAGACTCGATGCTTCCGATGGTAAAGGAGGACTGGGGGACAGGCCGGTAAATATTGCGCACGCCTTTGCCCTGAAGGGTCTGCACATAGCCGTCCGTCACCAGTCCTGCTACCGCACGGCGGATGGTATTGCGGGAACAGCCGTAGGCTTCCACCAGTTGGTTTTCTGAAGGGAGCAGTTCCTGAAATTCATAATATTCGGTTTCGATCTTGTTTTTCAGATCCCGGTAGATCGAGTCATATTTTGCGGCAGGCATAAATCCTCCTTGTCGACTTGTTTAAACATCTATGATATAAATCTATTATAGAGAAACAGAAAAAAAAGTCAAGTCCGGCGAAGAAAAGGCTTGACCTGTCCAAAGCGGTATGCTACGATAAACTTGTTTAAACAAGATAGATGCATGCCGTCTGCGGCGGCAGAATAAGGAGGCTGGCGCGAACCCTCGGGTTCGCGCCGAAGAACGGATGAACCGTTCTTCCACGAATGAAATGCCGCCTGCGACGGCAGAATAAGGAGGAAGAAGATGGCAAAGTATGAACAGGACGTAAAGGCTCTGCTTCGCCTGATCGGCGGAAAGGAGAATATCCGCGCAGTTTCCCACTGCATGACCAGAATGCGGTTTGTGCTGGTGGACGAGAGCAAGGCGAAAACGGCTGAGATCGAGAAGCTTCCTTCCGTTAAGGGAACCTTTACTCAGGCCGGACAGTATCAGGTCATCATCGGCAACGATGTATCAACTTTTTATAATGAATTTACCGCTTATGCCGGAGTTGAAGGCGTGAGCAAGGACGCGGCGAAGCAGGCTGCGAAAACGAACCAGAATCTGATCCAGAGGATCATGAGCAATCTGGGTGAGATTTTTGCTCCCATCATTCCTGCCCTGATCTGCGGCGGTCTGATCCTGGGCTTTCGGAATGTCATCGGCGATATTAACTTTTTCAACAACGGAACGCAGAGCCTGGCGGATATTTCCCAGTTCTGGTCCGGTGCCTATGATTTCCTGTGGCTGATCGGTGAAGCGGTATTCCATATGCTGCCGGTGTGCATTGTCTGGTCCATCACCAAAAAAATGGGCACTACTCAGGTCTTGGGTATCGTGCTCGGCCTGACGCTGATATCTCCGCAGCTTCTGAACGGCTTTTCCGTGGCGAGCACACCGGAGGATCAGATCCCTGTCTGGAACTTTGGTTTTGCACAGGTAAAGATGATCGGATATCAGGGACAGGTGATCGCTGCCATGATGGCGGGCTTTGTGCTGGTCTATCTGGAGAAATTCTTCCGTAAGATCTGCCCTCAGGTCATCAGCATGATCGTGGTTCCTTTCTGTTCCCTGCTCCCGGCGGTCATCATCGCTCATACGGTGGTCGGCCCCATCGGATGGAAGATCGGCGATTTCATCGCGGATGTGGTGTACAACGGACTGACCTCCAATTTCGGCGTGCTGTTCGCCGGCCTGTTCGGCCTGCTGTATGCGCCGCTCGTCATGACCGGCCTGCACCATATGACAAACGCCATCGACACGCAGCTTGTCAGCATGTTTAACGGCACGATCCTCTGGCCCATGATCGCGCTGAGCAATATCGCGCAGGGTTCCGCGGTGCTCGGCATGTCCGTCCTGCAGAAGAAAAATGACAGGGCGCAGCAGATCAATATCCCCGCATGCATATCCTGCTACCTGGGCGTTACGGAGCCTGCTCTGTTCGGCGTGAACCTGAAATACGGCTTCCCGCTGGTCTGCGGCATGATCGGCTCTGCCATCGCCGCAATGGTTTCCGTGGGATTCGGCGTGCAGGCAGTGAGCATCGGCGTGGGCGGGCTCCCCGGCATCCTTTCCATTTACTCCCAGTATTGGGGCATTTTCCTGGTATGTATGCTGATCGCGATCGTGGTTCCTTTTGCCCTGACGATCATCGTGGGAAGCAGAAAGCTTACAACAGCGGAGCGTTACGGTGAGCCTGCAGCTGCCGGCGCTGCAGATACCGCGGTTTCCGACAGCAATGCGGCTTCTTCCGATGCGGAAGCTTCCGACAGCAATGCGGTTTCTTCCGATACGGAGGCTTCCAACAGCGCCGCGTCTGATGGAGAAACAGAAAAAACAGCAGAAGATAAAGGCGGCGACCTGAAATCCCCTCTGGATGGGCGCGTTATTCCCATCGAGGAGATCCCGGATGAAGTCTTCTCCCAGAAAGTCATGGGAGACGGCGTGGGGATCGAACCCACTGGAAATCTGGTCTGCGCTCCTGCAGATGCGACGGTGGCGGTGGTGATGGCTGACAGCAAGCATGCCTGCGGCCTGAAGCTGGATAACGGAATGGAGATCCTGATCCATGTTGGCATTGATACGGTGGATATGAACGGAGACGGCTTTGAGCTGTTCGTGAAGGAAGGGGATGAGGTGAAGACGGGTGATCCGCTGATCTCCTTTACCCCTGAGAAGATCAAGGCGGCGGGACATCCCATGACCACGGCTTTCCTCATTACGGACAACGGTAACGCGAAAAACGTCCGTTTCTTCACAAATCAGGACGCGAAGGCCGGACAGACCGTGATCGCGCAGTATGACTGACAGGAAAGGAAGGGAAAGGCATGGCGGATTTCAAAAAGAGCGTGGTATATCAGGTTTACCCCAAGTCCTTTTATGATACTGACGGCGATGGGCTGGGCGACTTAAACGGCGTCACGGAAAAGCTGGATTATATCAAAGAACTCGGTGCGGATTATATCTGGATGACCCCCTTCTTCGTTTCCCCGCAGAAGGATAACGGCTATGATGTGGAGGATTATTATAACATCGATCCCCGCTACGGTACTATGGAGGATTTTGACAGGCTCCTGGCGGAAGCAGAGAAGCGGGGCATCAAACTGATGCTGGATATGGTGTTCAACCACACCTCCAGCCGTAATGAGTGGTTCCAGAAAGCCCTGGCCGGGGATGAGAAGTATAAGAATTACTACATTTTCCGCAAAGGGAAAGCGGACGGCGGGCCGCCCACCAACTGGGAAAGCAAGTTCGGCGGCAGCGCATGGGAGTACGTCCCTCAATTTGACGAATATTATCTGCATCTGTTTGACGTCTCCCAGCCTGATCTGAACTGGGATAATCCGGAGGTGCGTGGTCAGGTGGAGGCGGTAGTCCGCTTCTGGATGAAAAAAGGCGTAAAAGGCTTCCGCTTCGATGTGGTGAACCTGATCAGCAAGGGAAGCTTTGAAGACGATCATGAGGGGGACGGACGCCGTTTTTACACGGACGGCCCCAACATCCACAAATATCTGCAGGAGCTGAATGAAAAGACCTTTGGCGCGGATAAGGGCATCATCACTGTGGGAGAGATGTCCAGCACTTCCATGGAAAACTGCTTCCGTTATGCTTCCGAGGACGGGAAGGAGCTGTCCATGGTGTTTAGCTTCCATCACCTGAAGGTGGATTTCGCAGGAAATGAGAAATGGGTGCTGATTCCCTTCGATTTCCAGAAACTGAAAAAAATCCTGTTCGACTGGCAGTCCGGCATGCAAAAGCACCATGCCTGGAACGCGGTGTTCTGGTGCAATCATGATCAGCCCAGGGTGGTGTCCCGTTTCGGCAATGAAGAAAAATACTGGAAGCAGTCCGCCAAGATGCTGGGCACTGTCATCCACTGTCTGCGGGGAACGCCCTACGTGTATCAGGGAGAAGAGATCGGCATGACCAACACGGATTTCACCGACATTTCCCAGTACAGGGATGTGGAGAGCATTAACTATTACCGCATCCTGCAGGAAAAGGGGTTGAAGCCGTCGGACGCTTTCCGCATCATCCAGATTCATTCCCGTGACAACGGCCGCACTCCGATGCAGTGGAATGCAGGAGAGAACGCAGGATTCACAACGGCAAAACAGCCCTGGATCGGCGTCAATTCCAATCACACGACCGTGAATGCGGAGGCGGAGCTTGCGGATGAGGATTCCATTTTCCATCATTATCAGAAGCTGATCCGTCTGCGTAAGGAGCTGGATGTGATCGCCTATGGCGATTTCACCCCTGTGGATCAGGAAAACGCGCAGATCCTGGCCTATCAGAGAACCTGGGAAGGTCATACGCTGCTGGTGGTGAACAACTTCTATGGACGCTCGGCAAAATGGACCTGCCCGGAGGAACTGGAAGGCTATTCCTGTATCCTCTCCAACTATCCGGACAGCAGTGTGGAAAAGCAGATGGAACTCAGGCCGTATGAATCAATGGTATTGTATCGGTAAAGCTTTATACGAGCGCGGGCCGGCAGGGAATCTTTCCCTGCCGGCCCGTTTCATCTATGCAAATGGAAACAAAATAGGCAAGCCTAAAATGCAGATGAGATCTGACAGCAGCATTTACGGATCATATCTGGACGGCGTTGTTCCCATATATCTTTTAAAAGTCTTGGTAAAAAAAGAAAGATTTTCAAAACCGCACAGAGCGGCAGCCTCTTTTACAGTATAACCCTCTGTGATAGATTCAGCAGCCATCTGACAACGATAGCGATTGATGTATTCCACGATCGTCTGGCCGGTAAGCTTTTTAAAGCTCCTGCACAAAGCATATTTATCCAGGCTGATGGTTTTGGCAATTTCGTCTAAGGTTATCTTCCTGTCATAATTTTCCCGAATGAACCGAATGGCCGCTTTGACGTTTCTCAAGGCCCTGCTTTCCGCAGCAGAGGGCAGCTGAGAAATAGAGTGGTTTTCGGCAAGCCCGATCAGCAGCCTTAACAGGATTTCGTTCAAGTGAGCAGTCCGGAAAGGGGAGGAAGAATCTTCATATACGCTTCTCAGTTCGTGAAGCTGTTCTAAAAGCGCCGCATCATTCACGATCCGGGGAGAAAAATACAATGCGTCATAATCAATCCCCATCTGCTTACAAAAGGAAGATTTTATGATCAGGCAGGTATAGAAAAGCCTGTCGTCGGTTCCGGTATAATGGATCACATTTGAATTGACAACGATAATATCGTTTTTATAGAAATCATAGGTTTCCCCATTCAGCAGAACCGTACCGTGTCCGTCCGTACACAGCTGTATTTCCGGATTTTCATGCCAATTTTTCTCTCTGCTGCACTGAAAAGGAGTCCTTTCCAGATCAGCAGAAAGGATAAAGGGTAAATGATCATGAAAAGAACGGTATTCTTCATAACGTGTGCCTAACATCTGAAAAAACCTCCAAAATGCAAAATAGTGTTATTATTTACCAATATAGACGATTGAAAAGCCTGCTAAATTTCAATATAGTTATAACATGTCGGAAACATATTTTCAATGATGGGAAAGGGCGCACAGGAAAAGGCATGGGTATAGTGACGCAATTATTTGGCATTGGGGCGATGGTATCACTGTTCATTGTCTACCAGCAGAAAACCCGGAAAAAACTGATAGCCGCGAAACTCTCCGCAGATATCTTCTGGGTCCTGCATTATTTCTGTCTCGGCGGCATAGCCGGGATGATCCCCAATTTCATCGGTATTTTCAGGGAACTCATATTTATCAACCGACAAAGAAGGAAATGGGCGGACAGCGTCATCTGGCCGGTTCTTTTCATCCTGTTGACCTGGTGTCTGGGCGCGCGGACGTTTCACAGCTTGTTTAATATTCTGCCGATCACCGCTTCCACCTTCGTCACCATATCGCTTTGGATCAATGATCCCAAGCTTACGAAAATAATATCCGTGCCGGTCTCCCTCTCTTTTTTTCTTTATGACATTTATGTCCGCTCTTACATCGGAATGATCAACGAATTGATATCCATCACGTCGATTCTATTATTTTTTATCAAGGAAAGAATCCGCAGGAAAAGAAAGGAGCAGCGATGAAAGATCATATTTTTTCACAGGATCATGCAACTGATAAGGAACTGAAAATGATTGAAGGCGCACCCATTACCGATGCAGCGGGAAGGATCGGGATCCAGAGCGGCGGCGACATCCAGAAAAAAGGGGATGCTTTTGCCGAAGAGATTGCCAGCCGCTTCGTCTCGGATTTTGAAAAAAGCGGAGATCGCATGGTGCATGTATCGACGTTTGCCGTAATTGACGATACCGTGTACATGACGTATTATGCCAACACGAAGGAGCCCTCCGAGGATCCGAAAGATCAGACGGCCCGCCTTGTCTACGCGCCCGTTGAGGATATGGAAAAGAAAACCTTTCTCGATCTTCAGACCTCGGGCGATATGGTTGGCGGCAGGAAGGTGGATATGGTCTATGATACCATTTTGATGCAAAAGGATGACGACACGATCCATGTGATGTGGACGGCCCGTGTAGATGAAAATTATTACCGCTTTTTCTGCCCGTTTACCCTTTCCACCAAAACACTGGGGCAGATCGGCGTGAACAGATTTCAGGCGGGAGATATCATAAATGATTTTTCTGTCAGCGGGATAAAAAGCGCTTTGAGCGAAAATAATATTCCATGCAAAAAAATGTATTCGGATATCGGGATCATGCAGAAGCTTTCAAGCCGTGTGGAAAACGGTGAAACCTGGTATTATTCAGGCGCCTACAGCGGAGATTTTACCTGCATTATAAAAAGCAGGGACCTGATAACCTGGAAATATGTGTCGCAGCCGGATTTTATCAATGATTCCAAATGGGAAAATGCAACCTATGTGATGGGGGATAAGTGTTTTTATTTTGTCAGGCAGCAGGATGACAGTGAATACGGGTTTCTCACCGCGTATCATCTGTCGGATCACACCTGGGAAAAGCCGGTATTGGTGGAAGACTGTCAGTCAAGATCAGACTTTATTGAGTATCATGGAAACTTGTATTTATTCCATGCGCCGATGGACCGCCGGCATATCGGCATCATTAAAATCGATCCTGAGAATCTGGCAGACAGCTCTGTGATCCTCCAGGCCAGAATGCATACAAGCTGTTTTTATCCTTTCGTGCAATATTACAGAGGAAATGAACTGGCGATGTCCTATACGGTTGAGCGAAAACATATCAGACTGGCAGAGCTCTCGTTAAGCAGTTATTTATAAAACGTAAATCTCTGCATTTCCCTTTTGGGGGATAAAAAGTAACCCTTTCCAATCTCCTGCCCGGCTGGTACAATTATTATGTAGAAATATCTCTATGTGTAAGAGCATGAAAGATTGGACGAACGTGGCTGACATGATAAAGATTATGCTGTGTGACGATTTGAAAACGATAAGGGACAGCTTTGCCCAGGCCATTAACAGACAGGAGGATATGCAGGTTGTGTATGCGGCGGCTTCCGGCGCGGAGGCAGTAGAATATGTGAATCGCTGCGAGGCGCTTCCGGACATCATCCTGATGGATATCCAGATGGAAAGCGAAAAAGCGGGGATCGAAGCGACCCGTCAGATCCATGAAAAATATCCCCGGATAAAAGTCCTGATGCTGACGATTTTTGAGAATGACGATCTTCTGATCGAAGCCTATCTGGCAGGCGCGGTGGACTATATTGTGAAGGATGTGTCCTGGGAAAAGATCTGTGACACCCTTCGAAGCGCCAGCGTGAATGAAAATTTTGTCGGAACCGTCATCCGGGAGAAGACCAGAGAAAAGCTGGACCAGAGCAGACTGATGGAAACGAGCATGCTGTTTTTCATCAACAGGCTGTCAAAACTGACCAACAGCGAATGGCGGATCCTGGAGCATCTATATGCGGGAAAGAAAAGAAGGGAAATCTCCCGGGAGGAAGTGCTGTCGGAAGAAACCGTCAAGCTGCATATCCGCCATATCCTGCGAAAGCTCGGATTCGATTCCACCAGAGAGATGGTGGCCTATCTGAAAGAAATCCGGTTCTGGGATACTTTTAAACGGGAAATATAGGGAGGAAAATGGGGAATGGTTGTCTTTTTGCTGTTCGTATTGGTGGTATCCGTCCTGCTGCTGGGAATCAAATGGAACAATTTTTACGGCCTGATGTTTACCCTGGGATTTCTGTCGATTGAGCTTCTGATCTTTGTTATCATCGTGAGCACAGCAAAATTTGCGACCTTTTCCTACCACTCCAATCTGGAATATGATATTTACCGCCTGCTCATAAAAATCAGGCTGAATTACTTTGACCTGAAACGGATCGTAAATTTCAGCGTATGGCTGTTTGCCATAGTCATGCTGCTGATAGCATGGAAAAACAGCGCCAGAACACATAAAGCCGGAACGCTTTTCGCCTGGCTGTCATGCGCCTGTATGGTGAGCGTATGGATCCTGCTTTTTGATTCCGTGGAAATGCAGGAGAGGATCTTCATTGCCGTCCACACCGGGAAAGAACGGCTTTCCTTTTTGAAATATCTGATTCAGACAGGAGAGCTTTTTTGGCTGCTGGTCTGCTGTGTCCTTCCCACATGGAAGCTGATACGGCAGGCACGCAATACCAGGCTGATGGTACGAAAAAAATATCTCTATGCGGTCCTGGCTTCCACAGCCGGGCTGGCGGCAGTTTTCCTATGCATGGCTATGAGTATGCCGATCCGGAATTTCCTCTGGGACTATCAGTCTGATGATTTCCAAAATCTTTATGGCTTTTACCAAAACTCTTTTTGGGGAAGCAGGTTTATCTGGCCGATCCTGTTCTTTGTCATCGTTGCGATCATTTTCTGCCTGGCCCGCTTTGACATTCTAAGAGAAAAAAGTTTTCTGAGGAAGAGGAAACAGTCAAATTCCAAAATCAGCATGCACGATCTTCGCCACGTATTCCATACTTATAAAAATGCGTTGTTTTCCATTGAATGCATGTGCGATACAGCGCTGGAAAAATATGGCCAGCCGGAAGGAAAAGCGGCTGTGGAAAATATTTTGTCCTGCGCTGTGAGTTATCATGGACAGATCAACCGTTTTCTGGATATCTACAACCGCTCCGGACTGCAGTGGGACCGGTTCAGCATGCGTTCCGCTCTTGAAGAGGCTGAGAAAAGATGTGGTGAGGGAGCAAAGTTCGATTTACAGACAGAAACGGAAAACGATGTTATCTTTGGCGACTATGGCGCCGTTGTGGAGATGTTCGTTAATCTGTTCCAGAATGCCCTGGATGCGATCCGGGCAAAAGGGCTGGAAGAAGGAGAGATACAGGTGTCCGTGTGGGAGGAAGACGCGCTTGCCTGCGTCAGCATCCGGGATAACGGCGAGGGAATGGATAAGGAAACAAAAAAGAATCTCTACGCGCCTTTTTATACCACCAAAAAGACCTTTCACAATTGGGGGATCGGCATGTCTCAGATCCGGAAAACGGTGGATCTGCATCAGGGCTTCATCGACGTGGACAGCAGACGGGGAGAGTATACAGAATTTCAGATTGCCATTCCGCTGGATGTGTGAAAAAGGGACCGACGCCGGATGGGAAGAGCCTCCGATCTCTGGCTGAGAAGGAAATCCGTCAGGATCCCTTCCCTGATGCATTCCGTCACGGCCCGTTCCACCGCTTCCGGGAAGCCGGCTTCTTCCGCCGCGCATTTCCGGATCCTTGCCACAAACTCGCTGTATTCCCGCAGGGTCCGGCATCTGGTCATCAGCTCTGATTTAATCGTCTTATGCCTCTTTCAGCCCCGTTTTTTCCAGAAAGCCTTCTATCGATGAAGTTTGGCCCGCGGCCCGGATCCAGTCGTCCAGAACAGGGATGTCTGTTTCAGACAGGATGCGTTCTTTCAGCCAGGAAGGTACGGAACCGTGGAGATCAAGCAGCAGAAGGATGGACTGACTCCGGCCTTCCGATATGCCCTCCTCGAGACCTTCAGCTTTGCCCTCTTCGCGTTCCATAGCCCCCAGCTTTTTCAGTTCTTCTTCATGGTCGTATTCAAAAATCGACATGGCGATCACCTCTTTTCCGAAGCGTTTACGCTGAGGAGCGCGAGCCGAATCTCCAATTCGGCTCTGCGATCGGCAATTTGTGACAGGATGTCACAAATTGCAGTGCCAATAATAAGCTATCGAGCTTATTGTTGGCACAACCTCCGATCTTTGGCTGAGAAGAAAATCCGCCAGGATCCCTTCCCTGATGCATTCTGTCACGGCCCGCTCCACCGCTTCCGGGAAGCCGGCTTCTTCCGCCGCGCATTTCCGGATCCTTGCCACAAACTCGCTGTATTCCCGCAGGGTCCGGCATCTGGTCATCAGCTCCGGATTGTGTCCGGGATTGATGTTGATGAGGCGGACTACCAATTCCAGTTCCGGTTCGGCCTCCGCCTTTTCATAGGCGTCCGACAGCCTTAAAAGAAGATTGTCTTCCGTATCTTTCAGTCCGTTGTAGAAGACCACAAAGCGCGGCGCAGGAAGACGGATCAGGGTCGAGGAATAGAGCGATTTTCTGTGGACATTCACATATTTCTCCATCAGCCGCGCGATATAAAACAGATCCCGCAGGGGCAGGTTCGGGTTCCATGTGGACTGATGTTCATAGAGGGTCATCCTGGAATCCAGGAGGAAGGAAACGTCGTTTCGCATCCCCAGGTAAAGGGCGTTTTCCATCGTGGTGACCGTGAGCATCTGCGGGTCTTTGTAATCCGTTCCGTTCAGGGCGTTATACAGGGGAAGCACCGTTTCCGGATCGTTGTAGAGCATCCGGAAAACGGAATCCTTGTATTCCCGGTTGGCAGGTATCGGTTCGTTCATA
>DWYY01000106.1 GCA_019118445.1 Candidatus Eisenbergiella merdipullorum | reverse complement strand
AACATCAATCAGGGATGCAACCAGGAGCTGATGAAGAGGTGCAGGACACTGCGGGAATACAGTGAATTCGTGGCCCGGATCAGAAGATATATGGTTGGGGAAACAGCGATTGAGGAAGCGGTGGACAGGGCCGTGACAGAATGTATTGAGGAAGGGATTCTTGCAGACTTTCTGCGCAGCCAGAGAGCGGAGGTTGTGTCAACAATAAGCTCGATAGCTTATTGTTGACACTGCAATTTGTGACAAAATATCGCAAATTGCAGATCGCAGAGCCGAATTGGAGATTCGGCTCGCGTTCCTCAGCGTAAATGCTTCGGAAAAGAGGTGATCGCCATGTCAATCTTCGAATATAATGAAGAAGAGGAAATGAGAAAGCTCAGAAAAGGAGAGCAGGAGATTGGAGAAAAAAGAGGAGAAATAAAAGGAGAAATAAAAGGGAAAATAAAAGGAAAAGCAGAATCCGTGCTGGAAGTCCTTGAAGTGTATGGGCAGGTGCCGGAATACGTGAAAAAGCGCATATTAGAGGAAAATGATATCGGGCTACTCTCTGCCTGGCTGAAGGAGGCAGCTAAAGCGGAATCGATAGAAGATTTTCAGGAAAAAACCGGTCTGAAGGAACCCAGATAGTTCCATATACAGCTTTATTCCGGCGGAACTCCGCTATTTATTAAGGGGAAATCCTGAAACTGTTTCCCGGGAATTGACAATCAAAAGCCCGGAGAAAAAGCTGCCAAAGCAGCAGACCGTCGCCCCTAAATTCCGCACCAAACGCAGAATTTGACGGTAAAAATTCCCCCATTCTCCCGCCTTCGGACTATACAAATCAAAAAATTGCTGGTATAATGTCCGCGCAGGCAATGAGCAGTGCGCGAAAAGGAAGAGGGTATGCCGCACCAGGCTTGCATGAGGGCGTCATACCCTCTTCCTTTTCGCATAGGGCGAAGCCCGTGAACGAGATGGAGCGAAGCGGAATCGAGAGCACTGCGGAGATCCGGAAAGAAAGAACAAAGCCGTATGCCGCACCAGGCCTGCCTTATGTTAATGCGGGACCAGCGAAGCGCCTGTCCCGCTCACCCGCCACCGTAAAAAAGGAGTGCATACACCATGAATCCAGATACATCCCATAAAAAAAGAATCTTCCTCATCGTGCTCGACAGCGTCGGAATCGGCGCGGAGCCGGACGCGGCCGAATATGGTGATGAGGGAACCAACACTTTAAAAAGCGCGGCGACAAGCCGGTATTTTCACATGCCGAACATGGAATCCCTCGGCCTGTTCAACATCGATGGCATTGACTGGCACCCGTCGGTTCCTTCTCCCCGCGCGGCGGTGGCCCGCATGCGCGAGGCTTCCAAAGGAAAAGATACCACCATCGGCCACTGGGAGATTTCCGGCATTTATTCCGGCCGTCCTCTGCCCACCTATCCGGATGGCTTTCCCCAGGAGGTTCTGGACGAATTTACCCGCCGCACCGGAAGAGGCGTTCTCTGCAACCGCCCTTACTCCGGCACTGAGGTCATAAAGGATTATGGAGACGAGCATGTGAAGACCGGAAAGCTTATCGTCTACACCTCGGCGGACAGCGTGTTTCAGATTGCGGCCCATGAAAAAATCGTGCCGCCGGAAACCCTGTACGAATACTGCCGGATCGCCAGGGAGATTCTCACCGGAGAGCACGGTGTGGGCCGTGTGATCGCCCGTCCCTTTGAAGGGGAGAGCGGTCATTATGTGAGGACGCCCCGCCGTCATGACTTTTCCATTGAACCTCCTTCCGTAGATATGCTGGACCAGCTGAAGGAGAAGGGATATGATGTGATCGCGGTGGGCAAAATTTTTGATATCTTCGCCGGAAAGGGAATTACGGAGCACGTTTATACCGCAGGAAACGCAGAAGGAATGCAGCGGACTTATGAGTATCAGAACAGAGACTTTGAGGGCCTCTGCTTCATCAATCTGGTGGACTACGATATGCTTTACGGGCACAGAAATGATATCGACGGCTACGCGAAGGCGCTGACAGCCTTTGACGAATGGCTGCCGGAGTTCCTTGCGAACATGCGTCCCGACGATGTCCTCATGATCACGGCCGACCACGGCTGCGATCCCGGATATACCGTATCCACCGACCATTCCCGGGAGTATACGCCGCTCGTAATTTACGGGGAGAAAATTGCGCCCGTCAATCTGGGAACCAGAGAGACTTTTGCGGATATCGGAGCCACGGTGCTGGACTATTTTGGAATCCGCCCGGAATTTGCCGGAACCAGCGTCCTGCCTGAGATTCTGAGCCCGACGTAGCAGAAGATACGGGAGGCCTGAAAATAGAAGCCTGCCGCCTGCGGCAGGAGGGAAAAGGGGCGTGCCCGGTATTTTTTGCTGCCTGATAATCTGAAGAAAGCCGTTTACAACGGCGAGAGGAAAGAAGAACATTGAGCGATATAAAGACTGAAATCAACAGAAGAAGAACCTTTGCCATCATCTCCCACCCGGACGCGGGAAAAACCACGCTGACCGAGAAATTCCTGCTCTACGGCGGAGCGATCAATCTGGCGGGCAGCGTGAAGGGAAAAGCCACGGCCCGCCATGCGGTGAGCGACTGGATGGAGATCGAAAAAGAGAGAGGAATTTCCGTCACCTCCTCCGTTCTCCAGTTTGAATATGACGGATACTGCATCAACATTCTGGATACGCCGGGACATCAGGATTTCTCCGAGGATACCTACAGGACGCTGATGGCGGCGGATTCCGCGGTCATGGTGATCGACGCCTCCAAGGGCGTGGAGGCGCAGACCAGAAAGCTGTTCAAGGTCTGCGTGATGCGCAAAATCCCGATTTTCACCTTCATCAACAAGATGGACCGGGATGCCAACGACACCTTTGATCTGCTGGATGAGATCGAAAAGGAGCTTGGAATCGCCACCTGCCCCAAGAACTGGCCCATCGGCTCCGGAAAGGCGTTTAAGGGCGTCTACGACAGGGACAGGGGATGCGTCATCACCTATTCCGATACAGAAAAGGGAACGAAGGAAGGCCATGCTACGGAGATCCCGCTTTCCGATACGGATACGCTCCGGGAGTTCATCGGAGAAGAGGCCATGGAAAAGCTTCTGGAGGAGGTGGAGCTGCTGGACGGGGCCAGTGCTGAATTTGATCTGGACCTGGTTAGAAGCGGCGACCTGACCCCCGTATTTTTCGGTTCCGCCCTGACCAACTTCGGCGTGGAGATATTCCTTCAGCATTTCCTCGACATGACCACGCCGCCTCTTCCCAGAAAAGCGGACTGCGGTCTCATCGATCCGGTGGAGCACGATTTTTCCGCCTTTGTGTTCAAGATTCAGGCCAACATGAACAAGGCGCACAGGGACAGGATCGCTTTCATGCGCATCTGCTCCGGTAAATTTGACGCCAGCATGGAGGTAAAACATGTGCAGGGTGGCAAGGTAATGCGCCTTTCCCAGCCCCAGCAGCTGATGGCGAGCGAACGGAAGATTCTGGATGAAGCCTATGCGGGAGACATCATCGGCGTGTTTGATCCGGGCATTTTCTCCATTGGTGACACGCTCTGCATGCCTAAGGAAAATTTTGCCTATGAGGGAATTCCCACCTTTGCACCGGAGCATTTTGCCAGAGTGCGCCAGGTGGATACCATGAAGAGAAAGCAGTTCGTCAAGGGCATCACCCAGATCGCCCAGGAGGGTGCCATCCAGATTTTTCAGGAATACAATACGGGTCTGGAGGAAATCATTGTGGGCGTGGTGGGCGTCCTGCAGTTTGACGTGCTCAAATACCGACTGAACAACGAATACAACGTGGAAATCCGGCTGGAGCCGCTTCCTTATGAGCACATCCGCTGGATTGAAAACAAAGATGAGATCGATGTGGATAAACTAACGGGAACCTCTGATATGAAGAAGGTAATGGACATGAAAGGAAACCCGCTGCTTCTGTTCGTGAATGAATGGAGCGTGGGCATGACGGTGGAAAGGAACAAGGGCCTTATCCTGACGGAGTTCGGCAGAAACTAGGGAACATTTCTTTCGGTATCCGCCTCCGGCAGGAAATCTTCTTTCAGGCGCCCTCGGCGTGATGCGCACAGGCATGGAGGTAAAAATGGGAAAAATCCGGGAGATTTTGAAAACACTGCTGTTTACCGTGGTGATCGCCGCAGCGGTCTACTTTGCGGCGGATATGTTCCTGCCTCGGCTTTCCGGCGGGACAGATGCGGAGCCTCCGGAAACGGCTGCGGTATCGGAATCTATGCCGGAGTCGGCTGCGGCGCCGGAGCCTGTTCCGGAGACTGCGGCGGCATCCGAGCCCGCGTCAGAGGCAGCTGCGTCGCAGCCAGCGCATGAGACAGCCGCAGCCCCCGAGCCTGTGCCGGCGACAGCAGCCCCCGCATCCGCGCCGGAAAGCATGGATGCAGACGGAGCGGCAGAGCTTCTCACAGCCTCCGGCTACGCGCGTTCCTGCCTGGGACCGGAGGATGCCGGCTTATATGATGAGCTTTATGCGTCGATCACGGGCTTTTCACAGGACGTTTCGCTCTCCGTGACGGAACCGGACCGGATAGAGCTCGTTTTTAAATGTGTGCTCGCGGATCATCCGGAGATTTTTTATGTGGACGGATATACCCTCACCACGCGGACGCTGGGAGAGGAGGTCCAGAGCCTTTCCTTTCAGGCGGAATATACCTTCACCGAACAGCAGACGCAGGAGCGGGCGGCACGGGTGGAGGAGGCCGCGGACGCCGTGCTCTCTTCCGTTACGGAGGAAATGGACGATTATGAGAAGCTGAAGCTTTTTTATGATTATGTAGCAGGCCATACGGAATACAGCCTATACGCGCCGGAAAATCAGACGATCTGTTCCGTCTTCCTTTACGGGCAGTCCGTATGCCAGGGCTATGCCAAAGCCTTTCAGTATCTCTGCAAACGTGCGGGGATACCCGCGGTCCTTGTGACGGGGACGGTAAGTGGCGGACAGCCGCATGCCTGGACGCTGGTGCGCTGCGACGGGGAATGGTATCACGCCGATCCGGCGTGGGGAGATGTGAGCTATCAGATGGACGGCGGAGAGGAAGCCGGCCCTAAGGAACAGGTCGATTACGATTATTTCCTGGTGACCACCGCCCAGATCTCCCTCACCCACACCGCCGACAGTACCTTTCCGCTTCCAGAGTGCATCAGCATGAAGGACAACTATTATGTGAGGGAGAATCTTTATTTTACTGAAGCTGATCCGGAACAGGTCCAGGCAGCCTTTGAGGCCGCGCGCCGGGAGGGACGGCCGTCGGTGACGTTTAAGTGCGCGGACATAACTGTATATGAGGCGTTATATGAGCGGCTTCTGACGCAGCAGGAAGTCTTTCAGTATCTGCAGGGGGAAGCGGTTTCCTATGCGGTTTCTGAGGAGCAGCTTACGCTGACCTTCTTTCTATAGCACTGTCATCATTTTCTCTGCCTTTTTATAGGGATGTAGTTTCCTTTCGATATTTACTTGGCGAGCTGCCAATATTCCGCCTGAATAATTTAGAAAAGTATCGTTGATCTTGTATACCGACACACATTGCAATTTCAGCTATTGAAAGGCTGGTCGTTTTAAGCAGAGTGCAAGCTTTTTCAATGCGGTATTTTATGATCATATTTTGAGGCGTCATACCGGTTTCAGATTTGAACAGCCTAGAGAAATATTCGATTGACAGGTTGAGAATGCTCGCAAGCGCGTGCACGCTTATATTACTATCATAATGAAATCGAATATAATTTTCAGCTTCTCTGATATGAAGATTGTCGGATAAATAAGTGATTTCATGTGTGTCAGTGATATGAATATCATAAACTGGCAAATTATCAGAAACCTGCTCCGCTGATTTGTCATGGAGTGAAGCAAAAAAATCATATAGTTTTGACAGGGTTTTCATTTTTCCATAGGAATTATTGTTTTCTGTGGATTCGATAATTTCATTAATGATTTTCTCTGTTTCTTCTGGCTGTGGGCACTTATAAATTGGATATTCGCGTGTAATGCCAAGACTTTTAATATAATAATCTGCCTGTATTCCGTATATTCCAATCCAAAGATTGCTCCATGAACATCCCTCTGTGGCTGCATAATATATTTTTTCATTAGGAAACATGCAGAGAAGATGCCCTGGAGTAAGAGAATAGTATTTATCGCGAAGTGAAAGAATGGCATCTCCCTCTTTAATATAAACTAACTCAAACTTCGCACTTGAATAAGTGCCTATGCACTTTGAAAATTCAATAAGTTCTGGCAATAAAATAGCATGAAACCGTCTGGTTTGGTATAATTGAATTGACCAAAAACAATTACAACCGGAGGCTCATGCTATGAATAACAGTATAACACAAGCGAACCAAAATGATAAGCAGATTTCAAAATCTATTAAAAGATTTTTTATGCGGTTCCACATCTCTTCCGCATTAAAAGCGGCCAATGCCTATAAGAAAAAGAGAATTCCTGTTGTTGAGGTTTTCCAGTATCTTTTCCTGCTGATTTTCTCTAACAGGAGCATGTATATGAGCCTGATTACCAGGCGTACCCCCCCAGGTTTCGCGAAAGACACCGTTTACCGCTTTATGAAGATGCTCCAAATCAACTGGATCCGTTTTACTACCCTGCTGGCATCCCGGATTATCCGGGACGCCATTGTTCCTTTGGATTCCGGGGAACGTAAAAATGTTCTGATCATCGATGATTCCATGTTTGAACGGAACCGTTCCAAAAAGGTGGAACTGCTGGCAAAAGCTTATGACCACGCAAACCACAGATACCGCTTTGGATTCCGAATGCTCACACTGGGATGGTCAGATGGCAGTACCTTCCTGCCTGTCAACAGCGTCCTGCTCTCATCGGAAAGCAAAAAGAACCGGATCAATGAGGCTGCGGATGTTGATAAGCGGACCGCAGGATACCGGCGCAGGATGCTTTCCATGCAGAAAGGAACCCTCGCAATGCCTGAACTCCTGAAAGCTGCCAAAAAAGCGGCAATCCCTGCCAGCTATGTTCTTTTCGACAGCTGGTTTTCTTCTCCCAGTACGCTCCATGCGGTAAAATCAATCGGTTATGATGTGATCGGCATGGTAAAAAAGACACCAAAAATGTTTTTCCGTTACAATGGGGAAGATATGTCCCTGATCTCAATCTATGGCAAAAACAAAAAGAGACGTGGACGTTCCCGCTATCTGCTGTCGGTACTGGTGGATGTGGTAAAGGATGGGGAAAGCATCCCGGCCAAAGTTGTCTATGTCCGCAACCGGAATAAGCGGAAGGAATACTTATGCCTCATCTGTACCGATCCCTCTCTGGATGAAAATGAGATCATCCGTATTTATGGGAAGCGCTGGGATATCGAAGTCTTTTTCAAGGTATGTAAAAGCTACCTGAACCTCAGCAGGGAGTGCAATTCCTTATCCTATGACGCGATGACAGCCCACACAGCGGTTGTTTTCACGCGGTATATGATGCTGTCCCTGGAGAGCCGGGAATCGAACGACAACCGCTCGCTG
>DWYY01000105.1 GCA_019118445.1 Candidatus Eisenbergiella merdipullorum | reverse complement strand
TCGAGTTTTTCCGCAACTGTGGTTTCAACAGAATAAGTGTTTACCATCGGAGGTTCAAAGTCAGGAAGCTGCGTTGGAATCCGATGCTTTTCCTGTTTCGGAACAATGACATCTCCTACGCCAAAATCAATGCTGAACGGCGTTCTTGTATTTTTGATACGGGCAACAATAGAGGCACCGATTCCCGCATACTTTTTAGCGACGGCAATAGGGGCAACATCCTTAATCTCAAAGGTTACAAAATCATTGCCGGTAGAAACATTGATAATATCTTCCAAAATGGATTTTTCTAAACGGCGGAGAAATTCTTCCTGACAAAAAAGCTGCAGACAGAGCTGATAGTTCCTACCACTTTCAACAGCTTTATTTTTCAGCCGTGCAAGCACGGAAGCAGCAACATCAGCCACCCAGCAGCACCTCCATTACATCCATCAGTTTTTTATAAACCCGCATTTTCTTTGCGTAACTCGAAAGATTGCTCAAGTTTTTATTTTTATCGACAGCATAGGCATTGAGCGCCTTATTAAATATTTCGCTATCCAGCTTTGTGCGGTATTTGAAACAGTCGCAGATGGTACGCTCACGATCATAAACGGCAAGCCGCACTCCGTTGAAATAACCGTTTGTTTTTCCGATTTCAAACAAATCAGACTGTACATAATATATTTTTGTAGCAAGAGAATCAATTTTCAATTTTGTCCGTGAAAAAGTGCGGGGAACAGCAATCGACCACTGCCGGGGCAAAAAGTCGCTGTAACCGTAATAAAACAGCGCCGATTCCACGCATACAATGCTTTCGGGAAGGAGAGAGGCAAGAACCTGTTCTTCTTTTATATCTTCCTGCCCGGCGAGCTGGTAATAGCCCTGTCTGAGACGCTCGAGATAACCCTCTTTACAAAGATTGGCTACATCATAGTTGGTAAGCCCTACAGCGACAAAATCAGCGGTTTTCGCAATACCGCCGTTGTTCTTGATAATACTTTTGACGGCATCTATTTTATCCATTCATCCACCAACTTTCAAAACACAGAATTTAAAAACTGTGTTCGAAAAGTATTATGTCATAGAAGCGTCCCAATATCAACATTTTTAAAACACAGATATGAAATATTCCTTCAACTCCCCGAATACCGCGACAGAAACTGCCGTGTGCGTTCCTGTGCCGGGTGTTCAATGACCTGTCTGGCATCTCCCTGTTCCACGATGACGCCGCCGTCCATGAAGATCACCTGGTCGGCCACGTCCCGCGCAAAAGCCATTTCATGGGTGACGATGATCATGGTGGTTTTCTGCTGCGCCAGGGAACGGATCACCTTGAGAACCTCTCCGGTGAGCTCAGGATCCAAGGCTGAAGTGGGTTCGTCAAAGCAGAGGATATCCGGATGGAGCGCCAGGGCACGGGCAATGGCCACGCGCTGCTGCTGCCCGCCGGAAAGCTGGTGAGGATAATGTCCTGTCCGGTCGGCAAGTCCCATCTTTGCGAGCAGTTCCTTCCCTTCCGCATCAATTTCCGCCAGGATCTCTTTTTTCCTGCTCTTGAAGTCCGGCCGTTCCTTTGCCAGCAGCTCTTTGGCAAGTGTGACATTTTTCAGGGCAGTGTACTGGGGAAACAGATTGAAGGACTGGAATACCAGCCCGAAGTGAAGGCGTTTCTTTCGAATCTCGCTTTCTTTCTGGGTGGCGGGGTCGTTGGCATCGAACAATGTGTCCCCGTGCACGATAATCTTTCCCTGGTCTGGTGTCTCCAGAAAATTCAGACAGCGCAGCAGAGTGGTCTTGCCGCTGCCGGAGGAACCGATGATGGCAAGGGTCTGGCCCTGCTCCAGATCAAAACTGATGTCCTCCAATACCCTGGTGGAGCCGAAATGCTTTTCAATATTTTTTACTTCCAAAATCGCCATACCTATCTCCAATCAGAACGTTTCACAGATTACTGTTCTCAGCGGAAAAAATCCAGTTTCTTTTCCAGCCGGTTCAGCAGGATGGTCACAATGCCGCTGAAGGCCAGGTAGTACACAGCGGTGAAGAAAAGAGGCCAGATGAGGCCGGCATATCCGCGGTTGCCCTTCATGAAGGATTCTCCCATCCAGATGACCTCCTGCAGGGCGATCACCCGCGCCAGGGAGGTGTCTTTTACAAGGGTGATGATCTCATTGGACATGGGAGGGACGATGCGTTTTATCATCTGAAGTAGAGTGACCCTGAAAAAGATCTGAGATTTGGTCATGCCGAGGACCTGGCCCGCTTCCTGCTGGCCGATCGGCACTCCCTGGATCCCTCCGCGGTAAATTTCAGAAAAATAGAAAGCGTAATTGATGATAAAGGCTGTTGTTACAGCGGTAAACCGGCCGCTTTCCCCGCCGCCCCAGTTAAACAGCTTCATCAGCGGAGGAACATAGTAAATGATCAGGATCTGCAGGACCAGCGGAGTTCCGCGGATAATCCAGACCACAGTCCTGGTCAGCCATCTGAGAGGCGTAAAGCGGCTCATGGAACCAAACGAGATCACCAATCCCAGGGGCAGCGCGCCGACCAGCGTCAGAAAAAACAGTTCTACTGTTTTTACAAAGCCCTCATTCAGGGCGGAAACAACTGTCTGAAATTCAGCAGACATGAAGAACATGCCATCGTCCTCCTCTATGCAGGCACTCAAAGGCAGAGAGACAAGTGTCCTCTGCCTTTGAAAAAAACATATAGTTTACTTATGTGTCAGTCCAGGATCACAGCATCCTGCAGGCCGTATGTAGCGGCGATATCCTCTACGGTGCCGTCAGCCACTTTTTCTTCCCAGAAGGTGTTGAATTCGTCAACCAGATCGGAGCCCTTCCGGAAGCCCACGCCATATTCTTCGGATTCCATGCCCTGAGCCTCATTCAGGTTGACGCTGTATGCCAGATCCGCGTAGCTGGTGCCTTCTCCGGTCATGGCGGCAGCCATCAGTACATCAATCACAGCGGCGTCGGAGGTACCGGCGGCAACCTCCATCAGGGTATTGGCCTGCGACTGTACGGGAACGACAGTGGCTCCCAGAGCTTCGGCTGCATCTTCACCGGCGGAACCGGATTCTACAGCCACGGTCAGCCCTTCCAGAGAAGTAAGGCCCTCAAAGTCAGTGGCGGAAGCTGCGGGATAGACCAGAACCTGATAGTTGGTGCAGTAGGGAATGGAGGTTGCCATAGAAGAAGTGACTTCATCGGTGAGGGTCATTCCGTTCCATACGCAGTCGATATTGCCGGCCTCCAGTTCCATCACCTTATAGTCCCAGGTGATTTCGGAAAATTCCACTTCAACGCCCAGATATTCGGCAAACTGCTTTGCCAGGTCGGCGTCGAAGCCGATCCATTCGCCGTCCGCATTCTGATAATCCATGGGCTCAAAGTTGGTGATCCCCACTACCAGAGTTCCCTTTTCCTGAACCGCTGCCAGATCGCTTTCGGCTCTGTCAGAACCGGATGTCTCAGAAGCGGCAGAACCGGTTTCCGTAGCGGTTTCAGAACTTTCCACCGAAGCGGCAGCGGTGCTTTCGGCAGTGTCCGTTTCGGCAGCGGATGATTCTGAAGCAGAACTTTCGGCAGAGGAACTTCCGCCGTTGTCCGCTGTGGCGGAAGTGGAGCTGCTGTTTCCACAGGCAGCCAGAGAGAAGGCCAGGATCATGGCCAGAGCGAGAGACAGAATCTTTTTCATATAAACCTCCGTTCCGGAGCGTGAGCGACGGGGCGAAGAGAAATCGCGAATGCGATTTCTCTGATGCCAAAGAGCAAATTGTGACGCTCCGGCACAATTTGCTGCAAAGCTACGCTTTGCTGTGAAAAATAAGCCATCGGGCTTATTTTTCACACTAACCTCCCTGATTTCGATAAATTGTTGGGGAAAATCCCCTCGTTGCTTTCACATTTTAGCATGCTAATGTGGCATTGTAAAGAAATATTTCCCTGTCCTTCTTCCGGCTTTTTATAATGAATGAAACGGAGAGATTATGATTGCCTGCATCCTCTGATCAGAGTATAATTTCCTTAGAATAAAGCTATGTTATGTTAAATAAATGGCGCTATGGAACGGAGGGAAACATGGATATCAGGGAGATCGATCAGTATGCGGAAGAAATGAGGATCCTGAACCTGCGGGTATGCAGGGATGGAGAGGTCATCGTGAAGAAGGATTGGGATGAAGAAATGCGCAGGAACCAGTATTCCGCAAGCAAGAGCTTTACCAGCGCGGCGGTGGGGATCGCCTGCAGGGAGGGGCTGCTGGACCTGGATGAAAAACTGTGCGACGCATTTGTGGAGGAAATTCCCGCACAGCCGTCGGAGAATCTTCAGAAGGCTGCGGTGCGGGATCTTCTTACGATGTGCCTGGGACAGAAGGAGGCCTGGCTGATGGGAGGACAGCGTCCCTCGATGAAAGAAAAGGACTGGGTGCGTTTCTGTCTGTCGCGTCCCTTTGAAGCGGAGCCGGGCACAGAGTTCGTCTATAATAATGCGGGACCCTATCTGGCCGGCATTCTGGTGCAGAGAAGGGCGGGATGCGATCTGGTGGATTATCTGATGCCGAGGCTTTTTGAGCCGTTGGGAATCAGACGGACGGTCTGGGAGGTCGATCCCTGCGGCCTTACTTTTGGAGCGGGAGGCCTGTTCCTGTGCGTAACGGAGCTGATGAAATTCGGTCAGCTTCTGCTTCAGGAAGGGAGCTGGAATGGAAAACAGTTGATCCCGGCAGAATATATCAGAGAGGCTTCCCGCGTGCATGCGGATAACGGCGCGGAAGGCTATGGATATCTGTTCTGGCGGGGAGCATATAACAGTTACCGGGCGGACGGGAAGTACGGTCAGCTCGCCATCGTGCTGCCGGACAAAAACGCGGTGATCGCCGTCAATGCCGAAAGCAGGGACGCCGGCAGCATGATGAAGCGGTGCATGGATGTGATCGTGCCGCAGCTTTAACCTAAAAAATAAAAGCCGGGGGTGAAAATGAAAAAATATATTCTGCTCAACAAAAAGTATCTGCTGATCCCCATCTGTGCGGAAAAAGAAACGGAAACCGTTTCCTTTTCCCTTCAGGAAGGGAAGGTATTTGAATTTAAAATTCCTGTCAGCAGGGAGAACGGATTTTACAGTTTCCACTACTTTGCTCCGCTGAATGTGGAAAAATACAGGGGAAAGAAGATGTTGGTGGAAGGGGATGTCCCGGAAAGCTTTCTGGATGCCATCTCGCTGTCAGAGGGAATCCCGTCGGTCTGCCAGTCTCATCCGCTGATCCATTTCACGGCGGATACTGGCTGGATCAACGATCCCAACGGACTGATCTATCAGAACGGGATCTATCATCTTTTTTATCAGAAGAATCCTTTTGACACCAGATGGGAAAATATGTGCTGGGGTCATGCGGTAAGCACGGACCTCCTTCACTGGGAGAGAAAGGAAACCGCGCTGTATCCGGACGGGGACGGCACTGTATTTTCCGGAAGCGGCATTGTGAATGAAAAAGGGCTCCTTGGGGTGGAAAGAGGAGCACAGATCTTCTTTTATACCTGTGCTGGAAGCAAGTCGGAATGGAGCCGCGGAAAAACCTTTACGCAGAAAATTGCGGTCAGTACGGACGGAGGAGAGACCCTAAAGCGGATGGAAGGCTTCGCGGTCAGACAGCTTGCGGAGGAAAACAGGGACCCTAAAGTGTACTGGCATGAAGAAAGCGGCGCTTATTACATGGTTCTGTACCTGCGAGAAAACGATTTTGTGATCCTGCGATCAAAAGACCTGAAATACTGGAAGAGGTCACAGACGCTGACGCTGAAAAAGGCATGGGAATGCCCGGATCTGAGAAAGATCCCCGTAGAAGGCGGCGGGGAAAAATGGGTCTTTTTCAGTGCGGACGGCTATTATTTTACGGGAGATTTCAACGGCTATGAGTTTAAGCCGGACGGCGAGTGCAGGAAAGCATGGAAGACGGATGTGCCATATGCGGCGCAGACCTTCTGGGGGACGAAGGATGTGATCTGGCTCCCCTGGCTGCGCACGAAGAACAGAAATAAGCTGTATACAGGAACCATGGGACTTCCCAGAAAACTCACCCTCGTAAAGAAGGAGGAAGGTTATCTTCTCCGGCAGCTTCCCGTTGACAGCTTTTCTCAGGCAAGAAGTATGGTCCATTCCTCGCATGGTGAGGGAAAGGTGTTCTGCATGTCGCAGAAGGACGGCGCGCTGGAAATCTGTATCCACATGGAAAAGCCCTCCGATTTTTCCATCAATCTCTACGGAACGCCCATTACCTATGTATCCTCCTGCGGAAAACTGGGAGCGGGCGCGGAGGTTTGTGACATTGGAAAAAACCTCAATGATTTTTCCGTTCTGGCGGATGGGGAACTTCTGGAGGTTTCCGCGGAAAATGGGCTGAATCTGGCGGTAGCGGAGCTGCTGGACGACAGAAAGAAGGGAAATGTGACCGTAGAGGTTTCCGGTAAAGCCAGGGTGGAAATTTACCGGATCGACTGATGAGAGTAAGGCAGTTGATAAAAATAAAAAATGAGGAACGGCTGTGATTTGGCTGACAGCAGGACGCCCCGGGATTTCTCCCGGGGCGTTTGGGGTTTTTATCATTATATTATTCTGACTTTTCTGAATTTTCCTGTTCCGGGCTTTCTTCGCTCCGGGCGCTTTCCTCCTGGCCGGCTTCTTCTTCCTGTTGTTCTTCTTCCTCGGCGATGAGCTCGTTGAGCCTGTCTTTCAGGGATTCCAGTTCTTCTTTGGACATTTTATCCACGGCGGAATAGACATCCTTGAATTCATTCACCACATTGACCGTGACGTGCCGGTTCATTTTTTCCTTCGCGCTCTTTTTCAGCTCCTCATTCAGGACTTTACCCTGTTCCACGGTGAGCTCACCCTTTTCCACCAGGGTGTCGATCAGGCTTTTTGCCGCTTCGCCGGTTGAGGCAACTGCGCCTACGCCTGCAAGAAATATTTTTCTGATTCCTTCTGTAATATCCATAGTTTACCTCCATAGCGGAGCGTTTTTATGCCCGGGCCGCTCCAAGGCCTGTCTTCAACAGGGTTGACAATTCTGCTCCTGCCAAGTATATCATATTGTGCGACGATTATCCTGTAGTTTGCTCATTTTTAGAAAAAATTAAGATATGGAAAAAATGTGTTTCATTTTTGAAAGGTTGCTGTTAAAATAAAACCAATCGGGCATATCAAGGCCTGGAGAAAACGGAAAGAGGGACTGTGATGGAAAAATTTGATGTTGTAACACTTGGAGAGCTTCTCATCGATTTTACGGATAACGGAAAGAGCGCGCAGGGAAATACCATGTTTGAGGCCAACCCCGGCGGCGCGCCATGCAACGTGCTGGCGATGCTGAATAGGTTCGGGCATTCCACAGCGTTCATCGGCAAGGTGGGAAAGGATATCTTCGGCGTGAAGCTGAAGGCAGTCCTGGAGGAGGTTGGGATCGATACCTCCAATCTGGTCATGGACGATGATGTGAGGACCACGCTTGCATTCGTGCAGACCTTTGAAGACGGAGACAGGGATTTTTCCTTTTACAGGAATCCGGGCGCGGATATGATGCTGACGGCGGATGAGGTGAACAAAGAGCTGGTGAAGAGCGGGAAGTTGTTTCATTTTGGAACACTTTCCATGACTCATGAAGGGGTGAGGGAAGCCACGCAGAAGGCCATTGATCTGGCAAAGGAAAGCGGCGCGGTCATTTCCTTTGATCCCAATCTGCGTCCTCCCCTGTGGAAATCTTTGGACGATGCGAAGGTGCAGGTGGCATACGGCCTTGGAAAGTGCGATGTGCTGAAGATTTCCGATAATGAGATCCAGTGGTTTACGGGAGAAGAAGATTTTGATAAGGGAGTTGAAAAGCTCCGTCAGGAATATGATATCCCGCTGATCTTATTGTCCATGGGAAGGGACGGAAGCAGGGCTTACTATAAGGATCTCCGTGTGGAAATGCCTTCCTTCCTGCAGAAGGAAACGATAGAGACGACTGGGGCGGGAGACACATTCGGCGGCTGCTGTCTGCATTATGTGCTGGAATATGGACTGGACGGGCTGAATGAGGAGAGGCTTTCCGAAATGCTCACCTTTGCGAATGCGGCGGCTTCCATCATCACCACCAGGAAGGGAGCGCTCCGCGTGATGCCGGAAGTGGATGAGGTGAAGAGGTTCATCGGATCAAGAAAATAGAACGGAGCTTCAGATGTTGTTTCATTCGTATTTTTTCATCTTTGTATTCCTGCCGCTCTCGCTTGTAGGCTGGTATCTGACAAACAGGCTAAAGCGGTTCAAACTGGCGCAGGGATATCTCATCGGGATGTCCCTGTGGTTTTATGCCTGGTATAACGTCAGCTTCCTTTGGGTCATGCTGGGAAGCTGTTTTTTCAATTTCGGCGTCAGTTTCCTCCTGTCGAAAAAGGATACGCCGGAAATGAAAAAGATTCTGCTCATTGCCGGATGCGCGGTCAATATCGGAGCGCTGGGCGTTTTTAAATACTATAACTTTTTTGTGGAAAACATCAATGAGGCTTTCGGGTCGGATTTTCAGACAAAAAATATCCTGCTCCCTTTGGGGATCAGTTTTTTCACGTTCCAGCAGCTTTCTTTTCTGATCGACCGATGCAGGGGGGATGCGCCCCATTACGGGCTTCTGGATTATCTCAGCTTTGTGACCTTTTTTCCTTCCCTGATCTCAGGTCCCATCGTCCTGCATGCCTCCACGGTTCCCCAGTTTCAGGACAGGACGAGAAGGGCATTCGATACGGAAAGCTTTGCAAAGGGTGTGATGCGGTTTGTCATCGGCCTGGGGAAAAAAGTTCTCCTTGCGGATACGCTGGCCCTTGCGGTGAATTACGGGTATGAAAATATCACTCTGCTGGATGCTCCTGCCGCCCTTGCCGCCGCGGTGGGTTATACGCTGGAGCTGTATTTTGATTTCAGCGGCTACTCCGACATGGCGATCGGCGTGGGAGAAATGTTCCGGATAGATATTCCGGAGAATTTCAATTCCCCTTATAAAGCGGTTTCCGTGAAGGATTTCTGGAGACGCTGGCACATCACGCTGAGCCGTTTTCTTCAGACCTATATTTATATTCCTCTGGGCGGCAGCAGGAAAGGAAGGTTCAGGACCTTTGTGAACACCATGATCACCTTCCTCATCAGCGGCCTGTGGCATGGGGCGAACTGGACCTTTGTGTTCTGGGGTTTCCTGCACGGGCTCGGTGTCGCGGCGGCAGGGATCGGAGCTGAGGCCGGTAATGGTACAGTTACAACCGGGAATGGCGCTGCGGGGATCGACGGGAAAAGGAAGAAGGCGCGGCATATCCTGTGTCAGGCGGCCACCTTT
>DWYY01000010.1 GCA_019118445.1 Candidatus Eisenbergiella merdipullorum | reverse complement strand
CCACATAGCCGAGAGGCTTATGTTCTTTACTGTAATAGACGGCGACGATCATATCGTCATTTTCCCAGCGCCAGTATTCGTCCCAGGCAAGGTTATCCCTGATCAGCGCACCATGCCGCTGCAGGGCGAAGTAGGAATGGACGTTGTGATAATCCTCGGAATCCAGACTGACCCGCTCCACCATGCCATCTACCGGACGAAGCTTTGGAAGCTGGGTATCCTTGATGGTAAAGGTGATCTTGTCGGATACGATTTCCCAGCCCATCTTCCGGTAAAAGGGAATGGAATAGGGGTAAAGGAAGGAAATCGGGAATTGCTGTTCATGCATGTAGTTGATGGCCCGCCGCATCAGGGAGTGGATCAGGCCCCGGCCCGTATATTCCGGGTAAGTGGCAACACCGGTGATGCCGCCCATGTCCATGATATTGTCGTGGATGTTCACCTTCATGGAATAAACCACGATCATGGATGCCAGCCGGTCTTTGTAAAACCATCCCAGGACGTAGGCCTCCTCCAGCATGGGGCGCTTGGCATATTTGAATTCATCCTGCTCCCAGCCGGTCTGAAGCAGTTCGTAGGAGGTCACTTGAAACGCGTAGGTCAACAGAGCGTTGAACTGTTCCAGGTCATCGTTATCCAGCTCCCGCATCCGGTAATCTCCATGTGTTTCCAGATAAACATGCGCTTTTTCGGTCTGTTTGTTACTGTTGTCTTCTTTCTTCTCCATAAAATCCTCTTTGATCCAAGATCTTCTTTGATGCGCTTAAATCTCATTGACACGGAATAAAACCATGTTTATTTTACCTCAGGAACATTGAGGCGTCCATGCTTTTTTTGAAAAAAACGCCTTTACGAAAGCGGTTGCTTTTCCAGGACAAATATTATATGATGAACCTGAACGAATACAAAGGATGGAGGGATGTACATGATCGCTAAAAAGAGCAGAAAAATGGTCCTGTCGGCCTGCCTGATCCTGCTGCTGGCGCTTTTACCGTCCGGTGCACTGCAGATCCGGGCAGCTGAGGTGATCGCGACGGTGTATGGAACAATTTTATCCGGAACGACGGAGGATCTTCTGCTGCTTTCTACGGCACAGGGAAGAATGGAGATCAAGCTGGATCCGGAGACGGATGCCAGCGCGTGCAAGGTCCTGCTTCCGGGCCGGGAAATCTATGTTGCAGTGACTTACGGTTCTGACGGCTATCTGCACGCGGCAAAGATCACAACCGGCAAGACGGCGGAGAACAGTACGATCGATCATTCCACTTCTGTTACCGTGACGGGAGAGATCGGCGACAAAACGACAGAGGATATGCTGTATCTGAATACGCCGCAGGGGGAAATGCAGATCAAACTGGATGCCGACACGAACATGAATGGCTGTACCGTTCTTGTTGCCGGAAAAAAATATCAGGTTTCCTGCGCGAGAGGATCGGACGCCTGGCTGCATGCGGTGAGCATTTCTGACGCTAGTACAACGGCTGTGACAACGGAGGTAATAAATGGGGTTTCCGTTACCACTGTAAAGGGAAAGGTGATGGATCAGACGAAGGATGATCTCCTGTATCTTTCCACGGAAGGCGGCGTGATGCAGATCGTGATCGACAGCAGCACGGATACCACGAACGGAAGGGTCCTGGTTCCCGGCAGAGAGCTGACCGTTTCCTTTTACCGCGGATCGGACGCCTATCTCCATGCGTCCCGTATTGTGGGGGAGAAGGAAGCTGTAACCCAGGTTTCCGTCAATACTGATTCCCAGGTTCCCATAGTGGGAACGGTAGACGGCAAGTCCAATGAGAACGTGCTTTATCTGAGCACATCCGGCGGAATGATGGAGCTGAAGCTGGACGCTTTAAGCAATATGAGCAACTGCATGGTCCTGACCCGGGGGAAACAGATCCTCGTGTACTGTGCATATGGCTCTGATGCCTATATGCATGCCGTCAGCATTATCGGAATTTAAAAAAGGACATTAAAAAGGCCCGGCGGCGTTTCCGGAGAAAGGAAAATGCCGTCGGGCTTTTGCATATGATCTTGATCAAAGCATGAAAGAAGGGGAAATGAAAGCATGATCCTGTCTGTTTCAAGAAGGACCGATATCCCGTGCTGGTATTCCGAATGGTTTTTGAACCGTCTGCGCTCCGGGTATGTGCTGGTCAGAAATCCCATGAACGCCTCGCAGATCAGCCGCATTATCCTGAAGCCGGATACGGTGGACTGCATCGTGTTCTGGACCAAGGACGCAGGGCCGATGATGGAAAGGCTTACTGAGATAGAAGAAATGGGGTATCCATACTGTTTTCAGTATACAATTACGCCTTACGGGAAAGAACTGGAACCGGGACTGCGGGCAAAAGAAGAGATCCTGGATAATTTCTGCCGGCTGTCCGATAGGATTGGCATGCAGCGCATGGTGTGGCGGTATGATCCGATCCTGACTGTGCAGGGATGGACGGTGGAGCGCCATGCGGAAGCATTTTCGCGGATGTGTAAAAGACTGTCTGGATATACGGGCAGGGTGGTAGTCAGTTTTGTGGATCTGTATATAAAGCTGAAACGGCTGAAGCTGCGGGAAGTGGAGGAAGGCGAGATCCGCGCGCTGGCGGAGGGCATCGGAAGCGCTGCGGATAGGTACGGGCTGCAGGTGCAGACATGTTGTGAGGAATGGGACCTGGGGGAATACGGCATAGAGAGAGGCGGCTGCATTGATAGAAAGCTTCTGGAACAGACCTGCGGCTGCAGGCTGGAGCTGAAGACAGATAAAGGACAGCGCAGAGGATGCGGCTGTATGGAAAGCATCGATGTCGGCGCTTACAATACCTGCCCGAACGGCTGCCTGTACTGCTATGCCAACCGGAATCTTGCCCAGGTCCGGGAAAATCAGACAAGACATGATCCCAGGGGGGAGCTTCTGTGCGGCCGGGTGAAGGAGACGGACAGGATCTATGACAGGAAGGCGCGGAGCCTGAGGATCGTGGAATGAGAAAATCTGCTAAACATGTATGAATAGGAAAACTTGTCCGGATGCCGGACAGGAAAGATTTGCCTGGAATACTTGAAAAAAAGCCGCAGAAACAGTATAATCAGCACGATACGGCTGTTGCACAGCAAATTTTTATGAAAAAAGAGGTAAATATGAGTAAAACAGAAATCAAACAGGAACAGAGAAACGGCTCCAATCCGTTTCTGATCATCTACCATATCATCCAGGGAGCGCTGATCGGCCTCGGCGCGGTCCTGCCCGGCATTTCAGGCGGCGTGCTTGCGGTCGTGTTCGGCATTTACAAGCCGGTGATGGAGTTCCTTTCCAATCCCATTTCCCGCTTCAAGACCCATGTGCCCAAGCTGATCCCCTACGGGATTGGCCTCGTGGTAGGTTTCCTGGGGATCGCAAACCTGCTGTCCTTTTTCCTGGAAAAATATCCGGATCCGTCTGTATGTCTTTTCATCGGACTGATCGTGGGCATGCTGCCGTCCCTGTTCCGGGAGGCGGGAGAACAGGGGAGGAGCAGGGGTTCCTGGATTTCCCTCCTTGTGTGCATGGTATTTATTTTTGTGCTGCTGGGCGCGCTGAAGGTTGCGTCTGTGCAGATCACCCCGAATTTCGCCTGGTATCTGTTCTGCGGCTTCTGCCTGGCGCTGAGCGTGATCGCTCCCGGAATGAGCTTTTCCACGCTGTTGATGCCGTTGGGGCTGTATACTCCATTTGTTGACGGGATCGGCCATCTGGATTTCGGCGTCCTGATCCCTGCCGGGATCGGTGCACTGGTGACGGTGATCTGTCTGGCGAAGGCGATAAACGCCCTGTTCGATCATTTTTATTCCATCGCGTTCCATGGCATCATCGGCATTGTCATTGCCGCCACGGTGATGATCATCCCTTTCTCCGGCTTCGCGACTCTGGGAGCGGCTGTGGTAAACCTGATCTGCATCGCGGTGGGGATCGTGCTCGCCCTACTTCTGGACCGCTTTAACAGCAGGGTGGAAGTAAAATAAACGCGGACTGTCCACTTTTCATTTGGCAGGAAAGATCAAAATGGCTTGATGACGCGGCTTTTTATGAAATTTATCCCCAGTTCCTTTCCGAATACTTACGGCGACGGGATCGGCGATCTGCCGGTGCAGAACCAGCAGGCCAGGGAGGATCCCTAGTGCGGTCCATGCTCTGGACCACGCTGCCGCCATTCCTGCTCCGTCTGATGCTGTTTACGATCCTGGAGATCTGAATCTGTATATTGAAGCGCTGAACGGGGAATTTCAGATCGGATTCGTGACGATGATCCCCGCGATCCTCATCATCGTCCTGCTTCTTTTGAAGGTGGAAGCTATTGTGGCGCTGGGGATTTCAGCCGTGGCTGCGGGAGCCGTCTCGATCTTCTGTCAGGTCGCTTCGCTGCAGTCGGTGATCCAGGTCGCTTACAATAGCTATACTACCGCCATTGAAAAAGGCATTCTGCAGACGATCTTGAACCGCGGCGGAATGAGCAGCATGCTCCAGTACGTGGCGATCATCTGTTTTGCGGTGGGTATGGGCGGCACGCTGATCCTTGCCGTACTGCTGGTGGGCTATGTGGTCAGCCGGATCAGCTGCTCGCAGCCGATCCGGGACGCAGGATATGATGGGGATGTGGTGAAAGAGAAGGATCTGGATGTGTTTTCTCTCTGATGGATCAATAAAAAACTTGATTGACTTATTTTAAGCGTTATAATAATTGTCATGGGGGATTTTTTTGATGCTCTATGACAATTTTTTTACGGGAGGTTACATAAAGTGGAAGATCAGAAAAAAATCATGCTCTTTGAGGAGCTGCCCATTCCTAAGGCCGTCGTCAGGCTGGCGGTCCCGACCATATTGAGTTCTCTGGTGACGGTGCTTTATAATCTGGCGGATACCTATTTCGTGGGGATGCTGAACGATTCCGTTCAGAATGCCGCCGTTACACTGGCGGCGCCGCTGATCCTGGCTTTTAATGCGGTCAATAACCTGTTCGGTGTGGGAAGCAGCAGCATGATGAGCAGGGCGCTGGGGAGCCGGGATTATGAAACTGTCCACAGGAGCTCCGCATTTGGATTTTACTGCTCCGTGTTTTTCGGGCTTATGTTTTCTCTGTTATACCTCCTGTTCCAGCCTTTTGTGCTGAATATACTCGGAGCGGATCCATCGACCGCTGAGGCAACTGCTGGATATCTGAGATGGACGGTGGCCTGCGGAGCTGCGCCCACGATCCTGAACGTGGTCATGGCCTATCTGGTAAGGGCGGAGGGAGCCGCCCTGCACGCCAGCATCGGGACGATGAGCGGCTGCCTTCTGAATATCGTTCTTGATCCGGTCTTCATCCTGCCCTGGGGGCTGAACATGGGCGCGGAAGGCGCCGGCCTTGCCACCTTTCTTTCCAACTGCGTGGCCTGTCTGTATTTCTTCGTGTTGTTATATGTGAAGAGAAAGAGCACCCATGTCTGCATCAAGCCATCCATGTTCTGCCTGAAAAAGAAGATCGTGCTGGGAGTCTGCGGCGTCGGCATTCCGGCGGCGATCCAGAACCTGCTCAATGTGACGGGGATGACCGTGCTGAACAATTTCACTTCGGCATACGGCTCAGAGGCGGTGGCGGCCATGGGGATCACGCAGAAGGTCAACATGGTGCCGATGTATGTGGCCATGGGCCTGTCCCAGGGGATCATGCCGCTCATCAGCTACAACTATGCCAGCAAAAATATACAGAGAATGAAAAAAACGCTGGTGTTTTCCACGCGGATTTCCGTGACGTTCCTGGTCGTTGTTGCGGCATGCTTTTACGCGGGTGCCGGCTTTATCACCGGGATGTTCATGCAGAATCCGGATATTGTCGCCTACGGGACGCGTTTCCTGAGGGGCTTCTGCCTGGGACTTCCCTTCCTGTGCATTGACTTCCTTGCCGTCGGCGTTTTTCAGGCAGTTGGTCTTGGAAAAAACGCATTTATCTTCGCGGTCCTCAGAAAGGTTGTGCTGGAGATCCCGGCGCTCATCATCCTAAATGCGCTGTTCCCTCTGTACGGCCTCGCTTATGCACAGTTTGTGGCTGAGATCATTCTGGCGGCCGCGGCTGTTGTAGTCCTGGTGCGGCTGTTCCAAAAGCTGGAGAAGGGACAGCGGCTGGAGAAAAGCGGAGGCTGATCCGCTCGATAAAACGGTTTCTGTGAGCTGGAGGAGTTCCTGTAAAGCATAAAAATACCTGCCTGCCGCAATGCCCTTGTTGCATGCGGGAAGCAGGTATTTTTTATTACTTTTTAATTATGGTGCTGGGGACAAAAGCTCTTTTGTCCCGCCTGCCCGTTCATCCAAACAGCGAGAATGCCGCGAACAGTCCTGACAGCAGGGAGGCCACCAGAGACACTACGGTGATCTGTGTGTTGATGGAAGGGCCGGCCGTATCCTTGAAAGGATCGCCGACGGTATCGCCCGTGACAGCCGCCTTGTGGGCGTCGGAGCCTTTTCCGCCTTCATGGCCCGATTCCACGTATTTCTTAGCGTTGTCCCACAAACCGCCCGCATTGGACATGAACAGGGCGAGCAGAAGGCCGCTTACGATGTTCCCGAGAAGGAAGCCGCCAATGGCGAGAGGACCGCCGATAAAGCCGACCAGAACGGTGGCGATGATGGCGACGAGCCCGGCCGGGATCAGCTCTTTCAGAGCGCCGTCCGTGGCGATGCCGATACAGGTGTCATAGTCGGCCTGTACGCCTTTTTTGCCTTCCTTTAGACCCTTGATCTCGCGGAACTGGCGGCGGATCTCTTCTACCATCCGCTGCGCGTTCTTATCCACGCCCAGGATCAGCATGGCGGAGAACACGGCGGGAATGGAAGCGCCCACCAGGATACCGAAGAATACGGTGGGGTCCATGATATCAAATCCGGAAAGGAGTTCCTTTCCCATGCCGGAAAGCGCTACGTTGACCTCAGACATGTATGCGCCAAGCAGGGAAATAACGGTCAGGCCGGCAGCACCGATGGCAAAGCCCTTGGTAACGGCTTTGACGGTGTTGCCCGCGCTGTCCAGTTCATCCGCGATACGGATGGTGTCTTCCCCAAGGCCGCCCATTTCCGCAAGGCCTCTGGCATTGTCCACGATGGGGCCGTAGGCGTCGTTGCTGATGATCATGCCGACGATGGAGAGCATTCCCACTGCAGCCATGGCGATCCCGAAGAGCGCATAGCCTTCGCCCAGAGGAGCGCAGAGCATGTATGCCGCAAGCGCGGAAATAGCGATGCCCACCATGGCGGGAAGCGCGGAAATGAATCCATAGGAAACGCCGGAGAGGATGGTGAAGGCCGAACCGGAACGGGAGGCGTGCGCCACCTTCTGTACGATCGGTTTGCTGTCATCCGTGAAATAGTCCGTCGTGATGCCGATGATGACACCGACGATCAGACCCACTGCGGAAGCGCCCCAGATCCTCCACTGGAAGCCGTCCAGGAACAGCGTCGCGAGGGCTGTCAGGACCAGGAATATGGCTGTGGTGGAATAGGTGGAAGCGTTCAGCGCTCCGGTAGGGTTCCCGTTCTTTCCTACCCTGGCGCAGGCGATCCCGATGATGGAGGCGATCAGGCCCAGCGCCGCGTAACAAAATACCATGGAAGTATTCGCGCCGAAGCCGCCGTCCAGAGCCTGGCTCATGACAAGGGCGGAAGCCATGGCGGCTACGTTGGAATCAAACAGGTCGGCTCCCATTCCGGCCACGTCGCCCACGTTGTCGCCCACGTTATCCGCGATAACGGCGGGATTGCGGGGATCGTCCTCCGGAATACCAAGTTCCACCTTTCCGGTCAGGTCGGCAGCCACGTCCGCGGTCTTTGTGAAGATGCCGCCGCCGGCCTTCGCAAACAGGGCGAGGGAGCTCGCGCCGAAGGAAAAGCCCAGCAGTATGGTCGCGTCAGCCGTGATAAGAAGAACGGCCATGACGCCTAACAGGCTGAAGCCGACTACGGCGAGGCCCATAACGGAACCGCCCCGGAAGCCGATCAGAAAAGCGGTCTTCAGGCCTTTCTGCGCGCCTTCCGCTGTGCGGCCGTTGGCCGAGGTGGCGACGAGGATGCCTATTTTCCCTGCGATGGCTGACAGGATCGTGCCGGCCAGATAGGCAATGACCATGGCGATGTGGTCCGTCACATTCCCGTTCCAGACAGGTTCCGGAAGGAACAGGAAGATGAGCACGGCCGCCACGCCAGCGAATCTGGCAAGGATGCCGTACTCCCTTTTCATAAAGGTGTTTGCGCCCGCCTGGATCAGAGCGGAAACCTCTATGATCCTCTTATTCTGGGAAGGCTGTCTTTTCACCCAGAAATAAAGGTAGACGGCAAAGGCAAAGGCGATTACCACTGCGAAAAATGAGACAATAACAACAAGCTGCATAAGCGATTCCATAATTTCACCCCTTTCTTGATCATGCTGACGGAATCCCTGTTACAAAAGGATTGTAAAAGAGAAAATTACCCCAAAAGACCCTTTCAAAAAACATTATATTACAGAAAAATATAGAATGAAATCTTTTTTTCTCAGATCGAGGGAGAAAAAAACGGCAATTTTTTGTTCCATTTGTCAGAATTAACTTTCAGCCGTCTTTGATCTGTCGGCCTTCCGCGTTCATGTGATATCCGTCCCGATAGATCAGTTCGGAAACAGGAACGATCTCATAGCCCTGCCCTTTCAGATTGGTGATCATTTCATCCAGCGCGTCTGCCGTAAACTTCGCGCCGTTGTGGCAGAGGATGATGGAGCCGCAGCCGAGATGCTTGTGTTTGCAGACCGTTGAGATGATGGAGTCCACACCGTAGTCCTTCCAGTCCAGGGAGTCCACGTCCCACTGGATGGAGTAATAGCCGCATTCGGAGGCGGTCCGGATCACATCGTTGTCATAGTCCCCATAGGGCGGCCGGAACAGAAACATGTCGTAGCCGGTCAGTTCCTTGACCTTCTGATGGACGCTCACGATTTCCTGACGCTTTTCATCATTGGTCAGCTGACTCATGTTTTTATGGTTTTCGCTGTGGTTGCCAAGATCGTGCCCTGCTTCCAGGATGGCTTTCACATCGTCCGGATAGGCTTCTACCCATCCGCCCGTCATGAAAAAGGTAGCATGCACGTTATGCCTGGCGAGGACATCCAGAATGCGTCCCGTATCTTCATTTCCCCAGGCCGCGTCAAAGGAGAGGGCGATCTTTTTTTCCGTTGTTTCCACACAGTAGATGGGAAGCTCCCGTCCGTTGATCGTGCTGGAAACGGAGACTGCCTCGGGAACAAAGGTGGTGATGCATTTGACGAAGACGGCGACGCCGAAAAGAAAGAGGGCGGATTTGATGAGCTGCATCCTGATGACGGCCTGATAGTTTTCCGTTTCGCGCAGTCTCTTTATCTTGCACTGTATGAGATGTACGAAATCCTTCCACATAAAAAACACCCGGTATGTCTGTTGCTACAGTCTATGCGGAAGGCGGTTAGTCCCATTCCCGAAGGCGGGCAGTCCCATTCCCGAAAGGCGGGACCGGATAGGGAAGGCGTGCGCCTTCCGGCTCGACAAGCGGGACCGATTGGGTTAAAATAAGTCTCATGATGAGAAAGAAAAACGCCGCCGGGACTGCCCGGAGGGGCAGAAGGAGGGTGGAATGGAAGTTATCAGGGATCTGCCGGAAAGACTGCTTGAAGAACTGCAGTCTCCGCCTGAGGAATTTACGCCGGTCCCGTTCTGGTTTTTTAACGACAGGCCGGAGGAGAAAAAGATCGAAGAGGAACTGAAGGATTATGTCAGAAAAGGCGTAAACGCCATCGTGCTCCATCCCAGGATCGGAATTCCGGAGGATATTCCGTATCTGTCGGAGGAATATTTCCGCGCGGTCCGGTTTATAACGGCGTGCGCGGCGGGTCTGGGAATGAAGATCGTTCTGTATGACGAAGGGATGTATCCGTCCGGCTCTGCACACGGGATGGTGGTAAGGGAAAATCCGGAATACGCTTCAAAGGGGATCACGCTGGCAGAACGGCCGGAAGGAGGCGATGTGATCGCGGAACTCCCGGACGGAAAGTACCTGGTGTACGGCTTTACGGGTGGTACGATACGTGGGATCCATTTCGGGGAGGACGACGGGGAAGCGGGAGCGCCGAAATCTGCGGATATCCTGAATCCGGACGCAGTGGACGCATTTATCCGTCTGACCCACGACCGTTACTATGAAGAACTGAAGGAATATTTCGGAACTACCGTCATCGCCTTTTTCACGGACGAGCCCTGTGCGCTGGGAAGAAATGCGGGGGCATACCGGGAGTGGGTGCCGGGCATGGAAAAGGAGCTGTTGGCGGGCGGTGTGAGGCTGGAAGAGTTGGAGGCGCTTTTTACCGGAGAAAAAAATGCTGCCACCGCACTGTATCACAGGCTGATCAAGAAGCATCTGCGGGAAACCTTCTATGCACGTCTGTCACACTGGTGCGAGTCGCATGGGATCGCGCTCATGGGACATCCCGAGGCCAGCAACGACGTGGAGGAGGAGCTGTATTTCCAGATTCCGGGGCAGGATCTGATCATGCGCCGCGTCGCTCCGGAAACAGGAGGGCTTCTGGAGCCGGATTCCGTGCAGGCGAAGCTATGTGCAGATATCGCGAGACATCTGGGCAGGCGCAGGAACGCCAATGAATGCTTCGGCGTGTGCGGCAGAAAGCCATTTGAATGGAATTTTACCGGAAGGGATATGGTCTGGTATATCAACTGGCTCACCATCCGAGGCGTGAATCTGCTGGTGCCCCACGCCTTCTATTACAGCACGGCGGGGAAGCGGAAGGAGGAGCGCCCGCCGGATGTGGGGCCGAACAATATCTGGTGGGAGCATTACCGGCTGATCTCGGATTATATCAAGCGGCTTTCCTTTTTGATGACGGACTCCACAAACGGAGCACGCATCGCGGTGCTCTGCGACAATAACCAAGTGCCGTACCGGGAGCTGGCATGCTTGTATGAAAACCAGGTAGAGTTTAATTATCTTCCGGCTGTACTGCTTCCGGAATGTGAGGTAAAGGACGGCCGTCTGTGCCTCCGGGATTATGCCTATGAAGTGGTGGTGGATTTCATGGAGGAGGACGCGGAACGGGAGCGGCAGCTTTGCGGTGTGCGGGTGGCGCATTCGGCGCAGGAGCTCAT
>DWYY01000104.1 GCA_019118445.1 Candidatus Eisenbergiella merdipullorum | reverse complement strand
CCCGTTTACGGGTAGCAAGTAATCCCACGCGTGGCTGGCAGGCCAATAAAAGACGCACTTGTGCGTAGCTAGAGGTATTAGGGCTATGCCCGAAAAAGAAAAACCACCCGCTATGCGGGTGGATATTTATTGATCAAGAAGAAAGGCATGGAAAACGGGATGGAACAGAGACTGCAGGTCGGCGTGATCACGGCGACCCACGGGCTGAAAGGGGAAGTGAAGGTATTCCCGACGACAGACGATCCGAACCGCTTCAGAAAGCTGAAGGAAGTGATCCTGGAAACAGGCAAAGAGGAACGTCTCCTTCAGATCGAGGGCGTGAAGTTTTTCAAACAGATGGTCATCCTCAAATTTCATGGGCTTGACGATATCGGCGATGTGGAGCGTTTCCGGAGAGGAACTCTGTATGTGACCCGGGAAAATGCGGTAAAGCTCAGAAAAAATGAATATTTCATTGCGGACCTGATCGGCATGCGGGTGGAAAATGAGGACGGAAGCGCGCTCGGAACGCTGCAGGATGTGATCACCACCGGCGCAAATGACGTTTATGATGTGAAGCTCACAGACGGAAGGCAGCTTTTGATCCCTGCGATCCGGGAATGCATCCTTGAGGTGGATGTGGAAGAAGGATGGATGCGGGTGCATCTTCTGGATGGTCTTTTGTAGGAAGGACTGGATTTTATGAGTCATACGATGCATTTTCATGTGCTGACCCTGTTTCCGGAGATGGTGTCGCAGGGACTTTCGGAAAGCATCCTGGGGAGGGCGGCCAGGAAGGGCTGCATTGAGCTGGAAACGGTGAATATCCGGGACTATACGATCAATAAGCATAAAAAGGTGGATGATTACCCCTATGGAGGCGGCGCGGGCATGCTGATGCAGGCGCAGCCCGTGTTTGACGCCTGTATGGATGTGGAGAAAAAGATCGAGATGCGCAGAAACGCGGAGAGGACAGCGGGAAACGCAGAGACTGCAGCAGGAATCGCTGAGACTTCAGCGGCCGGAGAAGCGTCAGGAAATGACAAAGATGCCGCCTGCCGGGAAAAAAGTCCCCTCCGTGTGATCTATGTGACTCCGCAGGGAAAGGTCTTCACTCAGCAGATGGCGCAGGAGTTTGCGCGGGAAGAGGATCTGATCTTCCTCTGCGGGCATTACGAGGGAGTCGATGAGCGGGTGCTGGAGGAGATCGTCACCGACTATGTTTCCATCGGGGACTATGTGCTGACCGGAGGGGAGCTTCCGGCCATGGTGATGATCGACGCAATTTCCCGCATGGTGCCCGGGGTCCTGAAAAATGAGGAGTCGGCGGAGACCGAGTCCTTCTGTGACGGCCTGCTGGAATATCCCCAGTATACCAGACCGGAGGTCTGGAAGGACAGGCGGGTGCCATCCGTGCTCCTGTCCGGGGATCATGTGCGGATAGAAAAATGGCGTCTGGAACAGTCTCTGGAGAGGACCAGGCAGAGACGGCCCGGGCTGTATGAGGCATACACCCGGAGGGACAGGGCGGTTTCTTATCTGTCAAAGGACCGTCTGAGCCATATGGACATGCTGGAGGTCATCAAAAGGGGACAGGCGGATGTGGTCAGGGCAGAGGAAACCGGCGTCCTGCTCTATGACAGGCCAAGCGGCGCCTGGATGCTTTCCGCATCCGACGAGGACATGGGAGAACGGCTCCTTTCCGAAATCCCGCGAGGAAAGGATGAGCTGTTCGCGGTGCATCAAAGCTTTTTGAAAGAGAGCATTGCAAGACGGTTCCACAGGGACCGGGTGAGCGAATGTATGCAGGCAGTCTATGCCAGGAAGCTGCCCCCTGCCTGCAGAGCCAGATTTGGCATCCGGCCGCTTGAAGCACAGGATGTGGATGCGGTGTATGAGAATTATCACGCGGTCCATTCCCGGGATTATCTTTTGGAACGCATCGAAGCGGGAGAAATGTTCGGGATTGACGCGGACGGCCGTCTTGCGGCTTTTGCGGGCATGCACGATGAGGGAAGCATGGGAATGCTTGAGGTGCTTCCCGAATACCGCCGTATGGGAATGGCGGAGGCGCTGGAGGCGTATCTGATCACCCAGCAGCTGGAAAAGGGATATGTGCCGTTCTGCCAGATCTTTGACGGAAACGAGCCCTCCCTGTGCCTTCAGAAAAAATTGGGCCTGAAGATTGCTTCCGGAAGGTTGTACTGGATTTCCTGAGACTTAAAAAGGCCGAAAAAAGGCGATTTTTTTCTTGCGCCGCAGAGCAGGATATGATATAGTACTAATGTTGCGAAAATGAGATGGTCCTCTGTTACAGGAATTGTATTAAGAACATCTATGAAAACAGGAGGAAAAGCAATGAACGAGATCATTAAGGCGATCGAAGAGCAGCAGCTCAAGAAAGAGGTTCCCGACATCCATGTGGGTGATACCGTTAAGGTATACGGAAAGATCAAGGAAGGAAACCGCGAAAGGATCCAGGTATTCGAGGGTGTAGTCCTCAAGGTGCAGGGCGGCGGAAGCAGAGCCACCTTTACTGTGAGAAAGACCTCCAACGGCGTTGGCGTGGAGAAGACCTGGCCCGTGCATTCCCCCAATGTGGAGAGGGTTGAGCTCGTGAGAAAGGGTAAAGTAAGACGTGCGAAGCTGAACTACCTGAGAAACAGAGTGGGCAAGAAGGCCAAGGTAAAAGAGCTGGTAAAATAATCGTAAAAACGGCATGAGGGGCAGTCCGGGGCTGGGCTGCCCTTTTTCCATGCGGAAAGAATCAGCACCCGCAAGGCTGTGTCCTTGAAACCTTCCTGCCGGCATGGTAAAATGAAAAACATCCGGGCAGAGGATTTCCGGCCGAACGTGCGGCGATGAAAGGGAAGAATGAGAAGAAATAGAGGGCTGAGCTTTTACAGAAGAAGAAAAAAAATAAATGCGGCAATCCTGGCGGAAGTACTAAAATATATCGCAGGAATTGCTATTTCCATCTTTCTGGCGGTGGTGGTCGTCTATCTGTTCGGGATGAGGACTGGGATCATCGGCGTATCCATGGAACCGGAGCTCACAAACGGGCAGGAGGTTCTGGTGAACCGTTTCGCCTATAAACTGGCAAACCCCAAGGCGGGTGACGTGGTGGTCTTTCTGCCGAACGGAAACAGGAACACGCATTATTATGTGAAGCGTGTGGTCGCCTGTCCGGGGGATACGGTGCAGATCAGGGAAGGAATCCTGTATATCAACGGTGACGCCGTGGAGGATGAGTATGATCTCATCGCGGATGCGGGGATCGCTGAGAATGAGATCAGACTGGGAGATAACGAATATTTTGTGATGGGTGACAACTGTAACAGCAGTGAGGACAGCAGGTCCGGTAACATCGGTCCGGTGCTGAGGGATCACATCATTGGAGAAGCCTGGTTCCGTCTGGGAAGCGGAGACGGAAGCGGCAGCACGGGATTCGTTCACTAGAACAGTCCCTGAGGACAAGGAGTTGCTGGTATGAATTATCAATGGTATCCAGGCCATATGACGAAAGCAAAGCGGGCGATGCAGGAGGATATCCGGCTGATCGACCTGATCATCGAACTGGTGGATGCGAGAATGCCCCTCGGAAGCAGGAATCCGGACATCGACAGCCTGGGGAGACAGAAGGCGCGGCTGGTGCTTTTAAATAAGGCGGACCTGGCTGATCCTGCGGTCAATCGGGAATGGATCGCCTGGTTTGCGGGACAGGGAGTTAAGGCTCTGGAGATCAATGCGCAGACCGGGCAGGGAATGAAGCAGATCCAGGGTGCGGTGCGCGAGGTCTGCCGTCAGAAGATCGAGCGGGACAGAAAACGGGGCATCCTCAACCGTCCGGTTCGGGCGATGGTAGCAGGGATCCCGAACGTGGGAAAATCCACATTTATCAATTCCTTTGCGGGAAAAGCCTGTACGAAGACGGGAAACCGCCCGGGAGTGACGAAGGGAAAACAGTGGATCCGCCTGAATAAGGAACTGGAGCTTCTGGATACACCGGGGATCCTCTGGCCCAAATTTGAGGACCAGAAGGTGGGAATGCACCTTGCCTTCATC
>DWYY01000103.1 GCA_019118445.1 Candidatus Eisenbergiella merdipullorum | reverse complement strand
CGAAGGCCGGGGAACGGCCTGGATGGCGGTAGAAAAGGAAAGCGGGCAGCCCGCAGGCGTCTTCATGACTGCCATTCCTTTCCCACCCGGCGAAATGATTTCAGAGCAGGAAGGGAACGCCCAGGAGGATTATGAGGAAAATCTTGGCCGTGATATCGGTCTTCCGGAGTCGGAGCTGAGAAAGGTGGTCCATATGGATTCTGCCGCCGTCCTTCCGGCCTTCCGCGGCTTTCACCTGCAGCGTCGGCTGATGAAAACCGCGGAAGAAGAACTTCAAAGGGAAGGCTTCCGCTATCTGTGCTGCACCGTCCATCCGGATAACAAGAGCAGCCTGCAGAGCGTTCTTTCCCAGGGATACCGCATCGCAAAGACCTGCGAAAAGTACGGCGGATTTCCCCGGCATATCCTGATCAGGGAGCTGATCTGAGCACACTCTTTTCCTGCTGCAGATAAACCGCTGCCCCGATTGCGCTCACCAGAAGCTCTGTCAGGGGGAAGGCACACCAGACCCCGGTCATTCCAAACGCGGCAGACAACAGGAAAGCCGCAGGAATGATGATGAAAAATCCCCGCAGCAGGGAAATGATGTGGGCCGGAAGCACATTCTCCGTGGAGGTAAAAAAGACGGACAGAATGATGTTGAAGCCGGCGAACACGCAGCCCGCAAAATAGATCCGGAGTCCCGTTTCCGCAATGCTCTGCAGAAGCGCGTTTCTTTCGCTATTGAATACCGAAGCGATTCCTCCCGCTCCGAAAAACACGCAGACATAGATCGCTGCGGACACCAGGAGCATGGTCAGGAGCGCATAACGCAGATAAATCCGCACCCGGCTCCCCTCTCCCGTCCCGTGCGCGCTGCTCATCAGCGGCTGTACGCCCTGGGCGATGCCGGTATAAATGGCGATCACCACGAGGGACAGGTTGGCGATCACACCATAAGCCGCCACGCCGGTATTTCCCTGCAGCCGGAGAATCACCGCGTTGAATACGATGATGACAATCCCGGAAGAAACTTCCGTGATCAGGGACGGCAGGCCGGAGGAAAGAATATAGCCTGCCTGCCGCAGCCAGCCGGCCATGGAATAAGCCTTCACCCGCAGCCGGAACCGGTTCTTTTTCTGCATAAAGAAGGGCGACAGAATGCCCATGCTGATGACGGGTGCAAGTCCCGTGGCAAATACCGCGCCGAAGATTCCCATGCCTAACGGAAACATGAACACATAGTCCAGAACCACGTTGGAAAGGCTTCCTCCGATCATGGCGGCCATGGAGCGCTGCGGCGCACCGTCGTTTCTCACAAAGCACAGAAGCAGATTGTTCATCATGAACATGGGCGCAAAAAGCAGGATCACCTGCAGATAGATTCGGCTCATTTCATATACCTCGCTGTCCGCGCCGAGCAGCCGGATCAGCGGACCCGATGCAAACAGGCCGAGCGCGAAGAAAACCGCAGCGATCAGAAGCGTCAGAAGGGCGGAGACGGTAAATGCCTGATCCGCCGCCTCGTCATTTTCCTGTCCCTTCAGGATGGAATAACGGGTCCCGCCGCCCATTCCGATCATCAGCCCGCAGCCGTTGATGAAGTTGTAGACCGGAATCGCCAGGTTCAGTGCCGTCAGTCCGGCGGCGCCAAGCGCCTTGGAAATAAAAAAGGTGTCCGCAAGAATATAGCAGGACAAACCGATCATGCCCAGCACGTTCAGGGATGTATAACGGGAAAAATCCCGAAAGTAGTCCTTATGTTTCACATCATCTCCTCATTTTCTTTTTCAGGAACCGTCTCTCTTTCCTTCACCAGTTCCACGGCTTCCTTCCCGCTCATATGCTCCACGATAAATTCCAGCATACAGAGGATGGAAAAATCGCGTTCAATCTCCGCTTCTCTTGACGCGCCGCTCTCCTCCGGGGAATACTTCACGGCCAGCTTTTCAATGGCGTTTCTGATCTCGTTTTCCTCTTCCAGAATCCGCACCTTTCCGAATGCGATCACACTGCGGAAACAGGTGGTAAATTTTTCCGGCACGATTCTGTCCTGATCAATTACGCAGAAGGACGCTTTTTCTTCCTTTCGGATGGCATCCAGCTTGTGCCCTGTTCTGGCACAGTGGAAGTAAATCCTTCCATCCTCGTAAACGTAGCTCAACGGCACCGCATAGGGATAGCCTCCATCGCCCAGCAGGGCGAGCACACCTGAACTCCCCCGCTTCAAAACCGCTTCACATTCCTGTCTGGAAAGGGCCTGTTTCTTCCTGCGCATGGGACGAAAAATGCCTTCCGCTCCATTCTTCTGTTCCATCATTTGTTCATGCCTCCATTTCATCCGCTTTTACAAAAGAAAAGCCCCGTCTCCATCCCTTCTAAGGCCTGCGGAATAGAGCGGGGCACTGCCCGGCGGCAGTCTCTTTTTTATAATTTATAAAATAGCACAGGGAATTGCCCGTGTCAATCACAGATATGCCATACTTGTTACAGCAAAGTACGGGCCGTTTACTGAGCATCATGGCACAACAGATTTACTGAGTTCTCAGCTGCGCACCCATTTTTTTCTCAAGCTTCTTCATCACCTGATTTGCGGCGCTTTCGATTTCCTGAGAAGTCAGAGTCTTTTCCTCCGATCCGATGGTCAGACGGATGGTCACGGACTTCTTTCCTTCCGGAATCTGCTTTCCTCTGTATTCGTCCACGAAGGACGCTTCCTTCAGAAGCGCGCTGGCCTTTTTCTGTCCCATAACCGCATCATGGATATCCGTCCATGCGGCATTGGAATCAAACAGCATGGAGATATCATAATCGGTCTCCGGATAGGCCGCAAGGTGGGTGAAATGGTTGGTTCTGGATTTCAGGGGCTGCAGCTTCTCCGCATCCAGTTCAAAGAGCATCACGGAAAGGTTCTTGATACCGCATTCCATGGAAGCCTTCTTGGCAAGCAGGCCCATATCTCCAACTTTTTCTTCGCCCCGGTATACATTCAGCCAGACCACCTGATCCGCCCATACAGGCTTTTCCTCCTTGCGGAAGGAAAGTGCTTCCATGTGGGTATAGCGGGACATATATTCCAGAACGCCCTTCGTCTCCCGGAAAAGCCGGTCGATATTTTTAACGCTGCTGGCAAAAGCCGCTCCGATGTGTCTGCGCTGCTCCGGAAGGGACTCCGTCTCATCGTAAGGAGTAGTATAATTTCTGTCAAAGAACACCTGCGCCTCCTCGAAAATGGAGAAGTCGTTAAAATAGCGCTCGTTTTTCACCACCGCTTCGCAGAGGTTGGGAAGCAGGGAAGAACGGATATGGCTCAAATCCGGCGCGGGCGGCGTGGAAAGCTTCAGGATTCCGTCCGTGCTCTGAAGAACGGCGTTCACAAACGTGTCGTTCATCCAGGGATAGGTATAAACCTCCTGCAGCCCACAGCGGATCGCAAGATATTCCTTGATATTCCTGATCAGATCTTCCTTCTTCTGGTTGATGGCGCCTTCAAAGGTGGTGGTGAAGGAGGTGGCTTCAAAGTTATCGTAGCCGTACAGTCTGGCAACCTCTTCCATCACGTCGTCCTTGATGGAAATATCGCCGGTGGAACGCCAGGAGGGCGCGGTAACGTGCATGTTTCCGCCTTCGATCTGAACGTCGAAGCCAAGCAGCTCAAGCTTCGCCTGAATCACGTCGTTTGAGAGATTTTTCCCGAGCCGCTTCGCCAGCCAGCCAAGATCCACGTCAATCTGGGCGCGCTCCAGCTTATTCACGTAATTGTCGCAGTATCCGGTCACCTGCACCCCGGGATACAGCTCCTGAAAATACTGCATGGAAAGGGCAAGAGCCTGATCGCATCTCTCCGGATCAATGGCCTTCTCATATCTTGCGGAAGCCTCCGTGCGGGTATCATACCGGAGCGCCGTCCTTCTGATTCCGGCAGCCTCAAAGTTCGCGACCTCCAGGATCACGCGCTTCGTATCAGGCAGAATGGAATCCTTTGCGCCACCCATCACGCCGGCCAGGGCAACAGGCCCCTCGGAATCGGTGATTACAAGATCATCCGTACAGAGATCGAGTTCCTTCTCGTTCAGAAGAACCAGCTTCTCTCCTTCCTCCGCGTGTCTTACCACAATGTGATCCGTGATGTTGTCCGCGTCAAAGGCATGGGTGGGGTTGCCCGTCGCGAGCATAACATAGTTCGTAATATCCACCAGCGCGTTGATGGGGCGCATTCCAACCTTCCAGATCCTGCTCTGCATCCAGTACGGGGACGGCTTGACTTCCAGTCCGGACATCTCCACACCGATGTATCTTCTGCATCTGTCCGGCTCTGCGATCTCCACATGAAAATCCGACTGTACGTCGGTGTGGAAGGGCTTAATTTCCGCCAGAGGAAGATTGTACAGGGCCGCGAGCTCTCTCGCAATTCCGTAATGACCCCACAGATCGGGGCGGTTCGTCATGGACTTGTTGTCGATTTCAAGCAGGACGTCGTTCATGTCCAGCGCATCCGCAAGAGGAGTTCCGGCAGGCACCTCGAACGCGGACAGATCCAGAATCTCCGCTTCCTGAGAGGCGGGGAACAGGTCTCCCAGTCCGATTTCATCCGAAGCGCAGATCATGCCGTAGGAGGCGACTCCGCGGAGTTTGGAATTTTTGATCACGACAGGCTCTCCTTCGCCATGCCAGCGGACCACCGCGCCGGGACAGGAAACCGCCACGCGCATCCCTTCCGTCAGGTTGATTCCGCCGCAGACGATTGTCTTAAGCTCTACGTCCCCGATATCCACGCTGCACACTCTCAGCTTGTCCGCATTGGGATGGGGCTCGATTTTTTCAATTACGCCTACCACCATGTTGTCGAAGCGGCGGGCAAGATCCTCCACATCCTCCACCTCCACGGTGGACATGGTCAGATCGTACGCCAGCTTCTTCAGATCTATATCCTCAGGAATTTTCACATAATCCCTGATCCAAGATAATGATAATTTCATTTCATCCTCCTATTTATCTGAACTGCTTCAGGAATCTCAGATCGGCGCTGTGGAACAGTCTCACATCGTCCACGCCGTAACGCATCATAACCAGTCTGTCCAGACCGATATTCACATAGAAGCCGGTATATTCGTCCGGATCCAGCCCCGCCGCGCGCAGCACATTGGGATGCGGAGAGCCGCCCGGCATGACCTCGATCCAGCCCACATGCTTGCAGACGCTGCAGCCCTTTCCGCCGCAGACCTGGCACTGCATATCGATCTCAAAGCCCGGCTCCACGAACGGGAAGAAGCCGGCGCGCATCCTAACGGGCACATCCGTGCCGAACACCTTGCTCAGAATGCTCTTGATCATCACCTTGCCTGAAGTAAAGGTGATGTCCCTGTCAACGATCAGTGCCTCATACTGGAAAAAGGCTCTTTCATGATGGGAGTCCGTAGTCTCGTTACGGTATACCCGTCCCGGATAAACGAACCGGTACGGCGGCTTGTGGGTCTGCATGTAGCGGACGCTTTCTCCTGTCAGATGGGGACGGAGACAGAGCTTTTCATTCGTGCTTCCGCTGTCATGTCCCTCCAGCCAGTAGGTATCCATGCTTTCCCTCGCCGGATGATTCTGCGGAAAATTCAGCTTGTCAAAGGAGTACAGCTCGCTGCTGATTTCTTTTCCCTGAAAGATTTCAAATCCCATGGAGCGGAAGGCATCGTTCAGATCATAGCACATCTGGGTGATCGGATGGAGTCCGCCTCCGGAGGGCAGAATACCCGGAACGGAGCAGTCAAAATCCGGAGATACCTCGGAAGCCTTCAGCTTCAGCTCCATTCTCTTTTCATCGATCAACTCCGTGATCTGATTCTTGGCCTGATTCATCAGCTTTCCCATTTCGGGACGCTCGGCGGGATCCAGCTTCGGAAGCTCCTTCATCAGGAGGCTTAAGGCTCCCTGTTTTCCCACATACGCGCTTTTTACGTTCTGCAGCTCGCCTTCATTGGCCGCAGCGGCAATCCTGGCTTTTGCCTCTGATAAAATTTCATTCATTTTATCCTTCATTTCGCTTCTCCTTTTTCGCCGCCGTGAGGCGGCATTTCATCATAAAAGAATGGCGTCAGCCATTCTTTGGCACGAACCCCGGTTCGTACCGGCCTCCTTTCAGGATCAGGACAGGTGTGCTTTTTCCTGATTTCCTTGCCCGGCAAATGGCCGTTCATGCAAGCATGACGGCCGCTTGCCGGGCTTATCGCACAAAAAAACACCGTCTCCTGCTTATTAACAAGGGACGATGTTCACATCGCGGTACCACCCTATTTCAGAGCATCCTGCGCTCTGCACTCATTCCTGTGCAATCGTCTGCTGCACTGGCATCCGGCTTACCGCATACGGGTCTGCATGCTTTTCGCCGGAAGGCTCCCATACTGAAGGTTCCAGAAGGTTCATGCGGAATGCTTTCAGCCGGTGGCGCTCCGTCTCTGACTCACTACATCTTCTGTACTCACATATGTTCACAGCCTGAATCTGTTTTAGTATTGCACAGACCCGGCGTTTTGTCAAGTCACAGGAATTTCCCTGTCAGGCTTTCCGCTGTCCGACGGATCTCCTCCGGCGTACCTGCCGCAACGATCCGGCCGCCTTCATCCCCGCCGCCAGGACCCATATCGATGATATAATCCGCGTTTCGGATCACATCCAGATCGTGCTCGATCACAATGACTGTCGCGCCGTTTTCGATCAGCGTCCTAAATACGCCAAGCAGAGTCTGTACGTCTAGCGGATGCAGCCCGATGGTCGGCTCGTCGAAGACGAACACGGAATCCGACTGGGCCTTTCCCATTTCGCTGGCAAGCTTCAGACGCTGCGCCTCCCCGCCGGAAAGGCCGGGCGTTTCCTCTCCCAGCGTCAGATAACCAAGGCCCAGATCCTGAAGAACCTGCAGGCGCTGATGCACCAGCTTCAGGCTTTCACAGGCCTTCAGGGCAGCATTCACATCCATCGCCATCAGCTCCGGAAGAGACCAGGCCTGCCCCTCTCCCTTCTTATATTTCACCCGTTCTGCTTCTTTTGCGTAGCGGGAGCCGCGGCACTGAGGACAGGGGATGTCCACATCCGGCAGAAACTGTACATCCAGGCTGATTTCTCCGGTCCCATCGCAGACCGGACAGCGCAGCTTTCCGGTGTTGTAGGAAAAATCTCCGGCCTTATAGCCCAGCCGCTTCGCGTCCGGCGTCCGGGCAAATATTTTGCGCAGCTCATCATGGACGTTGGCATAGGTGGCCACAGTGGAACGCACATTGATGCCGATGGGTGCTGCGTCGATCAGCTTCACCTGCCGGATGCCCGCGCTCTCCACGGAACGTACATGCTCCGGAAGCCTGGTTCCCTGAATGGAGGCCTCCAGTCCGGGAATCAGGCTCTCCAGAATCAGGGTGGTCTTTCCTGAACCGGATACTCCGGTCACCACGGTCAGCTTTCCCTT
>DWYY01000102.1 GCA_019118445.1 Candidatus Eisenbergiella merdipullorum | reverse complement strand
GGCAGTCTGCCTGATCCTGGGGCTGATCCTGACCATCTACGCGGGCGCTCTGTCCTCTCAGTACCGTTCTCTGAAGGAGGCTCCTCTCATCATCGCGCTTTCCCTCAGAGACGATATCTGCAGGAAGCGAGAGGAATTTGCCCCGCAGTATTCGGTCATGCTGGCTATCGGCATCCTGCTGATCCTTTTTTCTCCCGCGCCTCTCCTGCTTTTCCTGCTTTCTGACGCTTCTGAGGCAGGAAAAGCAGGCGGCCTTTCCCAATATGAACTGTTCACCGGTGCCTTTTTCCTGCTTCTCTTTCTTGCCATCGCAGTCTATCTCTTTCTGACGGCCCATGCCCAGAAAAGGGTCTATGCGCTGTTTTTAAAGGAAGAGGGCCGGACCGGGAAAACCGGAAGCAGGCTGCGGGAGGAGGGCATTCTGCGGGGAATCCTCTCCTCCTACTGGCCGCTGGTGTTCTGCGTTTACTTTCTTATCAGCTTCTATCTTGGCATATGGGCCATCAGCTGGCTCATCTACTGGCCCATCGCTCCTGCCGTTCAGAAGGCGCTGTACGGCCGTCTGCACCGGCTTGAGGAATGCGGAAAGGAGGGGGAGCGGAAATGACCAAAGGATCCGGGTATCTTCTGCGGATGGAAGGTCTGTGCCGTTCCTACCGAAAGCAGCCGGCTCTGTCCGGCTTTTTGGGAGAAATCGAACTGGAGCGCGGCCTGATCTATGGCCTCATCGGGCCCAACGGTTCCGGCAAAACCACTCTGCTCAAGCTGCTTGCGGGGATCCTGGTTCCTTCCGGCGGACGCATTTTCCGGGAAGGGGCGGGGCGGGAAAAAAAGGACCGTGCGGAGCGGGAAGTCTCCTTTCCTGCCTGGAGCCGGGAAAATGTTGTTTATATTCCCGCCGGTGAACGGGGACTCCGGTATAAGAATACGGTCCGGGACAATGTCCTGTATTTCTCCGCCCTGAAAGGGAGAAATGCGGAAGAAACAAAAGCGCTTCTTACGCGGTACGCCTCTTTTCTGCGCTGCGAGGCTCTTCTGGGCCGGCGGGTGGAAACCCTGTCCCTGGGACAGAAGAAGAAAGCTTCGCTGTTGTGCGGACTGTGCGCCGGAGCCAGACTGATCCTCATGGATGAGCCTGAAGGCGGTCTGGATCTGGACGCCAGGGGCGAGCTGAAGCGCACTATTCTGCAGACAGCCCGCAGAGAGGGCGTCACCTTTCTCATCTCCTCCCACGACCTGCTGCTGTTTGAAGGACTGGCAGACAGATATCTGTTCCTGCTGGAGGGAAGGGCCGTCTTTCACAACGACCGGGCCATGGACCGGGAAAGCCTGCAGGCTGCATATGAAAAGCTGACTGAAGAAGGGAGAATGGAATAATGAATGGATTCTTAAATGCCGTATTTCAGGAAGCCAGGCTGGATCTGAAGGAAAGCCTGCAATACCGGACCGGTCTTCTTACGGACGCCTCTATTTTTGTGGCTTCCTTTCTCGCCGCCTTCTTTCTGGGCTCAGGCTCCAGCCTGATCTCCTTTTACCAGGCGGACGCCGCACAGGGCGTCATGCTTCTTCTGATCGGTTATCTTTTCTGGGGAAACAGCTCCGCCGCTCTGGGATACTGCACGGGTACGCTGCAGGGGGAAATGGAGCGCGGCATCTTTGAAATGCGCCTGCAGAGCCGGTATCCGCTCACCCTCCTGCTGTTCTGCCGTCTGCTGGCCAGCACTCTTCTGCATTTTCTGGTATACGGCGTTCTGCTTTCGGCAGCAGCCCTGCTCACAGGCTCTTCCCCGGCGGACGGCGGCTTCCTTATTTTCTCCCTCCTCCTCTTCCTGCCCTGTCTGGCCGGCATGTACGGTATGGGGCTGATTGCGGGCGCCGTCTCTCTGCGCGCGAAAAAAACGGGCAGCCTGATCTTTCTGATCCAGACCGCCCTGCTCTTTGTTACCAATACGCTTACTCCTACTGCTCCTGGCCCTCTGTTTCTGATCCCCTTCTGTTCCGGCATCGACATCGCCCGCCGCCTCTATCTGTACGGGCACACTTCCGCGGCCGCCTGGGCCGGATACCTTCTCATCAATCTGGCCTGGTGCCTTTTGGGGAATGCCGTTTTCGGGCTCTGTATGAAGCGGGAACGAAAAACCGGAGCATGGGATACCTATTAAGTCCGGAATCTCTCCTTTCCTTTGGGAGCCGTCGTTCCTACAGGCTTCTTGCCGCCTCCGCCACCCAGCGGAGCCGCTCCCAACCAATCTTTGCGTCCACGGTACAGTCCCCTCCCAGCATCAGGCCAAGCTTTCCGTAATTCAGGATCAAATTTCTGGTATAAGTCTGCAGCTCCTCTTTTGTGCCATAGTACAGCGCCTGCTGGATTTTTCCGTCGCAGCCAGCCTCCGTAATGAGAAGCTCAGGAATAAGCGGATAGGTCTGCCCGATGGCGTCCAGCGCGCGCATGACGGTGGGAAAGGACCCTGCGGTACAGCTCACAGCCCATACGGGCCGGGAAATTCGGCGCTCCGTTTACGTCACAGAGCACCCGCCCGCTGGGAAAGTCCTCCCAGCCACGGTCCTCGCAGCATCGGTATTCCTTTTTCTCTCCTTTCGCCGCATTACATCTTCAAAGCACTTTTTCCAGCCCGCAGACCGTCAGGACATCATCTTTCACCCGGAATTTGATATCATATCCGGCAAAGGCCACACCGTAGATCCGTTCTGGGTCACTGCTGTAGCCTGGCCTAGGATCCTGGGAAAGCACTGCCACCGCTGCCTTTCTCTTTTCCTCGGGATATTGCGCAAGCAGTTCTTCTGGGAACTCCACCTGAAGTGCATGCTTCCGCGTCTCCTTCGTATACCCTTCCGACGCTTCCGGATGGCAGTCGGTGAGGGGAATGTAAGGCTTGATATCCAGAACCGGCGTTTTGTCCATCATATCCACACCGCACACAGTCAGGACCGGACCGAGCTTATCGTCAAATTTCACGCTTTTCAGCCGGACACAGGACATGCCGATGCCGTTTGGCCGGAACGGGGATCGGGTCGCGAACACGCCCATGCGTGTGTTTCCTCCCAGACGCGGAGGGCGTACCGTAACAGACCAGCCCTTTTTTTCATTTTCCGAAAACTGCCACAGAAGCCAGATATGGCTGAACTGGTCCAGTCCTCTGACCGCATCCGGATGCCTGAATTCTGGTTCAAAAATAATCCTGCCCTCCAGGCTTTCCACCAGGCCGCTCTGCCTGGGGATTCCAAATTTTTCATGAAAATCTGTGCGGATATGCGCGATCGCCTTCATCTGTCCCATCCTTTCAAAAATATGCCATCTCTTTTGCGGCCGACATTCTATTATCACAATACATCAAAAGGCGCCTTTTGGAAAGAAAGATTTGAAAGTAAAAATTTTTTATATTTTTCTGTTCCCTGATTTATAACTGCTCAATAATCTGATATAATAATTCCCATGTGGGTGGTTTTTCCTGTCCGCATGGTTTTACACTCGGAAAACCAGCCTGAGGCTGGGAAAAACATAAGAAAGGAATGAGGTGTAACTGTATGAAACCATTTTTCAGCCTGTCAGCGGCTGATGCGGCCAAAGAGCTTCAGGTGGACGCATCCAGCGGTCTGACAAAAGAAGAGGCCGAAAAACGTATTGAAAAATACGGACACAACCGTCTGGAGGGAGGGAAAGAGAAATCCCTGATCCAGATGATTCTGGAGCAGCTCAAGGATTTCCTGGTGATCATTCTGATGATTGCCGCCGTAATTTCCATTTTTCTGGGAGAGGCGCTGGAGGGTATCATCATCCTTGCCATCGTCGTCCTGAATACCTTCCTTGGCGTTTATCAGGAAAACAAGGCGAGCAATGCGCTGAAGGCGCTGAAGGAAATGGCCAGTCCGCACGCGAAGGTTCTGCGCGGGGGACAGATCATTGAGGTTCCTTCCTCCGACGTGGTTCCGGGCGATATCGCCATTCTGGAAGCGGGCGATTATGTTCCCGCCGACCTGCGGCTGATCGAATCCGTCAATCTGAAAATTGACGAGGCCGCACTCACGGGCGAATCCGTTCCCGTGGAAAAGGACGCTTCCGCCGTGCTTGCGGAGGATGCCAGCCTGGGCGACCGCATCAACTGCGGCTACATGGGCACGGTCATCACCTACGGACGCGGACGAGGCGTCATCACCGAAACAGGCATGCAGACCCAGATGGGAAATATCGCAGGCATGCTCAATGATACCCCCGATGAGTCCACCCCGCTTCAGAAGAAGCTGGACAGCCTGGGAAAAGTTCTCGGTATCGTATGCCTCGCCATCTGCGTGGTCATTTTCCTGCTCGGCCTGCTTCACGGTATGGAGCTGTTCGATATTTTCATGACCTCTGTTTCCCTGGCCGTTGCCGCCATTCCGGAAGGCCTGACTGTTGTCGTTACGGTGGTCCTCGCCATGGGCATGCAGAAGATGGTCAAGTGCAACGCCATCATCAAGCGCTTAAGCGCGGTGGAAACCCTGGGAAGCACCACAGTTATCTGCTCGGATAAGACCGGAACGCTGACTCAGAACAAGATGACCATTCAGAAGCTTTACGACGCTTCCGGTCATTACAACGTGAGCGGCACGGGCTACAGCCCGGAGGGCGAGATCACCGATGAGGCAGGAAATGTGCCCGCGTCTTTCCCTGACCGCCTGATCGAGGGCGCGCTTTTATGTAACGACGCCACCTATGATCCCGCCAATCAGACCATCGTGGGCGATCCCACCGAGGCCGCCATGGTGGTTCTTGCCTACAAGCACGGCATGAAGAAGGCGGAATGGGAAAGCAGATATCCCCGCGTGCAGGAAATCCCCTTCGACTCGGACAGAAAGCTCATGTCCACCTTCCATAAGATCGGGGATTCCATCACCATGTACACCAAGGGCGCTCCGGACGAGCTGCTCCGCCGCTGTACCAGGATCGAGGAAAAAGGTGTGGTCAATCCTCTTACGGATGCCAAAAGGGAGGAAATCCTCGGCGTCAATCAGGATATGGCCCAGTCTGCGCTTCGTGTGATCGGCGTGGCATACCGCACCATGAATGAGGCCGATCCTTCTCCGGAATCTGAAAACGACCTGATCTTCGTCGGTCTGGTCGGCATGATCGACCCGCCCAGAGAAGAGGCGAAGGCCGCCATCGACGTCTGCAAGACCGCAGGCATTCAGGTAAAGATGATCACCGGCGACCACAAGATCACCGCAAGCGCCATCGGCGCCCAGCTCGGCATCGAGACCGACCGGACCGTAGAGGGCCGTGAAATCAATGAAATGACCGACGAGCAGCTCCGCGAATGTGTGAAAACCACCAACGTTTTTGCCCGCGTATCTCCGGAGCATAAGGTCCGCCTGGTGGACGCTGTCCGCGCGAACGGAAACATCGCCGCCATGACCGGAGACGGAGTCAACGACGCTCCTTCCCTGAAGCATGCTGATATCGGTGTGGCAATGGGAATCACCGGAACCGACGTATCCAAGGAAGCGGCCGACATGATCCTGACCGACGACAACTTCGCCAGCATTGTGCGCGCCGTTGCGGAGGGCCGTACCATTTACGCCAACATCCGTAAGGTAGTCGGCTTCCTGCTCTCCTGCAATATCGGTGAGATCCTGGTCATTTTCCTGGCCATGCTCACCAACCTGCCCACGCCGCTGGTTGCCATCCAGCTTCTTTCCATCAACCTGATCACGGACGCCTTCCCGGCTTTCGCTCTGGGTATGGAAAAGGAAGAGCCCGGCACCATGAACCGGAAGCCCCGCGATCCTTCCGAACCCATCGTGGATAAGAAGATGACCGTGGCCGTCCTGATTCAGAGCATCGCGCTGGCGCTCGGCACCCTCGGTTCCTTTGTTTATGGACTGTATGTGCATGATTCTCTGGACGTTGCGAGAACCGCCTGCTTCCTCACCCTGGTTCTGGGCGAGCTGCTGCGCGCATACTCCGCACGTTCCGAATCCACCTCCGTCTTTAAGATGAAGGTCTTTGAAAACAGCTATCTGAACAAGTGCGTGCTGGTGTCCGTGCTGTTCATGATCGCCAGCATCTACGTGCCCTTCCTGAATCCGGTATTCAGCACCGTGGCTCTCTCCTTTGACGAGATCATCATGGCGCTGGTGCTCGCCTTCCTCCCGATGCTGGGCGGCGAGGCTGCAAAGCTGGTCACGAAGCGCATGTAAGGCATAAATGCCGCTCGCTGTACTTGCCCGGCAAATGGCCGATCATGCAAGCATGACGGCCGCTTGCCGGGCTTATCGCGCAAAATTATACCGCCGTACCGGCTGTTTATCTGCCGGCGCGGCGGTATCTTTTTTCTTTCTTCCTGCTGAAACACCATTCTTCTACGGCATCCGCACCAGATTGGCGTAGACGCTGTTTTCCGGAGAAGAGTCCGGGATCACCTCCGCATGCACGGTCTTCCGATAGAAGCCTTCCGCATCTCCCACCCAGCCAATGATGGCATAGCCATAGCCGGCGGAGCGCATCGCGTCAAGCGTCTTTAAAAGCAGATATTTCCCGATCTGCCTTCCTCTCTCGCTCTCCAGCACGCCAATGGGCCCGAAAAAGCCCTTTGCCGACACGTCAAAGCAGGCGAAGCCCAGAACCTTTCCCTGCTCCGTTGCAATAAAGCACTGAGAAGGTGCCTGCAGAATGGCGCACTCCGCTTCCCCCGCCCAGCTCTCGCTGAAATTCTCCCGTACAAACCTGAGAATGATCTCCTTGTCTCCGGCAAAGGCCCGCTTGATCTTCAGTCCCGGATCCTCCGGTGAATGATACTCAATGTTCTTCAGGTTTACGATCATATCATGTCCGTCCATTTTTTCCTCCGTGTCGGAGCATTGCGCTGATGAACGCGCTCCGTACTTTCCTTTTCCCCGATTCCGGTCTTTTTCTGTCACGATTGTAGCACAGAATCCATGAATCTACAATTTCTTTTGCCTTTTATCATGTCACCGGTATCAGCGATATCTCTCTGGAACCCACTCCTGTAATCTGGTATAATCTTCATAATCAAAATACGCCCAAAGGAGCCATCCATGAAACCCATCTCCATCGTAAACGCTTCTGAGAAGAATCTGAAGCATATCTCACTGGATATCCCCCGAAACAGCCTGACCGTATTTACCGGGCTGTCCGGCTCGGGGAAATCCACGCTCTTAATCGACGTCCTGTATATGGAATGCCAGCGGCAGTATCTGGAGGCCATGTCCTTCCAGGGAATCGCAAAGCCTGCGGTGGAGCGCGTGAAAAACGCTTCCCCCGCCGTCGTGATCACTCAGACTGACCAGAACCGCAGCCCCCGTTCCACAGTGGGCACGATGACGGATCTCTATACCGGACTGCGGATGCTCTATGAAAAACTGGGCGTGCGGGCCTGCCCCCACTGCGGAAAAGCGATTTCTGCTGCGGACTGCAGGGAAGAGGTGGTTTCCGCTTTCCTCCCCGGCCACGCAGGAAAGGAATTTACGGTTTACCAGTATTGCCGGGAGTGTGGGCAGAAAATGAAAAAGCTCACAGCCACCGACTTTTCCTTTAATACGAAGGAAGGAGCCTGTCCGGTCTGCAGGGGGATGGGGGAGGTTCGATCTCTCAACCGGGCTGCAGCAGTGGATGAAGCCCGTTCCCTTGAAGAAGGTGCCGTCCGCTTCTGGGAGGCAAAATACGGGGAATACCAGACCGAAGCCTTCTATGCGGCCTGTCGGTATTACGGGCTTTCCGTTCCGTCCGGCCTTCCTGTTTCTCAATTTGATCCTTTGCAGAAAGCCCTTCTGTACGATGGTATTTCCAGCCCGGAACTCATTCAGGCTTTTCCGGGAAAAAAGCCTCCAAAGACTGTAGCAGCAGGCCGGTTTGAAGGGCTGGAAGCTGTTCTCCTGCGCAGGCTGAACAACCGGAGTAAAAAAAAGGATGAGCTGGAAGCTTATTTTCATCCCTCTCCCTGCCCGGCCTGCGGCGGGGAACGCCTGAAACGGGAAAGCAGGGAGGTTACGATAAACGGAGCCAGACTGCCTCAGCTCAACGGATTATCTCTGGATGAGCTTGCGGAGCGGATCAGCGGGCTGGAAGCCTCCCTTCCCGCTTCTCACAGAAAGCTGGTGCAGGACTACCTTACGGATCTTTCTGCAAAGCTGGAGCGCATCCGCAGGCTTGGACTTGGATACCTGACCTGCAGCCGGGCAGTTCCCAGCCTGTCCGGCGGAGAGCTGCAGCGGCTGAAGCTTTCCGCAGTCCTGGCTTCGGAGTTGACCGGCATGATCTATATTCTGGATGAGCCCACAGCAGGACTGCATCCGGAGGATACGGAGGGGCTGATATCCCTTCTCCGCCGCCTGCGCGATCTGGGGAATACGGTTCTGGTCATCGAGCACGACCCGGATGTGATGCGCGCCGCCGATCACATCGTGGACATGGGGCCCGGCTCCGGCCGTTTCGGCGGAGAAGTAGTCGCCGCAGGAACACTGAATGAGCTGCTTTCTCATCCAGTTTCCATCACCGGCAGATATCTGCGCACCTCCCATCCGATAAAGACGGCCTTCCGCAGCGGAGACGGCGGACGGATTCAGATCCGGGAGGCCTGCCTCCACAACCTGAAAAATCTGAACGCAGCCTTTCCCACCGGCTGTCTGAACGTAGTCACCGGCCCCTCCGGTTCAGGAAAATCCACACTGGTTTTCTCCGTTCTGGCCGAAGACAGTCATCGAAGCGGCGAAAAAAATATCGTGAAGGGCCTTGAAGCGTTTTCCCGCATTATTTCCGTTAGGCAGGCTTCCGCCCACCGCATGAAGCGTTCCAACGTGGCCACCTACACAGATCTGTACGCCCCGATACGGAAACTGTTTGCGGAATATGGGGAGGTTTCCTCCGAAAACGGAGCCAGAGGCTCTGCTTCTTCCCGAATCAATCTTCCCCGGATCGACGCCGCAGCCTTTTCTTTCAACAGGCCCGGCGGCAGATGCGAAACCTGCGAAGGGATGGGCACTGTGCGCAATCATCTCGTTTTCTTTGCTGACAGCGAGGTGACCTGTCCTGTCTGTCAGGGCAGGCGTTTTCAGGATCATGTCCTCGCCGTCCGTTTTCTGGGCCTTTCCATCTCGGATGTGCTGGATCTGTCCGTGGCCGAGGCGCTTTCCGTGTTTGAAGCTTCCGCGCCTGAAGTTTCCGCACCTGAAGCCTCCGTGCCTGATGCTTCCGCTCCGCATTCGAAAGCCTCTTTGATCCACTCCGTTATACGCATTCTCCACCTGCTTGAGGACGTAGGGCTGGATTATCTCACGCTGGGCCAGTCCCTTACCACGCTTTCGGAAGGAGAATGCCAGCGTCTGAAGCTGGCGAGGGAGCTTCTGAAGGCCCCCTCCGGGCACAGCCTGTATCTGCTGGACGAGCCCACCAGAGGGCTGCATCCTCTGGATGTGGAGCATTTTCTCAACCTGTTGAACCGGCTGGTGGACGCCGGGAACACGGTCATTGTGGTGGAACACAACCAGCTGCTCATCCTCGCCGCCGACTATGTCCTGGATCTGGGGCCGGGAGGCGGCGAACAGGGCGGCAGGGTAGTCTTTTCCGGCACGCCGCAGGAGCTTCTGGAGCGGGGAACGGGAGTTACTGCGGACTGCCTGAGGAAGGCGGCTGAAACAGATGCAGCATTCCTCAGCTCACCTTCACTGCGATCTTAATCACATGATCCTTCTTATGTTCAAACACATCATAGGCCTCCATGATACGATCCAGAGTGGTTCTGTGGGTGATCAGACAGCGCGCATCCAGCTTTCCCTGCGCGATCAGTTCCATGATCCTGCCGCAGTTTGCGGCGTCCACGCCGCCAGTTTTAAAGATCAGGTTCTTTCCATACATGTCCGGAAGGGGCAGAGTCTGCGGTTCTTCATACATGGCGATGATGGCGGCCACCGCATTGGGCCGGGCGATCCTCCAGGCCATCTGGAAGGTATCCCTTCCGCCCGCGGCTTCCAGAACGGCATCCGCTCCCCGTCCTTCCGTCAGGCGGCGAACCTCCTTTTCCACATCATCCCGCAGGGGATTGAGCGTCACATCCGCCAGGTTCTGTCCTGCGGCGAGCCCCAGCCGGCTGTCATCCACATCGATGGCAATAATGCGCGCGGGACGATACAGTCTGGCGCACATCATGCAGCACAGGCCTGTCGGACCGGCACCGATCACCGCAGCCGTATCTCCCGGCCGGATTTCCGCAATGGATGCGCCCCAGTAACCGGTGGAGAGCAGATCTCCCGTAAACAGAGCCGCCTCGTCCGATACCCCATCCGGAATCGCGGTCAGACCGTTGTCCGCAAAGGGTACACGCACGTATTCCGCCTGTCCTCCGTCAATCCTGCAGCCCATCGCCCATCCGCCATGGGGATCGGTACAGTTATTCACATACCCCCTTTTGCAGAAAAAACATTCTCCACAAAAGGTTTCCACATTCACCGCAACCCGGTCTCCCTTTTTAAAACGGCGGACCGCACCTCCGGTCTCTTCCACCACGCCGACAAACTCATGACCCAGAATGGTTCCCGGCACTGCCTTTGGAACCGCGCCGTGTTTGATGTGGATATCGCTGGAGCATATGGTGGTCAGCGTCACCCGGATGATGGCGTCCGTCGTCTCCTGCAGCTTTGGAACAGGTCTTTCTTCCAGCGCCAGTTTTCCGTTTCCTTCATATACCACTGCTTTCATTTTTTCCTCCCTGCCGAAGCGTCACTCTTCCTCCGTTCCCTGTGCTGCGGCCATCCCCCGCGCCGCGGCCGTCAGCCGCTTCGCCATGAAAATGTCCGGTTTTCCGGGACCATTCACATCCGGCAGCACGCCCACGATCCGATAACCGCATTTCTGATAAAATTCATAGGGATGTCCGCTGTAGTTTTGGATTCCTCCGATTTTTCCCAGAGTGTTCTCGAACAGATCCCCTTCCGAAAGGCTGGTGGCCCCATCTTCATCGTCCGTTCCAAGATATATCACCAGCGCTCCGGCTTTTGCAGCCTCCCTTTCGATCCGGGCGGTGAGCAGGCTTCCCAGCCCCATCTTACGCGCTCCGGCCGCAACGGCCAGAGGGTGCAGCTCCCAGCCGAAGGAATATTCCGGATGAACTCCCGCGAAGCCTGCCACCACACCATTTCTGCGAATGGCGATCAGAATCCCTGATTCCAGCGTCTCCTGAAGGGTTTTCGCCGCCTCCTCCTTCGTGTTCCAGGCATGAGCAAAGCTTTCCATCAGGATGCGCCCGCATGCCTCCAGCTCCGTCTTCCTTTCTCCGTTCAGGCGAAAAAGCTCAAGGGTTTCCTCACGCTCCATCACAAAGTTTGTGAGCAGAATTCCGGGGGAAACTGCCCCGCAGTTTGCCCTGCGTTCCACCTGCTGCTCCTTCTTCACCACGTATCCCCTCTTCTCAAAAAAGGGACGGGCAGTAATGGAAGCGTGGGTGGTAAAGGTAAGCCTGGCGCGCTCCGCTTCCTTCTGCCGCGCGTTTTCGTCCGTTTCCTGCCGGAAGGCAGCACGCTTTCGGGCATCCCGCTCCAGCCGGTCACAGATGGCGGCGGCAATTCCTTTTTTCTGGTAATCCTTATGTACATACAATCGGTCCAGATAGCCGGTATCGTCCATATCTCCGAAGCCCACGATGGTATCCCCCTCTACTGCCACCAGCGTATCATGCTTCAGAAACGAGGCGTTCCATTTTTCCAGATCCACCCGGCCGTTCGCCCAGGCGTCAAGCTGTTCTTTCGTATAATCCGCCGCGTTGACCGTGTGGACGGTATCGTAAAAAAGCCGTGCCATTTCCGCGCAGTCCTGCGGACGATATTTTCTCAGATTCATTTCTGCCTCTTTTCCGCCGCCAAATGCGGCATTTCTATCAGTGGAACCGGCCTGAGAGCCAATTCCCCGGGCGAAAGCCTGTGGCTTTCTTCCATCCTTTCCGGATGCCGCATTGTGAAGGAATCATGGAATCGTTCTCAGGGCTTACCAGGTCAGGGAAACAGACAGCCCCGCCGCTGCACATCAGCCGGCCGGGCTGTCTGTTTCCCTGTCTGTTTTCATTTTTCAGCCGTTTTATCCGGCTTTGCTTCATACGGCTTTCCATCCAAAGCGGCTGTTTTTCCTTTTCAGAATCCGGCTTCGGGTTCAGATCTCATTTCCCGGAAATTTCGGAATCCTGTCAAAGCCTGCCTGAAGATCCGCATCGGTAGGGATATAATCGGTCATCTGGCCGTTATTGTACTTTTCATAAGCCACCATATCAAAGTAACCGGTGCCGGTCAGGCCGAACAGAATCGTCTTCTCCTCACCGGTCTCCTTACATTTGAGCGCTTCGTCGATGGCGACGCGGATCGCATGGCTGCTCTCCGGAGCGGGCAGGATGCCTTCCACTCTGGCGAACTGCTCGGCGGCCTCAAACACCGCGGTCTGCTCCACACTGCGGGCGGTCATGTAGCCGTCATGATACAGCTGAGAAAGGATGGAGCTCATGCCGTGATAGCGCAGGCCTCCCGCATGGTTGGGCGAAGGAATGAACTCACTGCCCAGCGTGTACATCTTTGCCAGAGGACATACATGGCCGGTATCGCAGAAATCATAAACGAATTTACCACGGGTCAGGCTCGGGCAGGAGGCAGGCTCCACCGCGATGATGTCATAATTTCTTTCTCCTCTGAGCATCTCGCCAACGAACGGAGAAATCAGTCCGCCCAGGTTGGAACCGCCGCCCGCGCATCCGATGATCATGTCGGGAACGATGCCGTATTTGTCCATGGCGGTCTTGGTTTCCAGGCCGATCACAGTCTGATGCAGCAGCACCTGAGAAAGCACGCTGCCCAGCACGTAACGATAGCCCTCCTGGCTGGTGGCCGCTTCTACTGCTTCGGAGATGGCGCAGCCCAGGCTTCCGCCGGTTCCGGGATGCTCTGCAAGAATTTTTCTTCCTACTGCCGTGGTATCAGAAGGGGAAGGAGTTACCTTTGCACCGTAGGTACGCATCACCTCGCGGCGGAAAGGCTTCTGCTCATAGGAAACCTTTACCATATATACCTGGCAGTCCAGTCCGAAATAGGAACAGGCCATGGACAGCGCGGTTCCCCACTGGCCGGCTCCGGTTTCCGTGGTCACGCCCTTCAGCCCCTGCTGCTTCGCGTAATAGGCCTGGGCGATGGCGGAATTGAGCTTGTGGCTTCCGCTGGTGTTATTGCCTTCAAATTTATAGTAGATTTTGGCCGGAGTCTGAAGCTTTTCCTCCAGGCAGTACGCTCTGACCAGCGGAGAGGGACGGTACATTTTGTAGAATTTCTGAATTTCCTCCGGGATATCGATATAAGCGTCCGTATCGTCCAGCTCCTGCTTCACCAGTTCATCGCAGAACACGGGGCGCAGCTCATCAAAGGTCATGGGCTTTAAGGTTTCCGGATTCAGAAGGGGCGCGGGCTTATTTTTCATATCCGCCCTCACATTGTACCACTGCCTGGGCATCTCGCTCTCTTCCAGATAAATTTTGTAGGGAATTTCTTTGTTTGCTGCCATGTTTTTCCTCTTCCTTTCTGCCGCCAACAGGCGGCATTTTAATCATGGAAGAACGGCACCGGCCGTTCTTCGGCACGAACAAGGTTCGTGCGCCTCTTCCTTTCTGCCGCCAACAGGCGGCATTTTAATCATGGAAGAACGGCGCCGGCCGTTCTTCGGCACGAACAAAGTTCGTGCGCCTCTTCCTTTCTGCCGCCGGCAGGCGGCGTTGAACCAGACCTTATCAACGAAAAAACCGCCTCAAACCCTGTTCTTCAGGATTTGAGACGGTAATAAACGTTCGTTATTATCGCGGTACCACTCAAATTGACTTCACGTCCACTCTTGTCATACTCTGCGTATGCATGCACCATTATGCACGCCGGTCTGATAACGGGTCCGGATACCCGCCGACGCCTACTTGATTCGGGCCGGCCTCAAAAGTCCATTCGGCAAAAGCTCCTATACCGCATTTCCACCATCCGCGGCTCTCTGAGATATTCACTGATGCTTACTACTCTTTCTCACAGGTTTATGGTTTTCTGTTAGAAATAACATATCGCAAAACATTCCGTCTGTCAACCCACTTTTTGAGGAATTTGGAAGCCGTAAGGTCTCACAGCGTAATCACCCTTCCCGCCTCTCCGGAAAGACATTTTTCCCCAAACGTTTCCCGTATCCGGGCAATCGCTTCGATGCCAGTGCAGTGCAGAGGTATGATCCATCTGAAATCACACCTGCGCAGGCCCTCCACTGTGGCGGACAGACGCTTTTCTCCGCAGCCCCTCAGATGCATGCCCGCAAGGAGCAGCCACAGTCTCTCATCCGGGAACGCTTCCTTCACCCGCTCCAGGCAGTTGAGTATTCCCAAATGAGCGCAGCCGGCAAATACGGAAAGCCCTTCCGGAGTGCGGATCACCAGAAGCTGCTCATCCTCCATGTAATCCTGTATCAGCCTGTCTGCCCTGCGCACAAAAAACTGATCCGGCAGGGGCTCTTCCGGAACCAGGGCACGAATCTGGCTGAGGGTCCAGATGCCTGGAAAGATTTCTTTCCGGTCGCCGGTCAGCCGCAGAAGTCCCCTTTCCTGAAGGAGGCTGTAAATGTCGCTTTCCGTTTTTTCACGGCCCGCTTCCTTCCTGCCCGTCTCCACGCAGTCCGCTTCCCTGCCTTTTTTCCCTTTGGGGTTCATCTGTTCACAGCTCCGCTTTTTCAGCCAGGGGATTCCGATGTCCCGGTATGCGTTCCGCTCCCGGCTTCCGGTCAGCTTTTCCTCAAAGGCCTTTTCCCGCACGAAAACGGGAGGAAGCTGATCATGCGGAAACTCCGGAAGTCCTCCAGTGTGATCGTAATGGCCGTGGCTTAACACGATTCCGTCCAGTCCGTTCAGATCCTCCTTCATCCGCCCGGCGTTATGAAGGTATACGCCGCTCTGGCCCGTATCGAACAGAATCCGCCTTCCCGCCGCCTCTACAAGGACCGACAGGCCGTGCTCCGCCAGAAGCCCTCTCTTATTTATCGTATTTTCCGTCAGAATCACAAGCCTCATCGTCTCTCCGCCTCCCATATTTATTTTATTCCCGGCTTCTCCATTCCTGTCTCAGCCTGTGGATATGATAATTTCATCATAAGCCGCATACTTTCGTATTGTCAATTATTGTTTCCAGACCGTATGATTTCTGTTTCGTTTTTATTAAATTTGCATTAAATATCCTCTGTCCATATTGACTGTGCCATGGAAAGCATTTACACTTTCTGCAGGAGGATACCGCAGCGGCAGCTTTTGACGGAAAATAGCGCATGGCCGGCAGGCACGGCCTGCAGCAATGACGTTTATCACGCTGCGGAAAACATTTTATGAATCTTGAAAAACAGAAAACCTTTCTGATCCGTTTTGCTTTCTGGGTGATTATCATCGCCATCATCTATATCTGTCTGAAATACGCCCTTCCCTTTTTTGCTCCCTTCGCGTTCGGTTTCGTCATCGCCTTTCTGCTGAACTGGCCGATCCGTTGGCTGACAAAAAAGCTGCGCGTTCCCAGGGTACTGCCCGCAATTCTGCTGACAGCCCTGTTTTTTGTGGCGGCGGGCTCGCTGATCACTTTTCTCGGCTTCCGCGCTTTCGCCTCAATCAGGCAGCTGATCGGAGCGCTTCCTTCCCTTTACAGCACCATGCTGCTGCCTCTGCTGATGGATCTTTTTTCCCAGCTTGAGGTTGCGCTGTCCGCGCTGGATCCTTCCGCAGTAGCCGTTCTGGAGGATATTTCCCGCGATGTGACCGGCTCTCTGGGAAGCGCCGTTTCCAGTATTTCCATGAGCGCGATCAGCGCCATTTCTTCGCTGGCCGCTTCCGTTCCGGGAATATTCCTGAATCTGGTCATCACCATCATCGTGACCTTTTTCATGACCATCGATTATCCCAAAATCACGGAGTTCATTCTCCGCCAGTTTCCGGAGGGCGGACGAAAGGTTCTGTTTGAAATCCGCGAATATGTCTGCGGCACGCTGATCAAGTGCATTCTTTCCTATGCGCTGATCCTGTTCATCACCTTTACCGAGATTTCCATCGGCCTGACGGTACTACGGGTGCCAAATGCCATCCTGATCGCGGTCTGCATCGCCATCTTTGATATTCTGCCCGTGCTTGGCACCGGCGGGATCATGATTCCGTGGGCGATCATTTCCCTGATTACGGGAGATTTTTTCCGGGGCTTCGGACTTCTGATCCTGTATCTGATCATCACGGTGATCCGCAATATTATCGAGCCGAAAATCGTGGGCCATCAGGTGGGCCTGCATCCTGTCGTGACGCTGGCCAGCATGCTGGCAGGGCTGAACCTTCTGGGTGTGATCGGGCTGTTCGGCTTTCCGATCACCCTGTCGCTTCTGAAAAATCTGAACGACAGGGGCGTGATTCATATTTTCAAATAATGTATTCCGCGCCGGACGCCAACACGCATGGTACGGTAATGGAAAAAGGCGGCCCTGCAGGGCCGCTGCAGTTTTCGTCTGCAGCGGTCTGTGGGGCAGCCTTCTTTTATTGTGCTCTCTTATTTTTTCTACAGCTCATATACAAACGGCTTTCCGGCCTCCAGTCTCACCCGCTCCCTTTGTCCCTGACAGACTATGGTTCTCTCCTGAGTACGATCAGTAGCAAGCACCGCCTTCCTCAGCCTGCCATCTTCCCATTCCATGCTGACCGTAACGCGACCCTTCGCACGAAGACCCCGGACACTGCCGTCCGCAAAGCGGGAAGGCAGTGCGGGCAGGAAGAAAATTTTCTCCGGCGTGCTCTGCAGAAGCATTTCCGCGATTCCTGCTGCAGCGCCGAAATTTCCATCGATCTGGAAGGGCGGATGGGCATCGAACAGATTGGGGTAAGTTCCTCCGCTGTTGTAGTTGAACTTATCATCGTCCTCCCGTTCCTCCGGGATCTCTCCCACAGGCGCGGTGGATGCAGGAACATAGCACAGCTGTCTTGCAAGCATGCGAAAGGCATGATCTCCGTCCCAGAGCCTTGCCCAGGCATTGATCTTCCATCCCAGACTCCAGCCCGTCCCTTCATCTCCTCTTTTCACAAGGGTCTTCCGAAAGGCTTCCATGAGCTCCGGCGCAGAGTCATAATCCACCATATTTCCCGGATACAACGCGTAACAGTGGGAAATATGACGATGCTCCGGCTCCTCCTCTGCAAGCTCTTCGTTCCACTCCAGGACTCTCCCGTCCGAGCCGATCTGCAGCGGCTTCAGGCGTGGCAGCTTTTCCTTCAGCTCCCGGGTGAAGGCATCCTCCTGTCCCAGGATTTCCGCACTCCGGATACACTCCTCAAAGACCTCCCGGATAATGGACATGGTCATTGCGGTGGATGCCGTTACCACACCCCTTTTTCCGTTAATGAGATATCGGTTTTCCGGAGACGTGGCCGGCGCAAAAATCAGCCAGCCATCACGGTCCTCCACCAGCACATCGTTATAGAACACCGCCGCTTCCCGAATCAGCGGCCAGGCAGTATTACGGAGGAACTCCTCATCCAGCGCATACTCATAGTGATCAAAAAGATGACGGCAGAGCCACCCTGAGGACATGGGCCAGAAGGCGTAGCCTGCCGTTCCCCTTCCCTTTCTTCCAACCGGGGTGGAAAGCCGCCAGATATCCACGTTGTGGTGGGAAACATAGCCTCCCGCTCCATAGATATCCCGGGCAGGCTTACGCCCCGTCACCGCCAGATCGCGGAGCATGTTAAAAAGAGGCTGATGCAGATCGGCAAGATTACAGCTTTCCGCCGGCCAGTAATTCATTTCCGTGTTGATATTGACCGTATAGTTGGAGCTCCACGGGGCGCGCAGCTGCGCGTTCCAGAGTCCCTGCAGCGTGGCCGGCTGGGTTCCCGGACGGGAGGCAGAGATCAGCAGATATCTTCCGTAATGGAAAAGCAGTTCGCACAGCCCGATGTCCTTCTGTCCCTCCGGGTAAAAACGACGGAGCCGTTCGTCTGTGGGAAGCTCCTCATGATTTTCTGTCCGGATCCTGCCCGATTCCTGCTGTATCTCCTCATCTTCCCTGTCCGTAAGGATCAGATCCACGCGGTCAAACAGAGCCGCATAATCCGCTCTGTGCCTGCGCGCCGCCTCTTCAAAGGAAACAGCCTGCGCCCTCTCAAGATCCAGCATGCAGTCCTGCTTTTCATCTCTCCCTTCCGTGAAAGGCTGCCTGTCATAGCCGTTAAAGCTGGTCCGGATGCAGACACGGATCACCGCTTCCCGTGCTCCCGTCACACACAGAGAGCCATCCTGCGTGCAGATGCTTCCTCCGTCGTTTTCCACGGACAGGATCATACAGAAGCGCATGCCCTTCCGTGAGAGCTCCTCCTCATAACGGACAGGATTCTCCGTTTCCAGATAGTTGGGCGCGTCGTAGGACGGAGCGATTCCGGCAAGGATCAGACGGTTTCCCTCTGCCCGTACCTCTGATTTCAGCTGGCTGTCCATCAGGATCCGGAAGGAAAGGCCGCCTGCTTCCGCAGTCACCCTCCAGAAGAACGCCTGCTCCGGTGCGGAAACAAAGGCTTCCTTTCTGACGGATCTGCCGCCTGCCCGGAAGCAGGAAAAATGCTGTGCATTTTTCAGATCCAGGCTTCTGACATAATCCTCCGGATTCTCCTTCTGAAAATCCTCAAACATCAGCCGGATTCTTCCGGCAGGAAGATAGGCGTCTGTAAATTCGCCTTCCAGATGCGCTTCGATTTCCTCCTGCGCCTCCGCATATCTTCCCGCCAGCGCCAGATCCCTGGCCCTGTGATAGCGGGAAACCACCTCACCGATTCCTGCATCCTTAGGATAACCGGACCAGAGGGTATCCTCATTGAACAGAATATCCTCCTCCCCCACGCCGGAATACAGCATCGCCCCAATCCTTCCGTTTCCCAGCGGCAGAGCCTCCTCCCAGTACGCTGCCGGTCTGTCATACCACAGCCGTTGTCGCATCTTCATCTCTCTGTCTGTGTGTGTCATCTTTTCCTCCATGCAAAAGCATGTTATACAGATCATTAAACCTGTGACATTTTCTCCCCTTTTCCGGTTCTCCTTGCAATGGCAAGGCCGATGAGCAGAAGCACCGGAAATACCACAGCCGCCAGAATACCGGTCTGCAGGTTATCCCCTGCCCGGCCAGCCGCCCAGCCCACCAGACCCGGCCCGCTCATACAACCCAGATCACCGGCAAGAGCAAACCAGGCGAACATGGTCGTACCGCCTTTGATTTTCTTTGCGGCAAGGCTGAAGGTTCCCGGCCAGAGCACCCCTACGGAAAAGCCGCACAGGCCGCAGCCGATCAGGCCCAGAGCCGGGACCGGGGAAAAGGAAATCAGCAGATATGCGATCAGGCAGAGAATTCCGCTGGCCGTCATATATCTGGTGATCTCCACCCGGTCGCTGCACTTTGCGTAAAGTACCCTTCCCGTTCCCATCAATAAAGCAAAAGACAGCGGACCAGTCAGGTCTCCCACGGTTTTCGTCACGCCAAGCCCCTTTTCCGCGAAGGTGGAGGCCCACTGGCTTACCGCCTGTTCGCAGGCTCCCGCGCAGAGCATCAAAAGGACCATCAGCCAGAACAGACCGTTTTTCAGAAGGCCGCTTCCCCTGCTCTCCTCTCCGGATGCCTCCAGAAAAGGTACCGGCACCAGGCAGAAATAAATCAGGTTCAGCACCGGCACCAGCGCCCACAGACAGGCCATGATCTGCCAGTGTTCCACCCCCGCAAGGGCAAAAAACAGGGTGGAAAGCGCCACCACGCCCGCATGCCCCCAGCAGTAAAAGGAATGCAGAAGGCTCATGGCCGCTTCCTTGCGCTCCGTGGGACAGGCCTCCACGATGGGGCTGATGAGCACCTCCAGCAGTCCTCCTCCTATGGCATAGACCATAACCGCGGTCAGAAGTCCGGCAAAGGGATCTGCCAGCAGCCCCGGCAGAAAAGCGAACAGCAGCAGGCCGGCAGCAGAAAACAGGTGTGCAAGAACGGCGCTCGCCTTATATCCGATCCGGTCGATGAACAGCGGGGACAGAAGGTCCACCGCAAGCTGTACACCGAAATTAACGGAAATGATCACGGAAATCTGATTCATGCTGATCCCGTACTGCGCGCCCAGCGTCACAAACAGCAGAGGAGCAAAATTGTTGACGATGGCCTGCACCACGTATCCGATAAAGCAGGCATAAACGGTATGCTGGTAGTTGTTTCGGATCGCTTTGAACATAACCGCTTCTCCTTTTTATGTTTTGTAACAAATCTGCCTCATTATATCATTTCTCTTTTCGTTTTAAAACAGTAAAAAAGCTTCCTGTCATCATCAAAAGATACAGCAGGAAAAGCCAGCCCGGGAAAAGCGCCGCTCCGATCTCCTGGGCGATCACGCCGAACAGAGCCGGCGCCAGCAGAATACCCACATAGGAGGCCGCCATCTGCACACCCATCACGGACTGGGAAAGCCTTTTTCCAAAAATCCTGGGAGTCAGATGCAGCATATTTGGAAAGACCGGTCCATTGCCCAGGCCAACCAGAAACAGTCCCAATCCCGGAAGTGCCAGCCCTGGCAGACAGAGCAGAAGAAGCGCCGCAAGGACAACGGCCTGTCCCATCAGCACCAGCCTGCGGCTTCCCAGGCGGAAGGACAGAATACCCGAAAGGAAACGTCCGGCCGCGATCCCCACGTAATACAGAGTAATCAGCCCGGCTCCCGCATCCACCTCCAGTCCTCTTGATGTGACCAGAAAGGTACTTCCCCAGTTGCCGCAGGAATATTCCAGCCCGCAGGAGCCTATAAACACCAGACAGGCCATGCGCACCCTGGAATCCCTCAGCAGCCGGGAAAAACGCACCGTTTCTGCCGCCTCTTCCTCCTGTCCGGAAACAGCGGATACCCTTTTCCAGAGCGGAAGCGCCAGGATGGTGAGAACGGCAATTCCCGCCTGCAGCCAGAATACCGTCCGGTAACCGTTCCGCCAGCTGTCTGCTGACAGGGCCAGAGACATCAGCAGAGGGCTCAGGGAAACTCCGATTCCATAAAAGCAGTGCAGGAAATTCATATGGGATGCCCGATAGTGAAGCGCCACATAATTGTTCAGCGCGGTATCGATGGCTCCGGCCCCCAGGCCCAGGGGAACTGCGAACAGGCAAAGCAGAAGCAGATTTCCGGAGCAGGAAAAGCCAAACAGCGCCGCAGCGGTCAGAGAAGTGGAAAAGGCGGTGATCCTTCCGGTACCGAAGCGCCGGATCAGCTCCGCCGACAGCAGGCTGGATATGATGGTTCCCCCGGAAATCAGCATGGTGATCAGGCTTCCTCTGGAAACCGGAATCCCGAACTCCGTATAAATGGCAGGCCAGGCAGCCCCGAACAGCGAGTCCGGAATGCCCAGTCCGATAAAGGCAATGTAAATGATAAGCAAAAGCAGTGCAGCCATAGTCTGAAATCTCCCGTTTCTTATGTTTGTTTTTATACGTTGCTGATTTTCATTTATATCAGACCTGGCCCGTTGATTCTATCAGAAAAGAGGCCTATAATATAACAATAACGCCCAAATCAGAAAGGAAGAAGGACATGAAGGATCCAGAGACCGTTATGAAAAATCCCGGCTTTCTCCACGAGGTGAAGCAGGAGTCTGTACAGCACGGAGACCCCCGCTTTCCCTGTGCCGGTTATCTGGACCGGTATCAGAACGCAGAGGATTCCTGGCCCTGGCACTGGCATGAGGAACTGGAGACCGTCTGGGTCACAGAAGGGACCGTCTCCGTTTTTATCCACGCCCAGCCTGCCCGGCCCCTTTTCCTCCATCCGGGAGAGGGAATTTTCATCAACAGACGCGTACCTCACGCCTATCGCGGCACGGATGGAGAGCCGTCTTTGATGCCGAACATCCTGGTCAGGCCATCCCTGATCTACGGCTCCCGGGACAGCGTCTACTGGGAAAGCTATCTGAAGCCTCTCCTCCTGGCCCCGGCCTTTTCCCATGTGCTTCTGACCCCGGCAGTTCCATGGCAGGAGACCTTTCTTACGCTGTTTCAGAAGGCCTTTACCCTGCTGTCCGAACGCCCCTTCGGTTACGAATTCCACGTCCGTTCCGCACTTTCGGAAGCGCTCCTGCTCCTCTGTCAGAATATGCCGGAAGCGACGGATTTCAGCGAAGAGAACGTTCTCCATCAGGCCGATGCGGACCGCATCCGGCAGATGCTCTCCTTTGTTCAGGAGCATTTTTCAGAACCGCTTTCGCTTCAGCAGCTCGCTGACAGCGCCTTCCTGAGCCGCCGGGAATGCCTGCGCTGCTTTCAGCGCACCATCGGGATTTCTCCGGTCCAGTACATCATCGATCTCCGGGTCCGGAAGGCCAGACAGCTGCTTCTGGAAACCTCCATGCCCCTTCTGGATATCTGTACGGAATGCGGCTTTCAGAACCAGAGCTATTTCATCAAAACCTTTCGGGAGAGGACCGGCCTTTCTCCGGCAAAATACCGCAGGCTTTCCGGCTGGAACGCCGGTGTCCCTGCCGCCTCTCCTGCCGAATCCTCCGGTCACCGTGCGAAGCAGGCCGCTGCTCCGGCCCCCTGAGGCTTCTCCCGGCAGAAGCGGTCAGGAAAGCCTCTTTTTCATCCAGACATGGGGACAGCCTTCATCAAAATCCGTCTCCCCATATGCGGCATAACCCTGCTTTTCATAAAAGGGCTGCGCCTGTCTCTGGGCATGCAGGGCGGCCGTCCTGCCTCCCCGCCTTTCGATTTCCTTCTCGGCTTCCGAAAGCAGGACGGCGCCGATCCCTTTTCCCCTGTACGCCTTTCTGACCGCAAGCCGCCCGATCAGATACTCTCCATTCATCCGATCCTGATAGAAACGGCAGACCGCCGCCGGAGAGCCGTCGCAGTACAAAACCAGATGGACGGCGCGTCCGTCTATTTCGTCAAATTCCTCCTGAAAACCCTGTTCCCGCATGAACACCTCTTCTCTGATCTGAACAGCCTCTTCGGGCAGGGTATCATAACAGATCAATTTCGTTTTCACTTGCCATCCTTCCTCCTGCAGCATCAAAATTTTTGACGGGGAATCCAAAACGATCCCCCGTCCTGTTAATTCTGTTTTTTTCCGGAAACAGAACCGGCTTCTCAGATTTCTGTGATTACCGGGCTGATGAGGATCCCGCCGGGACGGAGCTGATACTCATATGCCCAGGCAGGTCCCGTGGTTCTCCAGGCGTTTGGCCCGAACCATCTCTCCGTATGGTTACAGTTATGAAGCGTGCCGAATGTATTGACCCGGTTTCCGAAAGCGGTGATCTCCAGCAGATGCTCTCCGGCTTTCACATCTCTGATCTCCAGAGAATAGGGAGAGAAGGCGATCCGGCCACAGTCCTGACCATCCAGGCGGATTCCGATCACCGGACAGCGGAACTGCGTGGCTTCCACCCTCAGGGTACAGTCGCGGCTTACGTTCACAGGTATCTTGTAGGTGAGATTTCCTCCATAGAAGGGAAGCCCCTGTCCGCAGATGTCCCCAAAGGCCAGCCTGCGCACCGGTTCAGTGAGGAGGACGCTGTGTCCCGCTGTGCGGACGCCAAAATCTCCCAGCAGATACATGACTTCCACGTTAAATTTATTATAATAAGGCATTTCCGCTGTCAGAATATTTTCTCCCGCTTTCAGATCCGGAAGCGCTACCGTCCGGATCGCCCGGTCCACATAATATCCGGTTACGGCAGAGGGAACCGGAACACCGTTTAAGGTCAGCTTCGTTTCCTCCGCGTTTTCCAGCGCGAGGAAGGGCTTCGTGATCTCCCGGTCCGCATGGATTCTGAACCGGAGGGCCAGACGATGCCGGATCTCCTCTTTTTCCGGTTCCACCCAGGGCTGTGGGAAGGCATCTATCCGCATCGGATACCCTGTGATGGCCCTGAACTTATTGTCAATGCGCAGGATTTCATCCCTTTCCTGCCATGGTCCTCCGTCAAAGCTGGCCTCCGCCAGATCCAGGACCGCCACATCAGGTTCCTCCAGAGAAACCTCCACGTCGTCCGGAAGGATGATCCTGCGGCCAGACGCTTCCTGTATCCCCGCGGAAGGAGAAACGGCTTCCACACTGCCTCTCCGTGCAGAATCTCCGGTTTCGGAATGCTCGGAAGCAGCAGGATACAGGGCATACAGAAGGGAATCGTGATCGAATACCGTCTGCCGGATCAGAGTGTCTCCTTTATCCTTTTCATATGGCACCTCGCGGATCTCTCCCGTCATGGCGTCATACAGCACCGGCCGCCATTCTCCTCTGATCCGGATGGTTAGGTCCTCCCGGTTCGGGATATCCGGATTCTTCATCGGCATGCAATGGGCCAGGAACAGCCACTTCCGGTCGCTGTCCTGACGCATCTGATACAGCATGTTGCTCACCCGCACGCCGTCCTGATTATGTACATCCACCGTCCGCACCGGGAGCAGGGCGGATGTCAGAAGATTTTCTGCAAAGCCGATGATCTCGCATGATGCTGCGAAGTCCGCCGCATCGCTGCAGCGCACCGCGTCCACATGGGTGGGGACCGTTCCGGTGAAGATCACACGTCCGCCCTTTTTCCTGAACGCCCTCAGACGCTCCAGGGTGCTCCTTCGGATGGTGACACAATTGGGTACCAGGATCACCTCATATTTCATTTTCCCTACCAGGAAATCTCCCTGTCCGTCCAGCTCTTCGTCCGGGGTCTGCTGCTTCCAGAGAGCCTCCGAAATAAAATCAAAATCGATCAGGCCGAACAGGAGCCATTCCGTAAGCTTCCGGAAATTATAGTCCATTTCCTGCCGGATGCCATCCGTCTGCTCCTTTGCTCCCCAGTACAGCCAGTAGGATTCCACCGGGTGGATGACGCCGACCTTCACCTCCGCCGTACCCCTGGTGAGAGCGGTATTCAGGCGGGCGAAATAGTTTTCGATCAGGGGATACTCCCTGTACCAGGGGGACTGATAGCCGATGGAGGCCGGATAATCTCTTTTCGCTTCTCCCGCCATAGATGTCCAGGTCAGATGATGCACCCGGATGGTGACGCCAAGAGCCGCCTGCCAGTCTCCCGCCAGCTTGTGGCCGCGGAAATCAAAATCCCAGTTGGTCACGCCGTAAATCTCGCTTAACATCCCTTCCCGGCCAAACTGGTGGACCGCGCTCTGGGCCTGTTTTGCGGTGGAAAGCTCCCGGTTGTCGCAGAGCATATCGATGCCGGGAAGATCAAAGGAACGATAGGAACGCATGGCCTCTCCCAGAGCCGACGTCTGAGACTGAAGCGTTTCTTCTCCCAGCATATGTCCGGTGAGCGCGATGCCGTGCTGCCGGCACCAGGCGCCGATCTGATCGGCAAAGGCGGCAGTAAACCGTTCGCAGACATGGTCATGGTAATGATAGCGGTTTACGGAAACCTTCCCGTCCGGAAGCTCCCAGATACATTCCGGAAAAGTCTCAAAGAAATCACAGCCATAGGCTTCCCTGTAGGTATCGGCAAAATCATCCGTATAGGGAAGGATCACCCGTTTCTTTTCTTCCGCGAAGCCGATTGTGGACTTCTGACAGAACTGCGGCTCATCGGTGAAAATGGCCGGGACAGATTCCCCAAAGCTGTCCCCCAGCTCTCTGCAATAGGCTTCGTGGGTGATTTCTATAAATTTCCCAATGGCTTTGGGATTTAAGGTATCCACATAGGCCTGGTTGTTATACCAGGGATTATTTCCGGCAACCTCCTCATACAGATACCAGAGATCGAAGCCTTCCGGAGCAGGAGCCTGACGGTCCAGCAGCTGATATGCCGTCAGGAATCCTCCCTCCAGCCTTATGGCATAGCGTGCAAGGAGCGCTCTTTCTCCCCCTTTGAGGCTGTGGACAGAAGCCTCCCCGTTTTTCCTGTCCTCTCCCTGTGCGGGCAGCTTTTCCGGCGAGAATACCAGAAAGCGCTGCCGGAAGGCGGGATCCTTCGTTACCAGTCCCCCCGCCGCGCCGGAAGGCCAGCGGTCCTCGTCATACAGCCAGGTGAGCATGTCCAGCTTTCCGGCTTTCTGATGAGAATAACGGATCCTGTCCATAAATTCCTTTTCCAGATAGGGCAGAGCCATGCCTGTCCGGCTGTGAAGATGGGCGCCTCCCATGCCCATGGCCTTCAGATCCTCCAGGATATGGTCCACATCCTCCCGGCTCACCCGGCAGTTCCAGGCCCAGAACGGAGCGCCCCGGTATTCGCTGGACGGTTTCTGAAAAAGCCGGTCGTCCAGTGATGCGTTTTGGTTCTTTTTGTAAAGCATCTGAGTTCTCCTTTCCTCTCCTTAACTCATTTGTCATAATGACAGGGAGATTATAGCATACCAGGCGGGAAAAGGGTATCTGTCTTTTTATGCTTTTCCTGTCTCATTTTATAAATTTACTCCCATTTCCTCTCTGATCGCCGGTATTCGGATCGCAACGCAAAAACCCGTTTCCGTTTCTTCGATATGCAGGCCATATTCCGTCCCAAAAATCATCCGTATTCTCTCATCGACATTCCTGATCCCAATTTTCTGTCCTATCAGCGGCCGCACCTCTTCTGATTTCATGTTTTTAAAACCATGCCGAATACAGTTTTCCAGGATCGGTTGCAGAGTTACCTTTACGATCTCATACTCCTCTAGTTCAACAGGTACTTCCCAGCTTACTTTTAGTTTATTCCCAAACCGGAGCTGTTCCAGACCAATATAAGCTTTGCTATATTCCAGCTCTTTTTGAATGGTCACCACATTATAGTCTACTCCCTTCATATACCGCATCATCGTAGAAAGCATATCGATTGCCTTGGTAAAGGTGTTATCTGTTTTGGTATAAGCCATTGCCATAAAGTTTAAACTTTGCAGCGTGTTAACTTCCCTGGTTTTTTCTTCTCACAATCCGCATGACAAATAGAATGTTCTTCTTTTTACGCTTTATATTATTTTCTACAATTCTGTAAGTATCCTTTTTTATGAAAAAGTACACAACGTCAACATTTTCCCACAGCTACAAAATATTCTAGTTCAAATATGCAGTTTAGGTTGAATCGTCTTTCCATAAGCTCTATAATTTTTTAATAAGTTTTTCGGTATTATTTTAATCAGCATCTTTTTGCTGAAGGAGTGTACTTCAGTATGGAGGGAAAACAAATATGGACAAAACACTACGAAGTCAGGAATTAAGAAAACAGGCTCCGGAGCTGGATCCTCTCCGGCTGGGAACGGGATGGAAAATGGAGGATCTTGAAAAGCCGCAGATCCTCATCGAAAGCTCTTTCGGAGACAGCCACCCGGGCAGCGTCCATCTGCTGGAACTGGCGGAAAAGGCCAAAGAAGGAGCAGCACAGGAAGGGGGATACGGGGCAAGATATTTCTGCACAGACATCTGCGACGGAGAGGCACAGGGACATGACGGGATGAACTATTCCCTGCCCTCCCGGGACATGATGGCGAATATGATCGAAATCCACGCCTGCGCCACGCCCTTCGACGGAGCGGTTTATATCGCGGGCTGCGACAAAAGCATGCCGGCGCATCTGATGGCGGCGGGCCGTATCAATATCCCCTGTGTCGTCCTGCCGGGAGGCGTCATGAACGCAGGTCCGGACCTGCTGACCCTGGAACAGATCGGGGCCTACAGCGCCATGTATGAGCGCGGCGAGATCAGTGCGGAACAGTTTCATTTTTATCAGACGCATGCCTGCCCCTCCTGCGGCTCCTGCTCCTTCATGGGAACCGCCTCCACCATGCAGATCATGGCGGAAGCGCTGGGCCTGGCTCTTCCGGGGACGGCACTCATGCCTGCCGCGGAAAGCGGCCTGCGGGAAGCCGCAGCCGCAGCGGGCAGGCAGGCGGTGCGCCTTGCCCGGATGGGACTTGCGCCCTCCGATATCGTCACGGAACGGTCCTTTGAAAATGCGATAATGGTACACGCAGCGATCTCCGGCTCCACCAATTCGCTCCTGCACCTTCCCGCCATCGCCCATGAATTCGGGATCAGGCTGGACGCAGACAGCTTCGACCGACTCCATCGGGGCGCGCACTACCTGCTGAACATCCGTCCCGCCGGGCAGTGGCCCGCCCAGTTTTTCTCCTATGCAGGGGGCGTTCCTGCGGTGATGGAGGAAATCCGCAGCATGCTGCATCTGGATGTGATGACCGTAACGGGAAAGACGCTGGGAGAAAATCTGGAGGAGCTTAAAAAGAACGGCTTCTACGAAGAACGGCAGAAACGCCTTGCCGATTATGGCCTGAAAAGGGAAGATGTGATCCGGCCCTTCGATCATCCCTTAGGCACAAACGGAAGCGTAGCGGTGCTGAAGGGCAATCTGGCCCCGGACGGCGCAGTTGTCAAGCATACTGTGGTGCCAAAGGAAATGTTTTCCGCCGTGCTCACCGCCCGGCCCTTCAACTGCGAGGAGGACGCACTGAACGCAGTGCTCACCCACAAGATCCAGCCCGGCGACGCGGTCATCATCCGCTACGAGGGCCCTAAGGGGAGCGGCATGCCGGAAATGTTCTATACCACAGAGGCCATCGCCTCCGACCCGCTCCTTGCTTCCACCATCGCCCTTCTGACTGACGGACGCTTCTCCGGCGCGTCCAAAGGGCCTGCCATCGGGCACATCTCTCCGGAAGCCGCGGAGGGCGGTCCTATCGCCCTGGTAGAGGATGGGGATCTGATCGAACTGGATATTGAAAAACGCATTCTCCGCCTCATCGGCGTGAAGGGGCAGAGAATGGCGGAAGCACAGATAGAAGAGATCCTTCGGCAGCGGAAAGCGGCCTGGACGCCTCCGAAAAGCAGGTACGAAAAAGGAGTGCTGAAGCAGTTTGCCTCCCTGGCAGTGTCGCCGATGAAGGGCGGATATATGGACTGACCGGATCACTTTTCATACTCTCTGCTTTCTCAGAGAAAGGGGCTGTCTGTTTTCTGGCAGCCCCTTTTTTTCTCAATTGCCCGTATTTTATTTTTCCTTCAGCCCTGTCCTGTCCATAAAGGTCTCGATCGTATCCGCCCCAATGGCCGCTTTCAGCCAGTCCTCCAGAAGGGAGATATCTTTTTCCGAAAAAATACGGTCTTTCAACTGTTCCGGTACAGTCCCTTTCATTTCCAGGGCCAGTATCACGGACTCCGCTTTTCCTTCTGCTTTTCCATTTATTTCCCCGCTCCGGTATTCCGCCTGCCCGTATTTCTTCAGTTCCTCTTCCTCGTTGTACTCGAAAATCGACATTGCAATCACCTCTGCTCTCTGGCTCCTCAGAAAATCCGCCAGGATCCCTTCCGCGATACATTCCGTTACCGCCCTGTCCACAGCTTCTTCGATCGCCGTCTCTCCATCCGCATACTGCCTGATCCGGGACACAAATTCACTGTATTCCCGCAGCGTCCGGCACCGTTTCATCAGTCCCTCATTATGGCCGCGGTTTATGTTCAGGAAGCGTACCTTCAGTTCCAGTTCCGGCTCTTTTCTCTCCTGCGGGTATCCCTTTCTTCCTTCAAATGCGTCTGACAATCTTAATGTAAGATCCTCCGGCGCATCCTGGCTTCCGTTATAAAAGACTACAAAATGAGGCGCAGGGAGCTTGATCAACGTGGACGCGTACAGCGATTCCCCGCTCACATATTTTTCCAGAAGCCGCGATATATAAAACAGATCCCTCAGCGGCATGTTCGGGTTCCAGGTGGATTGATGTTCGTACAGCATCATCTCTGCGTCCAGGAGAAAGGAGACGTCGTTCTTCATATTCATATAGATGGCGTTCTCCAGGGTGGTGACCTCCAACTGTCCCGGGTCCTGGTAATCCGTTCCGTTCAGGGCGTTGTACAGGGGCAGCAGTTCTTCCTTCCTGCTGTAGAGCATCCGGAAAACGGAATCCTTGTGTTTCCTGTTTGCGTGTACCGTTTCATTCATGATTAGCTCCTTTCCGGAGCGTTAGCGTTTTCACTAAGCTCCTTTCCCGCGCAGGCAGGCGGTCAGGCCGGCATGCGGCACTGCGCTGCGCTGTGCCCTGCGCATTGGCGGCTGGAGCGGCATCCTCTTTCTCCACTCCTGCCGTTTTTAAATGGTTACATGGTTGGGATTGAAAATCAGCATAGAGTTTCCGAAATGAATGTCAGAATGAACAGATGGCGGAGATCCGCCAAAGCCGAACGGCTTCACTGAAAATTTATGCTCAGGTGTATTGTAGCATCTTACCGGTTCGCATACAAGAAAATTTTTTTGATTCAGTATACAAAAGACACAGCCAAAGCGCCGTCAACGGTTCAACAATCACTGAATTATTATACTCTGTAGTAACAAATGTTTTTCCCTGTCCCCTCCCGTTTCAGTTCGCCTTCATATCGCGATAGCAGAACCGGGGCTGTGAAAAAATAAGAAATCATTTTTTCACAGCCCCATATCTTATCTTGCTTCCGTACACATGAGCAGAAAAGCGCCCACTCCATGGAGATCATTCACGGATATCGGACGTTCACAATAGTGACGATAATCCCCTACTCCGGTCCCGATGCAGACCTGCCCTATCAGAAGATCCCCGCCGGAAAAATCCAGAGAACGGATGACAGCCTGGTATCCCTTCTTTGCCTGCGTCAAATAAGTATTTTCCAGAATCCCCTTTCTTACGGCCTTGCAGATTGCCGCAACGTACAGACAGGAGCAGGAATTCTCCAGCCAGTTCCCGGTCTGTCCGCCTTTATCGACCACCTGATACCAGCGGCCTTCCTCGGATTGATAACGACATAATGCCTGTAACAGATCCCTTACCAGAGACTCCATCTCTTCTCTTTTTTCATAATCCTCCGGCATATAGTCCATCTCATTCAATACTGCAATCGGGACCCAGCCCATACTTCTTCCCCAGAATTCTGGAGACAGGCCTGTTTTCTTATCCGCCCATTCCGCTTTTTTGTCACAATCCCAGGCATGATACCACAGTCCGGTCTTTTTATCTTCGGTTTTTTCCCGCATGAGCAACGCCTGCTGTACGGCAATATCCAGATATTCCTTTTTTCCGAAACGCCAGGCGTATTCTGCACAGACGGGTCCCGCCATATAAAGCCCGTCCAGCCACATCTGATCCGGGAAGCAATCCTTATGCCAGAAGCCGCCGTCTTTATTCTGCGGGAAGTTTCTGATCACTTCCATCAGCGTATCCAGGGCTTTCCGATATCTTTGATCGCCCGTTCTTTCCAAAAGAGGAAACAGCAAAATGCCCGGCTGTATATCGTCCAGTTCTCCCTTATTAAATGTATGGATCTCACCGTTTTCATCGATGATGGAGTCTACCCAGTCTTTCATATACTGAAAGTATTTTTCCTCCCGGCACTGTTTATAAGTCTCATATACTCCTGACAGGAAAACGCCCTGATGATAATGAAAACGTCCTTTGGGCGGAAGGTCTTCCGCCCTGTATTTACGCATCATTGTGTCGCATGCGGCCCTGGCATAGTCAATCGGTTTCATTTCTTTTTTCGCATCAATCATATTTTCTCCCTGCGTCGGTATCTGTATTCCGCGCCATTCATCTGGTTGCTTCGATCAACTGGTCCACGGAAACAAACGCCACATCTACTCTTCCATATACCGTTGTCGTAAAACAGACCATCGTATCTCCCAACACAAAACGCGGGTGGGGATCTATGTGATATGTGCTCGGATATTCCGGCGTCCAGCCTTCCACCACAGGATTCCTCGTAAGGAACTTGAACAGTTTTCCTGTCTCTGTATTGTAAAAATGAACCAGGGAGGCGCACCCTCTCCACCAGGAAAGCTCTCCATCCGGATAAGATCCATCTATCACAAAATATTTTTCATCTGCCGTGCAGTGCGCATGCCAGGTTCCGTTTCCTCCCGGCACCTTTACGCGGCAAATAATACTGGGATCACTGCCGTCTAATGTATCTCTTGCTACGATGCTGATCGTTTCTCCATTTTCTTCATAACTGCCGTTGCAATAATATATGCTCTTTCCATTTGAGGCCCACCATTCATGGGTCGCATAATTTCCGCAGGGTTTCAGCATCCTTCTCTTTCCATCCCTGGTGATGATCTGCAGTCTCGGATAAATCCCGTCCACCAGAGCCGGAGGAACATAGTCGCCTGCTTTCGGATCATATGTATATTCATGCGCGCACATGCACATATCCTTATCCACCGGATTCATCTGCGCATGATTATAGGGAATTCCGGGAGATGTCTGATACCACTCCGTAAATTTGCCTGATTCGATCTCAAAGGTGCCGATCATACTTCCAAACGGCGTTTGGATATCTGCCAGCAGTTCTTTATGATCCGAAGTAAAGGTCAGATGAGTTCCGGCGCCGCTTGTCCCTGCCTTTCGGCACTTTTCCGGAAGTCTTGCGATCAGAATGGGGGAATCCTCCGGATGAGGCGTCCTCATATAAATTCCCTGGGAGCAGCCCCAGTACAGATTGCCGGTACGGTGATCCACAAGCCATCCTCCGCCACGCGTTTCCGGAAAATAATGGATCTCATCTGTCAAAAAGTCCAGCACTGCTACACAGTGGCCTGCCGCCGGCGGATATGCGCAATAGAACCAGAGATATCTTCCATCATCTGAAATGCAGGAATTTATGAAATAGAATCCCTGCTGGATCGGCGCAATATGAGTGGAAAGCACCGCTATGCGCACTTTGCTTTCCGGATCCACATATGTCGTAAAATGTTTTGATCGATACGGTGTATACATCAACAATATCCTCCCGTTTTTATAAAGCATCTCCAGGCGCCATGCATCTGTTTTTAAAGACGCCCGGAGATCTGTTAAGCCAACAGCCTGTTCTTAATTCGCTGCGAGTGAATCTCTGGTCTTTACCGCATTTTCAATATTCTCCACAGCCCAATCATAAATTTCTATTGCTCCAAGTTCCTCCGCATCTGAAACCATCTGTTCCCAAAGAGAATCGAAGTCGCTGTCGCTTTCAGCATAGATCATCTTCCAGGCTGCAGTATTTACTGTATCAACAAGAGTATCTATAGTAAGCTGCTGACTGTCATCCGGCAGTTCCACAAAACTGCTTGCATCAATCAATCTGCTTTCTCGATATATGGCCCCTTTACTCTCCAAAAGTTCCACAAAGCTGTCATATCCATACAACTCCTGCCATGACCGAAACTGCTCGGAATCATTGGTTATGGCAAGTGCCTCCGGCCAATTCTGTGTTAAAGGAGGAAGTACATTCCCATCTTTATCCACATAGCTTGTGTCAACTCCCACCTGGCAAATAGCTCCCGTGTTAAAAAGTTTCTCCTCTTCTCCAGTTGATGATACGAAGGTCGTCCCATTTCTAAGGCTATCCAAATAGGCATCCGTTATATATGCCACATTGCCGCTTTCAATATCCCATTCCTCTCCTTGGGGCATACTTCTCCACACAAGATATATATCCGGATCTGCCATCATATTCAGCAATCTCAGACAGGCATCCAGATTCTGCGTATTAGCATTTACCACCAGATAGGAGCCTGTTGCTCCGTAGGTACTGTAATTAGGGAAAAATATTTCTTCACCTGCAAAATAGGTTGGCTGATAATATGGAGCCCAGCCGGGGGAATCTGCCAAAGACACAATATAGGTCCCGTTCTGCCCGTTTGCGCTGATCATTGACTGATGCGTTGCTCTGTCCATGTTAATGGAATCCGGATCAAACAAACCTTCCCTATATAGCTGATTGTACCATTTTAATGCTTCATAAAGAATTCCATCCTCTTCAAGAAGATACTCCAATTCACCATCTACCATATTTGCCGCAACCATTTGCTTGAAGAAGATACTGGAATAACCAAAGCAGGTGGAGTAACCCAGTAAATAATTCATGCTTTGCGCGTCATAATAGGTTCCCACCGCATACACCTGATTGCCTGCCGCATCTGTTGGATGCCGTTCCTGAATCTCTTTCAAAATAGGGATCAACTCCTCCAGACTATCAAATTCCGGTAAGCCTATCTCTGAATAATAATTCCAGAATAACTTCAGAGCATTTCTTTCCGTTGTCCCATCTTCTACTCCTTTTCCTACCGTAGTAGGCATGGCATACAATTCCCCTGTTCCGCCGCTTTTAAATTCCCTCATATAATTCAGCGCAACATCCATGCCGTCCAGAGATGTCACCTTAGGCATCTGATCCAGATATTCTCCCAGGTTCACGATCATACCATTCTCGATCAGGATCTCAAGATTTTCATCATTCACATACATCACATCCGGCAGATCGCCGCTTGCCATGATCGCATTGGTTTTATCCTCAGAATAGGCCCATACCTCCAGTTCCAGTCCCTGTTCTGCAAACATGTCTCTGATCCATCCGCCACGAACACCGCTTTCCAGATTCGCATTTACCGGATAAAGCGTAATGGTGGTTATTTCACCTGCTGCCCCTTCCGTCTGTCCGCTCTCCCCCGAAGCTTCCTGGGAACTTTCCTGAGAGCTTTCCTGCGGACTCTCCTGAATTTCTTCCTGACTGCTCTCCGCGCTCTGCCCGGTTTCTCCGGAACTGCCGCAGCCGGCTGCTGATGCCATCATAACTCCGGCAAGCAGCATCGCTAATATTTTTCTGTACTTTTTCATAAACTTTCCCATGCTTTTTTTGACTGAAGGAATCCTTTTTCGCATGTCTCCTTTTCTTATTATTTTCCTTCCGCCGTCCGAATTATATCCGCCCCCTTTCTTCAGCTACCTTTTTTGAACGTTTTCCGGAAACGTTTCCATCTATGCTGTCAGCCATGGCTGTTTCGCACCTATCCCTTCACTGCTCCGATCATGATCCCCTTCACAAAATATTTCTGGATAAACGGATATACACACATGATCGGAATGATGACCACCGCCGTCAGGGTCATTCGTGTCCCTGCCGGGCTGATATAGGCATCCCTGTCCTCCGTCCCCATCTGTCCCACCGCCGTCTGGATATTGTTCAGCAGTTCATACAGCAGAAACTGCATGGTATACAATTTCGGATTGGTAACGTAGATCTTTGTCGTAAAAAAGTCGTTCCAGTGGCTTACCGCCACAAACAGGGTGATCGTTGCCAGAATCGGTTTCTGGAGCGGAAGCACGATCCTGAGATACCGGGTGAGGAACCCTGCCCCGTCCAGATATGCCGATTCTTCCAGGGAAGGGGGCATTGCTTCAATGGAGGTTTTGATCAGGATCATATTGTATACCGAAATACAGCCGGGGATGATATAAATCCAGAAGGTATTGTTCAGCCCCAGCATCCGGTTGGTCAAATAGCTTGGGATCAGCCCGGAGGAAAAATACATGGTGATCACACAAAACCGGTACCAGAACTTTCTTCCCCACATTTCCGTTTTCGTAAAGAAATAGGCCATATAGGAAGTTGCACCGACGCCCGCCACAGTTCCGACGATTGTGCGCAGCACGGTTATTTTGACCGAATTCATCAGATTCTGCACCTGAAATACATCCACATAATTATCAAAATGGATCCCTCTGGGCCAGAATGTGATCTGTCCATACTCCACCAGAGCATTGTCGCTGATAGTACAGATCATCAGATAATAAAAGGGGAAAAGGCACAGCAGAGTAAAGACGGTAAAAATGACGTAGCTCGCTGCATTGATGATTTTTTCTCCTGTTGAGATCTGCTTCTTATGTTTGGTTTGTCCGGTTTTCATAGTCAGCCTCCTAAAATACGCTCTCGCCGCGAATCCTTTTGGACAGGAAATTGGCGAATCCAAACAGCGTAAACGCCACGCCGGATTTCATGATTCCCACCGCTACGCTGTAGGAAATCTGTCCGCTTCCCAGGCCCAGATTATAGACGTACAGATCCAGGACCTCTATATACTCCTTATTTAACGCATTTCCAAATGTCAGGTATTGGTCATACCCCGTATTCAGGAAATTTCCAATCCCCATGATCAGCAACACAAAAAATGTAGGTATCAGATGAGGCACGGTAATATACCAGATGCGCTTCAGCTTGCCCGCTCCGTCCACCATCGCCGCCTCATACAGCTCCTGATCGATTCCGGCAATCGCCGCGAAATAAATGATCGCGCTCCACCCGATTCCCTTCCACTGCTGCAGCAGCACCTGTGTCAGCCATACATGCTTATCCGTCGCCAGGAAATTAATCGCCGTGTCGCGGATCCCCCATTCAATCAGCAGATTGTTCACCAGGCCATTCGTGGAAAAAAGGCTGGTCGCCAGGGAAAAGACGATAACCCAACTGATAAAATGCGGCAGCGTGGTAATGGTCTGCACGGCCTTTTTGAATTTTACCGATCCCAGTTCGCTTAAAAAGATGGCGAATATCATGGGCAGTGGAGTAAACAGATACCCAAGCAGATGGATGCCGAATGTATTTTTCAGCACCCGGATCAGATTATTCCGCATGATCCGGTTTCCGAACAGGGTTGTAAAATTGTCCCATCCTACGAACTCGCAGTCAAAAAGACTCCGGCCGGGCTTGTACTGAAAGAAGGCGTAAAGCCAGCCCCAAATAGAAAAATAGTTAAATATGAATACCAGGATCAATCCCGGCAGCACATATAAGAACAGCTTGATCGATATTTTTTTCTTTCTTTTCATCTTTTCTCCTCTGCCCGTTTATGTTGTGTTTTCTACGTTTTTATTGTAGCGTCTGACTCCGGCAGAGGTAAATATGAATGATTTTAGGAAATATAAAAGATTACGGTTTTGGAGAGGAAGTATCTTTGAATAAGTCAGGGGAGAGATGTCCGGCATTCCATCTCTCCCCTGGCTTTCCCATTCTATATTCCTTTTATATCCCGCACGTTTTTCTCAGTATCACCATCCGGATCACCAGTCCGGGGCCGTCATTTGCGCACAGCGTGATCCCGCACCGGCCGCCGTAAAACAGGCGGAGGCGCTGATGCAGATTGCGCAGGCCGTAATTCTCCTTTTCTGATACGATCGGCCGCTGCAGCCGTTCGTTCAGCTCCCGGATCGCCTCTTCCTCCATGCCGAATCCGTTATCCTCAATGGTAAAAAGAATGGTTTCCTCATCCTGGAGCCTTCCGCGAAACAGGATATGGTTCTCCCTGTTGGCGGGGTTGAACCCATGTTCAAAATAGTTCTCGATCAGAGGCTGAAACACATTCCGGATGATCCCATATTCCAGGACCTCCGTATCGATATCATACAGGACCCTGACGGATTCCCCGTATCTCGCCTTAAAGAGAGCCAGATACCGTTTGCCAAAAGCCAGCTCTTCCGGTATGGGGATAAAAGTCTTTGCCCCTATGAATCCCCGGAATATGGACGCGGTCTGCGCGATCAGATCCGCAGTTTCCTCATCGCCGTTCTGATAGCAGCGCATCCGGAATATTTCCAGGGTATTATAGAGGAAATGGGGATTAAACTTCGCCTGAAGTTCCTGCAGCTCCGCATCCCGCTGGCGTCTTTCATATTCCTGCGCCCGGTCGATATTTTCTTTCAGGCTGGCGGCCATCTGATTGACCGCTTCCGCAATGGCGGTAAACTCAGGCTGGTGAAATTTCTCCCGGATGCGGTAATCGAGCCGGTTCTGTCCCAGAATATCCAGCCCGTTCCGGATCAGGTTCACTTCCCCGGTCAGGCTCTGCAGGGTCAGCAGATAAACGGCAGCCGCCAGAATCACCGTACACAGCAGGATCAGCAGGATCACCCCGGTGCTCTGCACCGCAGACCAGAACAGCTCCGCCCATCTGACCGCATAAAAGATCTCTTCTCCCCGCAGCGGCTCCCCCAGCTGCCGGATATACCATCTGCTTCCGCCTGCCTGATATACGCCTCCCTCTGCGCCCGGTTCCAGTTCCAGGCCTGTCCAGTCCATTTCCTCTTTGGATGCAAACAGCTGCCTGTCTTCACATAGAATATTAAAATTCAAGGAAGAAAATCCGCCGTTTTCCCCGCACAGCCGTTTCAGCCCGCCGATATCGTATCCTACCAGGATGCTGCCGCTGGCGTCATTTCCGGGCGCGCCGCCAACAATGGCGATGCTTTCATAATCCATATCTCCAATCTGAACCCTCCTGCTGGGATAGATATCCATTCGTTTTGTCCGATCGGCAAGCTTTTTCAGATAGGGAAAATCCTCCGGAAGCGCCTGCATGCTGTCCATGACCGGAAAATAAATGTAGTTGACTTCCCGTTTGGGCGAATAGATGACGATCCACTGCACCTTTTCATCTCTTGCCGCCATACGGGAAAGCGCGCGGGTCAGATCAAAACGCTCCACCGGCGGCAACGCGCCGCTTTCCTCCTGTTCAAAATAGCTGCTGAGCGCAGCATTGTTATCCGGCTCTTCAAAAACAGGCAGATAGATCGCCCAGAAATTTTCCGTGATATCCTTATATTCTTCCGCTACCCGGAAAAGCTGCCCGTCCAGTTCGGAAAGCTGCTCTTCCATTTTCCGTCCATACGCAAAATAGCAGGCGATCGCGCCGACCACACAGGTCATGACCAGAAAAATGATGGTCAGGCGCAGGATCACCGGATTGCTGCGTATCATATGATTTCTGGTCTTCTTCCCCATATCCGTCCGCCTTTCTTAATCCGTCAGGCCAAGCCGGTATCTAGCCGGCGAAATTCCCTTATTTTCCCGAAAGCATTTCACATAATAGCTGACGGAAGCAAACCCGACTCTTTCCGCGATATCCTTGATCTTGTTATTGGGGTTACGCAGAAGAATGATGGAACGGCTGATCCGGCATCCTGCCAGATAATCGTTGAAGAAAATGCCGGTTTCTTTTTTATAAAGATGGCCCAGATAGGCCGGATTCATGCCGTTTATGGCGCAGAATTCCTTCACGGAGCCGCCGGTCCCTTCCATCACGCTCTTTCTGATATATCGGATGGCGAGCTGTACAACCGGACTGTACAGGTCCAGGCATTCCATGAAAATATCCTGCGCGTGCCGCAGAATCTTTCCGGCTTCTTCCAGAAAAGCTCCCTCCGTCTGCTCCTTTTCCATTTTCCACTTTACGCCGAACATCTTTTCCTGCAGCTCCTTATGAAGCGGAAATTCCGTGACCAGCACGCGCATACAGATTCTCAGAAGCAGCGCAGTCTCTTTATCAGTTTCTCCGTTCCGTACAGAGCGGTACAGCTTATGGCACAAATGCTGATATCCGTTTTCCCGCGTTCTTTCTTCTTCGGAAAAAAATAGAAAACGCACTTCCTCCACCAGCCCTTCCGTTCCGATATCCGGGCCATTAGAACTGCTTTTTAAGATCACTTCCGGCTGATCCAGATCGGATAATTCCACACTGTCACAGGCAGTCCGATAGCTCAGATGCAGATTTCCGGCATCTGACACCGAAACGCCGATCGCAATGCCTACCCTGGATTCCATCTGCTGCTCTGCAAGACGGGACAGCTGATTCTCCAGCTCCTCCGTATCCAGCTTTCTGCCGCCCGCTATAAGAATGTATCTCCCCTTTTCATCCCAAAAGGAACAGATTTCCAGCTGCTTTGACAGCAGCTCCACGCAGGCGGTCCGGAAGGTGTGGACATCCCCTTCCCGCTTTTTTACAAGGCAGATCACGCAGTATTCCGGCAGATACAGGTTCAGTCCCAGAACGGAAGCTCTTTCGCTCAGTTCCTCTTCCGTGATCGTTCCATTCGCCCAACGGCGCAGAATATTTTCTCTAAGCAGACTTTCGCCGTTCTGCATTCCGCCGTACAGGTTGTCCAGCGCCTTCTGCACGGTCTGCTCCACTTCTTCCCGGACGACCGGCTTGAGCAGATAATTCTCCACACCCAGCCGGATCGCTTCCCTGGCATATTCAAATTCGCCATAGGCAGTAAGGAGGATACAGCGGATATGCGGATACGCTTCCTTTACCCGACGGATCAGTCTGATTCCGTCCATCCCCGGCATTTTGATATCCGTGATCAGCAGATGAACCTGCTGCCGTTCCAGCACTTCCAGCGCCTGTCTTGCTCCCTGCGCCGTCAGCAGAAGATCCACCCCCATTTCCTGCCACGAAACGGTATTCTTCAATATTTGCAGCACATTTTCTTCATCATCGACCAGAAGAACATGGTACAAAGCTTATCCCTCCCTTTTGCGGTTCCGCGGATTCATTGTAAAATGAACAGCAAAAATTTCATTTTTCCTTCAATCCCATTCTGTCCATAAAGACCTCGATCGTATCTGCCTCAATTGCCGCCTTCAGCCAGTCCTCCAGAAGGGAGATATCTTTTTCCGAAAAAATACGGTCTCTCAATCGTTCCGACACAGGCCCTTTCATTTCCAGGGCCAGTATTACGGATTCCGCTTTTCCCTCTGCTTTCCCATTTATTTCCCCGCTCCGGTATTCTGCCTGCCCATATTTCTTCAGTTCCTCTTCCTCGTTGTACTCGAAAATCGACATTGCAATCACCTTTTTCCGAAACGTTTACGTTGAGGACCGCGAGCCGAATCTCAAATTCGGCTCTGCGATACGCCGCGCTCTGGCTCCTCAGAAAATCCGCCAGGATCCCTTCCGCGATACATTCCGTTACCGCCCTGTCCACCGCTTCCACGATCGCCGTCTCTCCATCCGCATACTGCCTGATCCGGAACACAAATTCACTGTATTCCCGCAGCGTCCGGCACCGTTTCATCAGTCCCTCGTTATGGCCGCGGTTTATGTTCAGAAAGCGTACCTTCAGTTCCAGCTCCGGCTCTTTTCTCCCCTGCGGATATCCCTTTCTTCCCTCAAATGCGTCTGACAATCTTAATGTAAGATCCTCCGGCGCATCCTGGCTTCCGTTATAAAAGACCACAAAATGAGGCGCCGGGAGCTTGATCAGCGTGGACGCGTACAGCGATTCCCCGCT
>DWYY01000101.1 GCA_019118445.1 Candidatus Eisenbergiella merdipullorum | reverse complement strand
TGAAAAAATCGTTGTCCATGAAGCGGTCAAAGGTGAGGACGGAAGCAGGGAACAGGAGGTAGAAATCTTCTACCGCTTTATCGGCAAGATTGATTGAATGACACCAATATCTTTAACTATGTGATACCGGGGTTTCCCTGCCTGATATTGAGACCCTCTTAAATATGTCATGGATATTTAAAATATCTATAAACAATATTTTAGAGGGCGGAGATTATATCGAAGAAGCCGGCAGCGTGGACAGGAAATTAATGTTTCTAAATAAAATTCTCATATGTCCTAAATGCCGCAGAAAAATGAAGCTGAAAAAGAGCGATGACAACAGCTTTTCTTTTGAGTGCGACAATGATCACAAATATAAAATGGTTGACGGCGTTTTGGATTTTAAAACAAGAGAAATCCCCGGAGAACAATGGTCGTTGTCTTTCCGTAACTACAACGAATATCTGCATGAGCATCACTGGGCGAGAAATCCCAATTATGACAGAGGGCGAAATGAATCAGATATAATCTGGAATATACTTGAGAAGTGACGTCCAAAAGTAATCCTGGACATGGCCTGCGGGACAGGCCAGGGGATTAAACGCCAGATAGAAAAAATAAATTGGCCTGTGACCATCATCATGACAGATTTAAGCCACAGGATCCTGAAATGGGATAAAGTCTTTTATTCAACTGAGTGTAAAAATCCGTTTGTTGATATGATATATCTGGCATGCGACGGCTCAAATCTGCCCGTTATGTCCGGTTCCATTGACATTGTATTTTCCTATGCGGGATATGAAAGTATGCAGGCTAAAATGATGGATGGATTCCGGGAGTCCTACCGCGTGATAAAAAGCGGTGGCTGTACTGTTTATACAAAAACGCTGATAGAAGGCCGCGAAAACAGTAATTCTGAAAAAAGGATGAAGTTATTGCTTTCCGGCGTTGAGAAGGGAGAGACGGAATGGGTGACGGATCAGTTTATCGATATAGAGGAATGGCTGACAAAATGCAAAAATACCGGATTTAAAGAAAATAAATTTACAAAAATATATGATGAACTTCCCGCGCCTGATTCAGACATATTCCCCTTTGAAAATGAAATAACTCAGTGGATGGCAAATTATGTTTTTGTGTCTGTGAAATTTTAAGAGTAATGGAAATTGACCGCAGGACGGTTTCAGCCTTTCGATTTGGAAAGTCTTTTCTTCTCTTTCCCCGAAACCTGTGCTATCATCCTTTATGAAGGAGATATTGAACAGCTTTCAGCCAAGCCATGGAAAAGAAGCCGATGGCTGGTGCGGAGAGATCACGTATGCGGTTTCTCTGCGCGGCGGGGAGGAAGGCGGCAATTTGTGCCGGAGCGTCACAAATTGCTCTGATGGCATCGCCCCGTCGCTTACGCTGCGGAATGGAGATTAAAATGAAAATAGAAGATAAAGAACAGGACCGGAAGATCCTTCGTCAGCACGCGGAAACGATCATTCAAAAAACCATAGCGGACGTCCTGCCGGACAGGGCGGTGAGAAAAGCGCTGGAGGGACTGAACCTGCAGGGAAGGGTATTCGTCCTCGCCGTCGGAAAGGCGGCATGGGTGATGGCAGAGGCAGCCGGAGACTGGCTGGGAACCCGGCTGGAAAAGGGGCTGGTGGTGACGAAATACGGCCACGCAAAAGGGATGATCCCACGTTTTTCAGTCATTGAATCCGGACATCCCGTACCGGATGAGAATTCTGTCAGGGCGGGACGGGATGCGGTCCATTTTGTGCAGGAGGCGGAAGAAGGGGATACGGTCCTGTTCCTGCTGTCCGGAGGAGGGTCCGCCCTTCTAGAGCTGCCGGAGGAGGGGCTTTCCCTTTCGGATATTCAGGATGTGACGGGACAGCTTCTCCGCTGCGGCGCGGAAATCACGGAGATCAATCTGATCCGCAAGAAGCTGTCGGCGATCAAAGGGGGAAAGCTGGCTGGATATCTGAAAACGGCGAAGGCTTATTCCATCATCCTTTCCGACGTGGTGGGCGGAAGCGAAGATATGATCGCATCCGGTCTGACCTATCCGGACAACAGCAATCCACAGGAGGCATGCTGCATTGTGGATAAGTATGGGCTGAAGCTTCCGGAGCATGTGGAAAACGTTCTGATCCGGAACGCGGGGGCGATGAAACGCTCGGAAACCGGTCGAGTGGAAAATCACGTGGTGGGAAGCGTCCGGGAGCTATGCAGGGCTGCGGCCAGGCATGCTAAAGAGCTGGGATACCATCCGTATCTTCTCACCGATTCCATGGAGGGAGAGGCAAAGAGGGAAGGGGAGAGGCTTGCGTTACTGGCGGACAGCCTGGATTATAAGCGGCCCTTCGCCCTGATCGCGGGAGGAGAGACGGTGGTGAAGGTGACGGGAAAGGGGCTGGGCGGGAGAAATCAGGAACTTGCCCTGAGCGCCTCCCGTTTTCTGGATGGAAAGAAAAATGTCCTGTTGTTCTCCCTGGGCTCTGACGGCACGGACGGGCCGACAGACGCCGCGGGCGGCATGGTGGATGGAGAAACGGCGGGAAAACTCCGCGCGCTTGGCTTGGACATCGAAGAGATGCTGCGGGAAAATGATGCCTACCACGCGCTTCAGGCCGTAGGCGGCCTGATCATCACCGGCGCTACGGGAACTAATGTCAATGATGTGGCGTTACTGCTGCGGACATGACAGATATGTCGCTTCAGGCAGCAGGAATAGAAGAAGGAGACTGCAAATGAAATTTTATCTGAAACGGGGATCGGACTGTCCGGTCCGGGTGAACGATCGGGAAACGGAAGCGGTAAAGATCGCGGCCGGAAACCTGTGCACGGATCTGGAAAAGGTATTCGGTAAAACGGACAAAGACGCAGATCAGACAGCGAAAATCCTGGCAGGAACCATGGGCGTTTCTCCGGATTTCGACGCGCTAGTGGGAACGGAGAGGCTTTCGCGCTACGGGCTGTATGAGGAAAATGGAAAGCTCCGCAAAGAAGGGTATCTGATGTATGTGCAGGAGGGCCGTCTCATCATCGCGGGAACGGACAGGCGGGGAACTGTCTATGGTATTTATGAGTTCTGCGGCATGATCGGCGTGTCCCCCTGGTATTTCTGGGCGGATGTGCCTGTGAAGGAGAAGGAGGAATTTTTCCTTTCTGAGGATTTTGAAAAGGCGGACTGGCCGTCTGTGGAATACCGGGGCATTTTCATCAATGATGAAGAGGAGCTGGACCGGTGGGTGAAGAAGCACATGGGCGAGGACACCATCGGGGTGAAGACCTATGAAAAGGTGTTTGAGCTGCTGCTTCGCCTGAAGGCCAATTATATCTGGCCTGCCATGCACGTCAACTCTTTTAACGTGAAGCCCGAAAACGGAGCTCTGGCGGACCGGATGGGAATCGTGGTGGGAACGTCCCACTGCGACATGCTGATGCGCTCCAACTATCGGGAGTGGAAGCCCTGGATCGAGAAAAAAGGATACCAGAACGCAGTGTACGACTATTCCATCCCCGGAAGGAACCGGGAGATCCTGCAGGAATACTGGCGGGAGAGTGTGGAACAGAACAAGGATTTTGAAGTCTGCTATACACTTGGCATGCGCGGCATCCACGATTCCGGTTTTGAGACAGAAGCCATCATGCAGCTTCCGGAGGAAGAACGGAAGGCTGCAAAGGTGAAGCTGCTGGAAACGGTCATCCGGGATCAGAAGGAGATTCTGAAGGAAACCCTGGGCCATGACACCATGATGACTTTCATCCCCTACAAAGAAGTGCTGGATCTGTATGACGCGGGCCTGGAGGTGCCGGAGGATCTGACGCTGGTGTGGGCAAATGACAACTACGGCTATATCCGTCGTTATCCTTCTGAGAAGGAGAAAAAACGCCGCGGCGGCAACGGCGTTTACTACCACAATTCCTACTGGGCGCCGCCCAGCATGTCCTACGTGTTCCTCTGTTCCATTCCGCTGGCTCATACAGCCTATGAGCTGGGGAAAGCCTGGCGGGAGGATATCCGGAAGCTCTGGGTGATGAACGTGGGAGCCATGAAGCCGCTGGAGCTGGAAATCGAATTTTTCCTGCGCCTGGCATGGGAGATCGGAAAAGAGGAAACTCCGCGTTTCGCCGCTTTGTCCGGAAAACGGGAACGTCCCTTGACGCAGGACGTGGACGCCTATGTGGCGGACTGGATCGCACGGAATTTTTCCGGGAATTTTTCCGGGAAATTTTCCCACGGCATCGGGATGCAGGTGGCGGAGCTGCTCAACGATTTTTCCCAGCTCACCAATGTGAGAAAGGTTGAAAATATGGACGACGACGCTTTCTCTCAGACTGCCTACGGGGACGAAGCCGCCGTGCGCATCCACAAATATGATGAGCTGTTTGAAAAGGGAAACGCCATTTATGCGGGACTGCCCAAAAAGGAGCGGGACGCCTTCTTTGAACTGGTGCTGATGCGGATCCATGCGGCGTATTTTACCAATCTTTCCTGGTATTATGGAGATAGGAGCACGCTGGTCTGCAGGCAGGGAAAGTACGCTGCCGCCGCGGAGTATGTCCGAAAGACCAGGGAGCTGGACGATGCCAGACGGAAAATGTTGATTTATTACAACAAACGGATGGCGCAGGGAAAATGGGACGGCATCCTGGATCCTGAGAGTTATCCGCCGCCGCGGACGGCAATGCTTCCGGCCTGTACGCCGCCGCTGCCGGAAAACCTGCAAGAGCCGGTTGGAAGAGAGGGACGGATGATCCTCAATCTCTGGAATGAAGAAAAAGAACTTTCCTTTACAGGCAGCGGTGCGAAGTGGCTGGAAATTGGAAACAGAGGGGAGGGAGAATTTGATTTTGAAATAGAAACGCCCGACTGGATCGGTCTGTCACAGAAGCGGGGAACGGTGCGCACGGAGACACGTATTTTGGTGACTGCAGAAGATGCGGGAAGAAACAGGAACGGAAGCCTTCTGGTGAGAAATATGACCGACGGCGGGGAACAGAGGATTCCCGTGCGGCTGATCGCGCCGCCCCCGCACTTGAAAGGCAGCGTAGAGGATGACGGACTGGTCTGTGTGGAAGCGGATGCGGCGGAAAAAATTTCTCCGCAGTTTTGTGTGGTCAAAAGAGCAGGACGCTGCCGGGGCAGCTTGGTGGAATGCCGGATGACAGCAAAGGAAGCGGGAGAGTGGGAAGAGCCGCTGCGCTATTTTGTCTGTCTGGTGAGCGAAGGTGAATTCCTGCTGGAAATCCACCGCTTCCCTTCTCTGAATTCCACAGGGAGAATCAGGATCGGCGTATCTGTGGACGGTGGAGACGTACAGATCGTGGAATCGCCTTCTACAGACGAATGGCGTGGAAATTGGAAGAAAAACGTGCTGAACAACGTTGACCGCCTGTATGTGCAGCTTCCGCGGATGGGCGCGGGCGTTCATCAGATCTGCCTGCATGCGGTGGACCGGTATTTTGCTTTTTCCCGATTCGTCATTTATACGAAAGAGCGTAAGGAAAACAACCTTGCCGGTGTGACGGGCTGCCAGGAGCTTCCTAAGGAATGGGATATAAGCCGATGGACGGAAGAATTTTATGGAAAAACAGAGCTGAAGCCCCGTCCGGAGTTCTGGGAAGCCATGAGGACCCCGCGGGACAATGTGGTGGTCAGCGATCGTGTGAACTGGCCGGAACGTTATGCGGGCCAGGTAAGCCCACAGCACTATTTGTCAGCGGGAAAGGCAGTCTTTGAAGAAAGAAGCGGAATGATCCGGATCAATGCTGCCGCAGCGCTTGCAAAAAGCGAATATGCATATCCTTCAGACGGCAGATGGCAGTACTGCGCTGGCGAGACTTATGGAAGAAGCGGCCTTGCCATGTATCTCCGCCATGCCGGGACAGAATGGGAAGACGCGAAGGAAGCCCCATGCCTGAACTATTGGATTTATGCGGAGGGCGGAAATTATGTGATCTGGCTGCTGTGCCGTTTTGGCGTGGGGGAAGAAGCCCGCGTACTTGTCGGAGTGGACGGAGAAGTGTTTGAGCCTACGGAAAGCCATAAAAACGGCAGCCTTTGGAGATATGAGGCGGAACAGGTTTACCGCTGGGTTCCTATGGCGGTAACGGATCTTGCGCGGGGAGACCATACTGTTCAGATTTACGCGATGGCCTCCGGTATGCGGTTCGAGCGGATCTGTCTGATGAAAGGGGATGCGCTGCCGCCCTCAGATCTGGAGTGGGAGAGCTGAGATCGATCGGCCTTATGACTCAAGCTCATTCCTGCTTATGGCTGATCACTCCAGAGTAGGCCGTCTTCACACTGACTCCGGGAAGCTTTCCTATTTTGCCGGACAGCGCGGAAATGGTATTCTGCGGCGCGTCCAGCGCGATGCTGATGATATTGATCCTTCGTTTGCGATAGGGAATTCCCATCCGGCCGATGATATATTCCCCGTATTCGTGGAGAAGGGAATTTAACTGGCCGACTGTATCATTATTTTCGACGATGATGCTCATAACAGCTACTCGGGTTTCCAAAGCATTACCTCCATAAAAAACTGCCGCTTCTTTACAGGAAGCGGCAGTCAAGTCAATCAATTACTCCAAAAGACATAGTTTTGTCAGCCTCCAGGCGTTCAAAACAGACGCTGGATCGTCTGGTTCAGAAGATCAAATTTGTGATTTTCTTCCAGTCCGGCATTGGAAAGAAGATTTGTCACCGTTTCCAGACGGATAAGGGCGGGGTCTGGTTTGACCGTTTCCAGAACGTTCTGAAGAAGAACGATCAACTTCTGATTGGTCATCTCCCTTGCCTCCATCATATGGCTGAGCGCCTCTGCCGGCGTATCATCCAGGTTCTCCATCTGCGCGATGGCAGCCTTGAGTTCATCATTTCCTGCCAGAATCTCATCGATCTTGCAGAGCACATAAGACATATCCGGGCTTTCCTGGCTGCCGGCAGCTTCCGCACCGGCGGTCTGTCCCTCTTTGGGAGCATCTGTCTTAGGTTCCTTTATCATTTTCTGTTCAACGGTATGATCCATACATTTACCCTCCGAATATCCGGGCGGGCGCACAAGGCAGATCTTGTTCTGATCTACGAAGCGCGCCCTGCCGCTTTTGACAAGCCCTCTGGCGCGTTTCGGCCAGGTGGACGCATAAACGTTTCCTTGTGCATCAATGACAGCAATGTTTTTTCCCATGGGTGTCCTCCCCTCCTGTCTGATAGCTTTTTGTGATATATTTGCGCCCGCGGATGCGGGACACACTGCTGCGTTTTTTTTGATGGGTGTCTTCCCCGGCAGTTCCATTTTTATTATAAAGAAACAGAGACATCTTGTAAAGAAGAAACATCCGGTTTGTCAGGCGTTCTGAATGGCAGCGCTCTGATTTACCACCGCCCTGGGAAAATGGGATGCCTTTCTGCATTTCGCAGGAGAAACTCCCTTTATCTGCTTGAATTGCCGGAAGAAATGCGTGCTGTTGGAATAACCGCAGGCTTCCGCAATTTGTTCCATGGAAAGATATGTATTCTGAAGCAGGGCCTCGGCATGTGAGATCCGCATCCGTATCAGGTCATTCTGAAATGAAATCCCAAAAAACTGGGAATATAAATGCTGAAAATGAGAAGTGCTCATACATAGCTGTGTTGCATGCCCGGTGATGGTGTGCTCCTCATCCAGCGAATTCATTATCTGGAGGCGCAGAAGCTGAAATTTATGCAGATACGGACTTCTTTTTTCTGCTTTTTGCTGCAGATAACAGGCAGCAGAAAGGTGATTTAAGAGCACGTAAAAGAGAGCGTTGATATTGCCCGATGAATGATTGGGGGGGGGCATTATGTACAGAAGAGTTCTCCCATAAAAGCTGTTTGATCAGAAGGGCGCAGTGATCAAAATCGTTGAGCTGAAACGGCATGTTGCAGATCAGGGAGGACGGGAGAGCCTCTCCTTTTTCCAGCTGAAAGCAAATCCAGTCATCGGAAAAAGACTGATCAGAGCTGGAATAGGAATATGAAATTTCCGGTGAGATCAGAATACAGAAGCCGGAAGATAACGCGTATGGAATGGAATCTATCACGTATTCTCCTTTGCCGTGCAGAAGATGGAGAACATGATAGTTCCGTTTTTCAGGATTGGAGAAAGGAAAACTGCCCGCATCTCCACCGTTATATCCGCCAAAAAATATCTTCATGAGTTCCACTCCTTCTGTGTATTTTGTATATTATATTACATGATTGCAGGATATGTAAGTTTTTTTGCTTTATATGTTATTATAAAGATTTTACCAATGATGTACTATAGTAAATGTCAACAAAAATAATAAAAAAGCAGAGCGATATACAGCAATATATCCAATCAAATGGAATAGAGATGAAAGCTGTACATGCAATTCGCTAGGCTTAGAAGGAGGGTAACATGAGAAGGAAATTATTAAAAGTAACCAGTATCATTACAATGGCTGCAATGCTGATTGTAGGATGCGGGTCACAGCAAAGTTCCAGCTCTGGAGGTTCAGCGGATACGTCATCTGATACATCCTCTGCGGCGGGTACAACAACAGATGAGGCGGGCGGCGATGCTGCCGCAGCAGAACCGGGAAGCATTACCTATCCCTTGAGCAGCGATGTTACAGTATCCTGGTATGCGCAGGATAATATCCTGCCGCACGAGAAGTTCGCAAGCGCGGACGAATCTCCGTTCCATATCGGGCTGGCTGAACATCTTGGCGTGGATATCGAGTGGTCGTTCCCGACGACGGGCTCTGACGGCAACACCTATACGACGACGCTGCTGGCGGATCCGGCAAGCCTGCCGAACATCATGCAGACATATTGGATGAACAATGCGAACCAGTATCTGGATGACGGGATCATCTGGGATCTGACCGATTATATCCAGGAATATGCGCCTGATTATTATGCATGGCTTCAGAGCAATCCCGCTTATGACAGGGCCATGAAGACGGATGACGGCCGGTATTATGCGTTCGGCTTCTTCCGTGAGGACGGCGGCTGGAACGACTCCTATCAGGGGCCTGTCGTGCGTAAGGACTGGCTGGAGGAGTGCGGCCTGGAGATTCCCAAGACCATCTCCGAGTTTGAAAACGTGATCCGCGTGTTCAACGAGAAGTATGGCGCAACCTTTAATGCGGCTTATTCCATCAGATTTAAGGCAATGGGCATTGCCGGCGCGTTCGGAGCATATGGCACCGCAGATGCTTCCGCAAGCAACGGCTGGTTCGTGAAGGACGGTACGGTAGGCCTTGCGGCTGCCCAGCCGGAATGGCGGGAATATGTCAGCTGGCTGAACAAGCTTTGGGAGGAAGGCCTGATCGACCAGGATATCCTGACCGAAGACGACACCACGATCAAGGATAAGATCCACAATGATAAGTGCGGTATTTCCCTGACCTCTATGGGACAGTTGAGCAACTGGAATTCCGAGCGTGAGGCAGCCGGAAAAGAAGCGGTCTGGATCGGGATTCCTTACCCGACCGCGGATGACGGTTCTCTTTCCTGCATCTTCGGAGGCCCCGGTATCGGTACGCAGACCGCTGTTATCACCACAACGGCGGATGAAGAAACCATGAAGCTCTGCCTGCAGATGCTGAACTACGCATATACCGACGAGGGATTCTTATATTGGAACTACGGGGACGAAGGCGTATCCTGGGAGTACAATGATGAGGGAGTCCCGGCTTATACCAGCCTGGTAAAAGATGATCCGGACGTTGACCCGATGACCAAGTATGTGGGCGCTACCTTTGGAAGCTCCTGCATCCAGGCGACCAACCTGCTGTATGAGAAGAACAGTGCGGAAGCGATTGAAGCAAACGATACCTGGTATTATGTTTACCCGGATGATGAAGAGAAGAATGCAGCGGTTACCAGCGGATGGAAATGGCCTGTCGGCGCGACCTATACCACGGAGGAGTCGGATGAGATGGACGAGATTGGACAGAACATCACGACCTATGTGGATGAGAGCTTTGGCGCATTCCTGAACGGCTCGAAGGATATCGATGACGACGCTGTATGGGAACAGTATCTGGCTGATCTGGAAACCTACAACTTAACCCGTATACTTGAGATCCGTCAGGCCTGCTATGACCGGTATGTGGCACGTTAACAGAAGCTGATCGGCTGAATGACAGCAGTGAAAGACGAGAGTCTTCCACTGCTGTCTGCCTGTACGGGCTTTTTGAAAGGAGGAAGGATATGAAAGCAGATGCTGTGAATGTAAACGGCACCGGAACCAAGACATTCGGCCAGAGGCTCAGAAGATTCGGCCAGAGGCTCAGAAGAGACTGGAACATGAACAAGTGGAAATACATCATGATCATCCCGGTGCTCATTTACCTGGCGCTGTTCTGTTATAAACCGATGTACGGCCTGATCATCGCCTTTAAGGACTATAAGATCACGAGGGGGATCGCGGGTTCTTCCTGGGCGGACCCCTGGTATAAATGGTTCCTCAACTTTATCACAGACCCCTATTTCCCGCGCGTGATCAAGAACACGTTCCTGATCAGCGGCCTGACGATCCTGTTCGGGTTCCCCACGCCGATCATCCTGGCACTGTTGATCAACGAGGTGCGCAACAAGGCGTTCAAGCGCACGGTGCAGACGATCACCTATATGCCGTACTTCATCTCAACGGTCGTTATGTGCGGTATCATCAAGGTGTTCTGCATGCAGGACGGTCTGTTCGCCCAGATCGCTACAGCTCTCGGCGGGGTGGCGGAGAACTATCTGGCCAATCCCAAATATTTCCGGACGGTATATGTGGTGTCGGATATCTGGCAGAAGATCGGGTGGGATTCCATCATCTACCTGGCCGCGCTGTCCGCCATCGACCAGGAACAGTATGAAGCGGCGCGTGTGGATGGTGCGAACCGGTTCCAGCAGATGCTCCATATCACGCTGCCCGGCCTGATGCCGACAATCATGATCCTCTTCATCCTGCGCATGGGCAACATCCTGAACGTGGGATATGAGAAGATCCTGCTGTTGTATAACGCGACGACCTATGAGGTGGCGGACGTCATTTCCACCTACACCTACCGCCTGTCCTTCCCGACGAGCGGAGGTTCGCCCATGTATTCCAAGTCAACGGCGATCGGCCTGTTCAATACGCTGGTGAATGTGGTCTTCCTCATGATAACGAATGAGATCAGCAAGAAGGCTACGGAATCCAGCCTGTTCTGAAAAGGGAGGAAATACTGCCATGAAGAAAAACAATCTTACAAGCGTGAAAGTAAAAGAATCCCTGGGGGACAGGATATTCAGCGTGATCAATGCAGTCATCCTGATCCTGCTGTGCGTCGTGACCCTGTACCCGATCTGGTATGTGGTGTGCGCTTCGTTTACCTCCAATACGTATCTGGTCTCCCATCCGGGGCTGCTCCTGTGGCCGCATGAGTTCACGGTGGGGGCCTACGGGCTGGCCTTAACGCACCCGCTGCTGCTCTCCGGCTACCGGAACATCCTGATCGTGCTGGTGGTATCGCTGCCGATCAACATCCTGCTGACGCTGTTTACGGGATATTTCCTGGCGTCGAAAAAGATGATGTTCAAGCCGGTGGTGCAGTTCCTGATCCTGTTCACGATGTTCTTTTCCGGAGGGATGATCCCCGCTTACCTGAACATCCGCGACCTGGGATTATACAATTCGCTGTGGGCGCTGATCCTGCCGGGAGCGCTGAGCGTATACAATTCGATCATCTGCAAGACGGCGATCGAAGGGCTGCCGGATTCGCTGAGGGAGTCGGCGTATATCGACGGGGCCAATGACCTGGTGATCCTGTTCCGTATCGTAGCGCCGCTGATCAAGCCGACGCTGGCGGTATTGCTGCTGTACTACGGGGTAGGGCACTGGAATTCCTGGTTCAACGCATCCATCTATCTGAAGGATAATGAGAAGCTGCCGATCCAGAATATCATGAGGGCGATCCTGATCGCGAACTCCAACGTGCTGAATTCCGCGGCGGCGGAGAACGACCAGGTCAACCAGTTCGCGGAAGCGATCAAATATTCCACGATCGTTCTGACGACGGTGCCTGTCCTGTGCATTTACCCTTTTGTGCAGAAGTATTTCGTAAAGGGCGTTATGATCGGAGCTGTAAAGGGTTGAAATTGTGTTTCTTAGGGCTGCCTGGTTTAAGTAGATTCCAGGCAGCCTGTTTTTTCATAAAGTGATATAATAGAAAACGGTAGATAGGACAGGATGAAGAAAGGTAAGGTGTGAAAATGAGAACATGTCAGATGCTATATCCCCGAAATTCAGCCACACGGCGCGCCGTGAGCATGGATGGGATGTGGAAATTTTCTCTGGATGGGAAACAGGAAGGAGAGGAAAAGGGATGGAAGGATGGCCTGCCCGGCAGTGAGATGATTCCTGTTCCTGCGAGCTTCCAGGATTTCTATACGGATAAGGATATCCGGGAATATACGGGAGATGTCTGGTATGAAACAGAAGTTTATGTTCCGGGAGAATGGAAGGGAAAGGAAGTAGCCATTCGGTTCGGAAGCGCGACACACTGTGCGAAGGTATACGTAAACGGCATGCAGGCTGCTGCCCATGAAGGCGGGTTCCTGCCGTTTCTTGCGGTGGTGACGGACATAGTGCAGTACAATGCTTTCAATCGGGTGGTCGTGCAGGTCAACAACGAACTGAGTGAAACGCGCATTCCCTGCGGGGCCACAAAGGTGCTGAAGAATGGGAAAAAGATGTCGAAGCCTTATTTTGATTTCTTTAATTATTCCGGACTTCAGCGGCCGGTAAAGCTGATCGCCTATCCCAAGGAACATGTGGAGGATTATTCCGTAAGCTTTGAATTCGACGGTGCGGACGCGCTGATCCATTATTCTGTGGAGACGGCGGGAATACAGGAAGGCGTTCCCCAAGAGGCTCATGAAGTGTTTGTAGATCTGTATGACGCGGAGAAAAAGCAGGTATCATCCGCTTCAGGCAGAGAGGGCATGATCCGCGTGCCGGAAGCACATAAATGGGATGTGGGAGACGGATATCTCTACGAAATCCGGATTCAGATCAGGAACGGACAGGAGCTGATCGATGAGTATTCGGACCGGATTGGCATCCGCACTGTGGAAGTCCGCGGCAGGGACATTCTGTTAAACGGCAGAAAAGTATACCTGAAAGGCTTTGGAAAGCATGAGGACAGCGATATTGTCGGACGGGGCTTTAACATTGGGGTGATGAAGCGGGATTTTGAGTGCATGAAATGGATCGGGGCAAACTGCTTCCGTACCTCCCATTATCCTTACAGCGAGGAAATCTACCAGATGGCGGACAGAGAAGGGATCCTGATCATCGATGAGGTGGCGGCGGTCGGCCTGTTCCGCAGCCTGATGAATTTCGCGGAGGCGTCCACCGGGAAAAGGACCTCCTTCTTCCAGGCCCCGACCATTCCTGAGCTTCTTGCGCATCATCTTCAGTGTGTGGAAGACATGATCTGCCGTGATAAAAATCATCCCTGCGTGATCGCTTGGAGTCTTTTTAATGAGCCGGAGACGACGGATGACGCTTGCGTCCCTTATTTTGAAAAGATTTTCAGCAGAGCCAGAGAGGTGGATCCACAGAAACGGCCGCGCACCTTTGCGATGATCGGCAATTCCGGGCCGGATACCTGTAAATGCTATCAGTTCAGCGATTTTCTTTCCCTTAACCGTTATTATGGCTGGTATTCCATGGGCGGATATGAGATTTCGGACGCGGAAGAGGCGTTCCGCGAAGAAATGGACGGTTGGGCGGCCAAACAGATGAATAAGCCGGTGATCTTTACAGAATACGGCACGGACACTAGTTCCGCAGAACACAAGCTTCCGTCCGTCATGTGGAGCCAGGAGTATCAGGTGGAATATCTGGAAATGTGCCACCGGGTTTTTGATTCCTACGATTTCGTGGCCGGAGAACTGGTTTGGAATTTCGCGGACTTTCAGACAACCGAGGGAATCATGCGCATGAACGGAAATAAAAAGGGTATTTTTACCAGACAGCGCCAGCCAAAGGCGGCTGCTTATTATTTCAAAAAGCGCTGGGAAAGCCTCCCGCGGGACTACAAGAAGGGGTAGGCAGAAATGCATCTGATGAAGGGAAGGCCGGAAGCTCTTTCCGGCAGGCAGGAGCGGGAAATCCGCGTGTACGACCTGCTGGACCGGCTGAATATCGAATATGAATATGTGGACCATGCGCCCATGCGGACGATGGAAGACTGCCTGGAGGTGGACCGCATCCTGAACGCGGCGATCTGCAAAAACCTGTTCCTGTGCGATCATCAGAAAACGGCATATTATCTGCTGATGCTTCCCGGAGCAAAAAAGTTCCATTCCGGAGAGGTTTCCCGTCTGGCAGGAAGCTCCAGGCTGTCCTTCGCACCGCCGGAGGATATGGAGCGCCTGCTGGATCTGAGTCCCGGGGCGGTCAGCGTGCTGGGGCTGATGAACGACCATGAAGGACAGGTGCGGCTTCTGATAGATGAAGAGATCCTGAAGCAGGAATATTTCGGCTGCCATCCCTGCGTCAATACCACAAGCCTGCGCCTGGCGTTTGATGATCTGACGGGAAAGATCCTGAAAGAAATCGGGCATGAGCCTTTGCTGCTGCATCTGTCCTGAATGTGGGATAAACGGCTTTACAAAATCCATTTCACCCGGGAAGCATCATAGAACCCTCTTGCGTCCGGGGCTTCATCCGCCTCGCCTACCGCTATGACCGCAAGCGGGATGCTGGCGACGTCCAGGAGCTTCTGCAGCGCTTCCGCCCGCTTCATGGCGGGGTAGCAGCCGCACCAGCAGGTGCCGTAGCCGAGCTCTGCGGCCTGAAGGAGCAGGTTTTCAATGGCGGCTCCGCAGTCCTGCGGCCAGAAGCCATCGCAGATGCCCTCCTGAAGGTCCGGCCTGCCGCAGACAATGATGGCGAGGGAGGCGGTCTTCAGCATCTGGGTGTAGGGATGGATTTCCATGATCTGTTCCAGCACCTCCGGCTTCTGGACGACAACAAATTCCCAGGGCCGGCGGTTGCAGGCGCTGGGCGCCATCATGGCAGCTTCCAGCATCTGTTCGATGTGTTCTTTGGGGATCACGACCCCTTTCCGATATTTCCGGATGCTCCTTCTTGTCCGGATCACTTCTGATGTGTTCATGGGCTCCTCCTTTTCATGAAAAATTTTTCTGGACAGAAATTTCTTACTGAAAATCAAAAAGGTTCAGACCGATCTTTTCACTGAATTTCCGTTCTACCGTGCCGGGGATCAGGTTCAGGATGATCTCCGCGGTAGCGCTGACGACTGCCTGATTCAGATGACCGCCGACCACATGCCCTTTGTCGTCTCCCGCAGCAAAATGGGTGTGCAGATAGGGCTTTCCTTCCTGTGTGGTCAGAGTCCCGGTCAGGGAAACGATCTCATAGGAGCCTTCAAACGAGTTGGCGTGATACTCCTTAGTTTTCGTGTCAAAAACGCCGACCGTAAAGGCCTTCACCGCGCCCAGGCCGCTGATCTGCGCCAGCGCGATGTTTTCTTTTCCGGCAAGGGCCAGGAGCTGTCCGCAGATTTCCTCGTCCGGGTCGAGCCGGACCACATAAGTGCTGTCAAATTTCCGATATTCCATATGTTGTTTCCTTTCTCCGCTGCAGGCGGAATACTGTTATAATTTGTTGTTATCACCCCATTCGCACATGCCGTCCAGAATGGGGATCAGTGATTTCCCCCGCTCCGTCAGGCTGTACTCCACCTTGGGCGGGATCTGGGGATATTCCTCTCTGTGGACGAGCTGGTCGGCCTCCAGCTCCTTTAAGGTGGAACTGAGCGTCTTGTAGGAGATCGCTCCGATATACTTTTTCATTTCATTGAAGCGCACCACGCCGAATTCCATCAGCGTATAGAGGATCGTCATCTTATATTTCCCGTTGATCAGTGACAGCGTGTAGCTGAAGCCGGTGGTGCTTAAATTCTCATTGGAAATACACCGTTTACCCATCTTTGTTCTCCATTTAAAAACATATACTTTCTTTTTGGTAAGTATTTGATAAGACTGTAAGTATCATACTTTAATATGCATACTCGTCTCCTGTTGCATTCTTGATATGATTGTACTAGGAACAGCAGGAAAAGTCAATTCCGCATAAAGGAGGAATTACCATGTACGCGAAAGAGCTGTTTGTCCGGAGTCTGGTCCTGTGTCTGAGGATTCCGGCCATGTTCGGTCAGCTTTTCAATATGCTCTACAGCATCATTGACCGGACTTCGTAGGGCGGATCTTGGAAACGGGAGAACCGGGCGGGCAGTCAGCGCCACTAGCCGCTGTGCGTGTTGTGGGGCGTGGCGATGTCGCCGCTTCCGATCGCGGCCCAGCGATATTCTTTCATAGGAACGTCCCCTTTCAGGATGAAATTTTCGGTTGAAGGATATCCTCATCGTAAGGCTGATTTCCTTCGCCTGAATGGTGTATGGCAGAATATTTCTTTCTCCATTCTGTTGGAGAAAGACCGGTTTCTTTTTTAAAGATGGCGGAAAAGTAGTTGGAATCATTGAAGCCCAGAACATTAGCCACCATAGTAATAGGTTCGTCTGTAAGTTCCAGATATTTTTTAGCCGATTCAATCCTTAAAGAGTGAATATGCTGCGAAAAGGAACAGGAGAAAAAATCGGAAAAGACATGGCTTATATAGGAATAATTCATATTCAACATCTCACTTAGTTTCCGCAGAGAAAAATGCGGATCCCTGTAATTATAATTTATGATAGAAGAGATTTTTACATAAAGAGACTCTTTGGAATGTGAGTGTTCCGGATCAAAATGATCTGTGCCTGCAAAATGGAACAGTAAGGAAAACATGTGCTGGAGCGGAGCAATTTGACAGGAAACGGTTTTCATGTCAGGGATTTGTGTTTTGAGACTGTCTGTTGCAGTCAATAGTGTCTTAGCGGAAAGAGAAAACCTGTGTGCCAACGCCGATGCCCGTTCACGGGAATCTTTAAGGTTATGTGAATATCCGCTGAGGCAAACAAATCCCAGGACCTCTCCTGACATATTTTTTAATGGAAAGACGTATTCCGTAACTCCAGCATAACATGTACCTAAAATGGGATGGCATGAAACGGCTGTACGAACTTTTTCCTGCCGGTCTGCACAATACTGCCAGGCTTGGGAAGAATGTTTTACAGCTTTGCATAATTGGCAGGAATGATAGTAGTACTTTAAAAAGCGGTAAAAGTAGCTTCCTAGTTCAGCTTCTACATTATGGACAGTAATAGAGTAGTCGAACTGAATACTTAAATAGTCGATATAATTGCAGATATCGTCAATCAGTTTCTCAGTATTAGATTCGCTCATAAAAGCGCTCCCTCCCCTTCTTCAATAGAGACCATTTGTTGCTTTTCAGCTTGGATTGTAACATACATCCAAGAATAGCGGCAAGAAATATAGGAAAAAATTTTGCTGATTTAAGCAAAATAAAGCAAAAATATTAAGGTAATAGGATAAAAACAAGGAATATAATACAATAAAGTTAAGGGAGGTGAACGATTTATGGTAACAATTTCCAAAATGGAAAAAGAGATCCTGGTTTCCCGTGAGGTGGATGTTCTTGTAATAGGAAGTGGTCCGGCCGGAAGTGCGGCGGCTATTAACGCTGCACGTAACGGGGCAAAAACCTTGCTGGTGGAATATATGTCTATTCCGGGCGGCATATCCACATCCGGATTGATGAGTCACTACACAGGCACAGTGGATAGCAGTCTTTATCGTGAAGTTCTTCAGCGTATGGCAGAGGATGACCAGATGGCTGCAAAGGGGATATCCGCAACTGTTATTGATCCTACCAGCATGACACTTGCATGGATAGAGCTTTTAGAGGAGTCCGGTGCGGAGATGCTGTTCTACACCATGGCATGCGAGGCGATCGTGGAAGATCATGTGGTCAAAGGGGTGGTGATCCAAAATAAAAGCGGCCGGTCGGCAATTTTGTCCAAGGTGGTCATTGACGCGACGGGGGATGGAGATATTGCGGCAAGCGCAGGTGTTCCCTATATAAAAGGCCGTGAGAGTGACGGAGCTATGCAGCCTGCAACGCTGATGTTTAAAGTCGCGGGAGTTGATATGGAGCATGCTGTCTTTCCCGGTTCTTTTGAGACGACCGTTCCCACAAAAAAGGGCGAACTGCAGGCCCTGGCAAAAAAATTGCTGCCCCATCCGGCGGGCCATGTACTGTTATACAAAAGTACACATGACGGGATTGTTACGGTGAATATGACAAATGCCATTGGTATTGATGGAACAACTGCAGAGGGAATGACACAGGCAGAGATCACATGCAGAAAGCAGATTCCTGCGATCATCGAATTTCTCCATGAGTATGTGCCGGGCTATGAGAACTGCTATGTGATCAGTACGGCTTCCCTGATCGGCATTCGTGAGACGAGGCATCTGAAAGGTCTGTATACTCTGACAGAAACGGATATCCTGGAGCGCCGTCAATTTGAGGATTATGTGGTAAAAGGGGCGGAGTTTAATTTCGATGTTCATAACATGACGGGGGGCAGTCTTGATAAAACAGGGGTTCAGGCAAAATTCCCAAAAGACGTGAAATATACGATCCCCTATCGCTGCTTTGTGCCGGAGGAAATAGATGGCCTTTTATTTGCCGGGAGGAATATTTCAGGTACCCATATGGCCCATTCCAACTATCGCGCTATGCCGATCTGCCTAGCAATGGGAGAGGCAGTCGGTATTGCGGCGGCCATTTCCGTGAAAAAGGGAATCGCTCCACGCTATGTCAATGCGGCTGAAATTCAGGAATGTTTGGCAAAGGATGACCAGTAAAGGGGGAGAAAATAGAACGTTGTCGGAAAGACTCGGCGGGTCAGGGGGTTCACACTTGACCCGCCGTCTGTTTTTTTGACAGACGCCATCCCGAGTACAAGGTTGTCCGTCGCATGGTATAAGGTGTATACTTGCTGCCTGCCAGATCAAGAGAACTTGCGAGAAGCCTGCGGTTTTTATTTGCCAGGAAAGCCCGAAATGATATAATGGCAGTAGAGTTTTGTTGTAATACGAAAGATGGACAGGCATCGATCTGGAAAAAGCATTTCTTGAAGCGAGAGAAGACGAGGACAGGTATCTGAAATCCAGAGGGGTATGATCCTGAGAAACTGACAGCCGAGGGGGGTAAAGCCGTGAAAATAGAGATCAATCCGGACGGAGTCTGGTATCATGGCTCCAATGTGATATTATCCAGATTAAGGGAAGGCAGCACGGTCACACAGTGGAAAGAACTGGCGGAAGCCTTTTCCCATAAGCCAACCTGCCTGAGTTACGACGATGACGGCAATATTGAACACAACGGGACGGAAAAAGGATATTTGTACATCATCGATGAACCGGTTGCGGTGGGAGAAGACATCTGTCCGCATCCGGGGACCTCAATGGATGAAAATGCGGAATTCCTGACCCGGCGGCCTTTGAAGGTGAAGCTGACAGCGGAGCTGGAGTATACGAGGTGACCTGGTGATCCTGGATGCCACCCTCCCGGACGGCTCCGGGTTCGACCTGTGCCGAAAGATACGGAAAACTTCAAAAGTGCCGATCATGTTCCTGACTGCTGCCGACGAGGAAACGGACATCATCATGGGGCTGGATATGGGCGGAGACGATTACATCACCAAGCCGTTTAAGCTGACGGTATTCCTTTCCCGGCTGAACGCGCTTTTGCGCAGGAGTGAAAACTTCAGTCAGGCCGGAGAGGAACTGAACTCGAACGGGATAAAGGTCCGGCTTCTTACGCGGAAGTTCACCCAAAACGGCATGCCCCTCGGCCTGACGGCGGGTGAGCTCATATCGGGACCATTGAGGTGGACAGCGAGCCGGGGGCGGGCATGAGCTTCACCTTAAATTTTCTGATCCCTACAAAATTGTAGGCTGCAGGTTATCCCGCAGTAGGGTTGATGTGCTATTCTATCCACATCAAGACAGAAAGAGGTGTTGGATCGAATGGATTTTTATCCTGATACACGTTCAGGGACTGCTCTAACTGAGCCGTGATCTCATCCACGGTATTCCCCAGGTCTTTCACGCTCTGCCAGCCCAGACGTGTTTCCCTTTTTTCCCAGCCGGCAAAGTACCGGTCCGCCGCGCTTTCATACTCTTCTTCCGAGATTGGGTTCCCGTCTGCGTCGCTGCAGGTTACAGTGGGCGTTTCCCCGTCGTAGATGGTTGTCCTGGAGGCGATGGGAGCGGTTCGGATCATTCCGTCCTGCAGGGTGAGAGAGCGGATATTTTCGTAATATTCGGCGGCCCCGTTTTTTACCATATCATAGACCGCATAGCAGAACATTCCCTGATCATTCACATAGGTATCCAGGGTACTCATGGTATTCGGCAAAGCGTCGGGGCCTCCCATCGAGCCTGTCATGAGGTCCGGCTGAGAATCTCCCTCCACGAAGTCCGTGCTGCATTCCGTCAGTCCGTCGCAGTTTTCATTGACCTCGAAAAACCTGTTATAGGTATACATGCCGGTCCCGCCCATATTGGAGACGATCACTTCATACCTGCCGTTGCGGTCCAGGTCAGTCACCGCGTACTGGTAAAGATCATCCGCATACTCCGGATTTCCGATCCACATATCCTTATTTTCCGCAATGATCTTCAGCTGCTCCTGCGTTTCGCTCTGCCCGTTCAGAGAAGCAGAATAGTCCCGATAATCCTCCTTCGCCCCCAGGATGGACGCGATGCTGTCGGTCAGATGGTTTTTGAGCAGGTATTCCGTCAATGACCGGTCTTCTTCAAATCCCTGTCTGTCTTGCAGCTGAAAAAAGACCCTTGCCATCCGGTAATCGGAATCCGGTGTACTTTCGTATTCACAGAGGGTTATCACATCCTGCAGGCCGTCTTCATTGTAGTCCCGGAAGGCGACTGCGGATACCGCAAGAAACTGATCCGGGCTGGTGTATTCCTCATTCCATCCCGGAAATTCATATAGTACATTTCCGTCTTTCACTAGGCAGAATCTCACATCCGGATACATGCCGTCCGAGGCGGGCGAAGCGGTTTCCGGTGCAAGGGAAGCAAACGTCACGCTGCCCCAGCCATCCAGATCTGCCTCAAAGGTCTGGTCCGGTATGATGGTCCCAGGCACACCGGGGACGGTTATATCGGGGGCGGCTGCATATGGGGCAGTCGCAGCCGTTTCTCCGGTTTCCGCAGTTTCCCCGGCCGGGGGAATGATGTTTGCGGTTTCAGCCGCGGTTGCTCTTTCTTCGCTATTTCCGCACCCGGCAATACTGAGCGGCAGCGCGAGCAGGACCGCCAGGATCAGTCTTTTTTTCTGCATGGTCCAAATCCTCCTGTTCAATCTTTTAAACAGCCAACCGGAACAATAACTATATTATATCTTCCATTATTCCAAATACAATTCTTTTCGGCATTTTGGCTCAAAATTTTCCGGCACTTTGGCAGGTGTACGATGTGACCGGGATCGGAACGCTGAGCGATATCCTTAACCGCCCGGAGGGGAGCATCCATCCTTCGCTTTTTCAGGGAACCGTCAATCCGATCCATTTTGCCGGACTGGAATCCGTTTCGTTTTGAATATCATCATGTGCGTGCCTTTGGTGTTCCTTGTTCCCCTTATCTGGAAAGGTTATCGGAGGACAGGCAGAACCGTATTGCTGGGAGCCGGCTTTTCCCTGCTGATCGAACTTTCCCAGATGATCACTGCGCGGGCGGCCGATATTGATGATCTGATCGCGAATACCTCCGGAGCGTTTCTGGGGTATATTGCCTGGAAAATCTTCACGCTTCTTTTCGGCGTACACCTGAAACAAGGAGGGCGCTGACCGGGCGGAATAGCAAACCTTATATTGTATCTGATCGTACAGGCAGTTCAATCTTTACGGTCAGCCCTTGTGGCGCTGTGGTAAAAAAGTGAATGGTTCCGCCATGTGCCTTTACAATTTGCATGACCAGCCTCAATCCTAAGCCGTGTTCTGACTTTCCGGCGCGTTGCGTGCTGGAAATCGTTTGCCCACGGTTTAGCGCGTCCAACATGTCCGGAGCAATTCCGGTTCCGTTATCCGATACCGAATAGAAGCAATGGCCGATTTCTTTCCCGACCGAGAGCATGATCTTACAACCTTTAGGATTATGCACCATGCTGTTGTGGATCAGGTTGTCCAGCATCCGCAGCAGCAGTCCTTCATCTCCTGTACACAGAACAGGTTGACCTGGATGGATTTCGGTAAACTCCATCTCATACCCTTGCGTCAAACTGTTGTTTAGAATTTCGCTGACGGCCTTTCGCCCGATCTCCACCAGGTCAATGTTTGAAGGATGCAGCGGTTGAAGCGCATATTCCAGTTTGGTGGTCAAATTCAGATCGTCGATCAGCCGCTTCATCTTTTCACTTTCCCGGCGGATGATGCCTGCCTGATCTCTGACCTGCGGTGGTAGAGCACTGTTATCTTCCAGCTCGCTGGCATACCCCAACACCATCGAAAGCGGCGTGCGGATGTCATGGGATACGCCGCGGATCCATTCGGCCCTGGTATTATCCTTCTGGTTCATATAGGCAGCTGCCCGGTTCAGCCCTGCATTGATCTCGGCCAATTCCCCCTGCTCGTTCAGATGCGTTGCTTTGCCGTGGCTCAGATCATGGATACCCTGCAAAATCGGCGTCATGGCCCGCTCCACTTTGCGGGTGTTGCGCAGGATCAGGAAAACGATCAAAAACAGGTTGATGCAAAAAAATGCGATCCCGCCGCTCAGCAGAAACCCTAAATAGGGCCATTCCAAAGCATAATAGAATTTTACCAGCGTTCGGGGCCTGAAGCCCACGACCATCAGATCGCCATCATCCCGCACCCATACCTTTACCGGGTAGTCTTCCAGATACCAGCGGCTGAAGGAGGCCACTTCCGCACTGGTATAGGAACGCGGCAGGTTTTCCGGCAAATCCTGCTGCCAGACAACATCTCCATCCTTATTCAACAGCATTGCCCAGGCAGAATTTTCCTGCAGCATGGAAAGGGCGGTATCGTCTGCAGCCCAGTTCCCATCCTGTAATACAACATGGTCTGAAAAATCCCTGACAGAAAAAGAAACGTCCGACCCAATCATGCTTCCTGGAATCAGGATGCCAAAGAACAATGCGATATTCACGACCAAAAACAAGATCATGATTCCGACGGTAGAAAAAATATACCGTCGGAAAAAGCGCTGTACTGCATTCATGGCGACACCTTCTTCAGATTGAGCCGATAGCCAAGTCCCTTTATTGTGACAAGTGAAACCGGTCTGGAGGGATTTTCTTCAATCTTTTCCCGCAAATGCCGGATATGGGTGGAAAGGGTGCTTTCATATCCCTGCCAGAACTCTCCGCATATTGTTTCGCACAGGATGCCTGTGGTAACGATCCGCCCTGCGTTTTGGTACAGCTTTTCAAAAAGCTGCATCTCCTTAGCGGTCAGCGCCAGCTGCTTACCGCCTTTCTCTACGGTTGCGTTTGCCATATCCACGGTAGAAGAGGCCAGTTCCACCAGTTTGTTTTGCTGCGGGCAGGCACGGCCAAGAATGGCCCCTACACGCAAAAGCAATTCTTTGGGCAGAAATGGCTTGGCTAAATAATCATCTGCCCCGATCTCCAAACCCTCGATCCGGTCTTCCGCTTCTCCGCGGGCTGTAAGCATCAGAACGGGAACGCGGCTTGTCCGGCGTATTTCCTTCAGAACAGAAAAACCATCCATGTCCGGCATCATGACATCCAGGACTATCATATCCGGCTGGTTTTCCCTCCACATCCGGAGCGCTTCTTTCCCGGATGAAGCGGTAAGGAGTTCGCTGTATCCTGCCCGCTGGAAAATAGAGCACAACATTTCCAATAAATCGCAGTCATCATCAACCAGCAAAATTTTATGAATTGCCATAAGCGTAATCCTTTCTTCGTTACTCTATTCATTATACAGCCTGTCCCCGGATTCTTCCATGATGCATCTGAAATCTCAGAGATAATTCAAGGTTAGCTCAGCGTTTTCTCAAAGTTGGGGTGGTATGCTTAAACCATCACGACAAGGAGGTATTTGCTTATGAGCGATTATGTGATCGAAACCCGTGGTCTTACCAAACAATACGGGGAACAAACCAGTGTGTCCAACCTTTCCATCCATGTACGCAGGGGACGCATCTATGGCTTGCTGGGCCGGAACGGTGCAGGCAAGACAACGACCATGCGGATGCTCCTGGGGCTGACTCCCTCTTCTTCCGGCGATGTCACCATTTTTGGTAAGCCGCTTCGGGGTAACGAGAAGAAACTTCTGCCCCGCATTGGTTCGCTGATCGAGGCTCCTGGATTTTATCCCAATTTGACCGGAACGGAAAATCTGCGCATCTTTGCTGACCTGCGCGGACTAAAAAGCACAAAATATATCAGGAACGCGCTGGAGGTTGTCAACCTCCCTTACCGGGACAAGAAGCTATTTTCCCAGTATTCTCTCGGTATGAAGCAGCGGCTGGCTATCGCGCTGGCCGTCATGCACAACCCGGAACTGCTGATCCTGGATGAGCCGATCAACGGCCTTGATCCTATCGGGATCGCAGAGATGCGCGACTTTATCCGGGAACTATGCAGTGCCGCCGGAAAAACCATCTTGATCTCCAGTCACATCCTGTCGGAGATTTCCCTGCTGGCTGACGATATCGGGATCATCGACCATGGCGTTTTGCTGGAAGAAGAAAGCCTTGAGGAGCTGGAAGCAAAGAACGGAAAATATTTCCGCTTTACAGTTTCCAACGCGGCTCTGGCCGCAAACCTGCTCCAAAGCAGGATGGGCATCCGGAATGTCCAGGTGGATAACGCCAATGAACTGACGGTCCGTAACCTTAGCTTGGACACAGGAGCAGCGGTTCAGCTTTTTGTGGAAGCAGGTCTGACCGTATCGGATGCGCATTTATATGAAGATACTTTGGAGGATTACTTCAAACAGGTTACAGGGGGTGAGGGTATTGCTTAAACTTTTGCACTGTGAATTGGCCAAACTGAAACGAAAGCCGCTGTTTTTCGCCGCCGCCGCTGTTTCTGCATTGATCCCTCTGGGGTGCGCGCTGTTTTTGCCTGATTTCAAAGAGTTTACAAGCGGCGCAGAGGCAGTGGACAGTATGATGTCCACCTTGTTTCAGATGAGCGCCTATCTGCTTCTCATGCCTGCGCTGGTTGTGCTTGCATCCAACCTGCTGTTTGAGGAACAGGATAATGATACCCTGAAGAATCTGATGACTGTCCCCGTGAGCAAACCTGCTCTTGCCATGGCAAAGATGGGGTTGCTGCTTTTATTTGCCATTGCCTTTATGGCCGTGGGCGGCCTGGTCAATCTGGCAATCGTGCTGGCCGCCGGGTGGGAGCCGGCCGGCTTTTGGAAACTCTTTTGTGTCGGGATCGGCCAGGGAATCATGATGTGGGCCGGGGCGCTGCCCTGCATTCTTTTGGTGGTGCTTTTGAACCGCAGTTACATTATTTCCGTGATCATCACTTTTTTCTATACAGCGGTCAACTATATTTTTGGCACCAACGATCATTTCATCATGCAGCCGTTTGGGTTCAATCCGGGTACGTTGCTGCCCGGACCGCTGACCTTCCGCTGGTTCTTTCAGTATCTGGACACATCCAGCTCCAGTGAGCAGATGACGGAACTAATGGAACGGATCAGCCCCTACTTTGTGACAACGCCCCAGGCATTCCTGGTCGTTATCCTGGAGTCGGCGGTATTCCTGACATTGATCGCGCTGGTTTATAAGCGCCAGGGCTGTTAAGGAGGTGTAAGATCATGTGGAGTATTTTAAAAGGGGAATGGCGCAAACTGAGACGCTGCCAGATCCTGCTGGTTGGCATTGTGGCTCTGGCACTCTGTCCCGTAGTGCAATATGGCAGCCAGTTGATCGTCAATCCGGAAATCCGTGATCCCAACTACAATTTTGTCAGTCTGTTTGCCAATGTGATTTGGGGAAACACGCAGATTTTTCTGCCGATCTCGCTTGTCATGATCGGCGGCTGGCTGATCGACCGGGAGAACACGAACGACACCATGAAGAATCTGCTGACGGTGCCGATATCTTACCCAAAACTACTGGGCGGGAAATTGATCGTTACGGTTTCCCTGTCTCTGTTATTCGGGCTTTACAGCGTAGCCGTAACAGTCCTGACCGGTACGATCGCCGGTCTGGATGGGCTTTCCGCCGCCATTGTGCTGCGACAGGGCGTGCAGGTAGTCGCGGCCGCTTTCAATACCTGCCTGGTCTGCATGCCGATGATCTTGATCTTCGGCCAGATGCATGGAGCCTACCTTGGCGGTTCGCTTCTGACGTTCTTTTTGGGGTATTGTATTTTGTTCTTCAAAAGCGGCTTTCTGCTTTCAGCCTATCCGTTTTCGGCGGCGCTGATCCTCGCTGGTTTTGATATGCAGGCGTATAACGGCGCTGCGCAACCCCCCAGCATTGTGCTGGCACTGGTAGGCATGGCTGCGGTACTGATCCTGACGATGATGATTTTGCTGCTTTCACGTCCCGGCAAAATAACAGGAAACAACAAGAAGAAAAAAGGCAAAAAAGGGCGCGGCAGGCGTCGTGCCTAATGAAAGGAAAAAGTTTATGCGAAATTTCAACTATACAAGAAAAATCTGCGCCTTTCTCTGCGCACTTCTTTGTATCGGCAGCATGTCTGGATGCTCGACGATCATGCAGTCTTTGGCAGATGGCACGGACGCCGTGTTGAACGGATTGGCGGATGGCACGAATATCGTGATGAGTGGTTTAGCGGATGGAGCCGATCAGGCCTTTGGCGCATTCGTGAATGATGCGGGAACAGCAGCTCTGACACCCCAAAACAAATTGCAGGGCCGTAGGGAGAAAGGTGTAGATGATTACACGGGGGCTTATGAAGCAACGTATTCCGATTTTACAGGTACAGAGCGTTTATTCGGCGGAACCACCCTGGAGCGCGAAGCGGGAAACACAATCCACATTATCTGTTCCCTTTCTCTGGAAAGTGGCGAGGCAGCAGTTTTTCTTTGCTCAGGGGCAGAAGATCCGGTCATTTTGCTCTCTGACAGCGGAGAGTACGATGGTACGGCAGACGTAGACGGCGCAAGCACCTATGTCGGCGTGTGGGGCGACCATGCGGGCGGAACGGTATCCATTGAAATTAGATGAGAAACTGGCGAATTCTTTTGTGTCTATCCTATACTGAGGAAAGTGCGGAGCGCGTATGGTGCAAAATATTCCGAGTAAAAAGCAGAGTACATCGCCTTAGTATCGCTGTCTTATTAGGAGTTGCAACTACCGGGCAATCAAACGTAATTTTGCAGAGAAAGCAATTTGGGATGCAATGCGAAGCTGGCAGGCAGAATGTACGATCAAAGTAAAAGAAGAAGGACACCTCGACGAACACCTCCTCTTGTGATATACTAAAAATCAGTATGTCCTTACGTGGAGGTGTTTTCATTGGGCGAACAGAAAGAGAAAAAACCGATAAAACGAATATGTGCTGGTCTGTTGGCCCATGTAGACGCCGGGAAAACAACGCTTTCGGAAGCGTTTCTCTATCTGAGCGGAAGTATCCGGAAAATAGGGCGGGTGGACAACCGGGACGCCTTTCTGGATAACTATGAGCTGGAGCGGGAGAGAGGGATCACCATTTTCTCCAAACAGGCTCAGTTCGTCTGGAAAAGCCTTGCGGTCACGCTTCTGGACACGCCGGGGCATGTGGACTTTTCGGCGGAGATGGAGCGCACTCTGCAGGTGCTGGACGCGGCTGTGCTGATCGTAAGCGGCCCGGACGGGATCCAGGGGCATACCAGGACGCTCTGGTATCTGCTGAAACGCTATGGGATTCCGGTTTTTATCTTTGTCAACAAGATGGACCAGCCAGGCTGCGACCGGGCGGCGCTCCTTTCTCAGTTAAAAGGGGAGCTGGACGAGAGCTGCGTGGATTTTTCCACAGAAATGGATCCTGCCTTTTATGAGGAAATCGCCGTTTGCTCGGAGGAAGCGCTGGAAAGCTTCCTGGATCAGGGACGGGTGGAAGAAAAGACGATCCGCAGGCTGGTCGCGGAAAGAAGCCTGTTCCCCTGTTATTTCGGTTCCGCCCTGAAGCTGGAGGGCGTATCACAGCTGCTGGACGGGCTGGAGAGGTGGCTTCCGGAGCGCGTATGGCCCGAAGGATTTGGCGCGAGGATCTATAAGATCGCAAGGGATGCCCAGGGAAACCGGCTGACCTATCTGAAGGTCACGGGCGGCACCCTGAAGGTGAAAAGCACGCTGACCGGCGTGCAGGAGGGAGAACAGTGGGAGGAGAAGGTCGATCAGATCCGTATTTATTCAGGGGAAAAGTACGAGCTGGCAAATGAAGCTCCGGCCGGGACGGTCTGTGCCGTCACGGGGCTGACGCGGTCCTATCCGGGAGAGGGGCTTGGATGGGAGCGGGAGGGAGCCTTGCCTCTCCTGCAGCCGGTCCTGACCTATCAGATCCTGCTTCCTGCGGGCTGTGAGCCGGCAGTCCTGCTCCCCAAGCTGAGGCAGCTCGAGGAGGAAGAGCCGCAGTTACATATCGTATGGAATGAAAAATTGCAGGAAATCCATGCCCAGGTCATGGGAGAGGTGCAGACGGAGATCCTGAAAAGCCTGATCCTGGAACGCTTTGGTGTGGAGGTGGAATTTGGAACCGGAAACATCGTTTATAAAGAAACCATAGCGAATACGGTGGAGGGTGTGGGCCATTTTGAGCCGCTGCGCCATTATGCGGAGGTGCATCTTCTGCTGGAACCGGGAGAACCTGGCAGCGGGCTGACCGTGGCTTCAGTCTGCAGCGAGGATGTGCTGGATAAAAACTGGCAGAGGCTGATCCTGACCCATCTGCAGGAGCGGGAGCATCCCGGCGTGCTGACGGGCGCGTCTATCACGGACATGAAGATTACCCTGCTTTCTGGGCGGGCCCATCTGAAGCATACGGAGGGCGGCGATTTCCGGCAGGCCACCTACCGCGCGGTGCGGCAGGGGCTGATGCAGGCGGACTGCGTGCTCCTGGAGCCCTGGTATGAATTCCGGCTGGAGATCCCTGCCGGTCTGGTGGGAAGGGCAATGACGGATATCGAGCGGATGCACGGCTCTTTTCAGACGCCTGAAAACAACGGGGAGACGGCTGTTCTGACGGGATGTGCCCCCGCTGCGGAAATGCAGGACTATCAGAAGGAGGTCGTCTCCTACAGCCGGGGAAACGGCAGGCTGTTCGTTACTCTGAAGGGATATGAACCCTGCCACAATACGGCGGAGGTGATGGAGCGTATCGGCTATAATCCGGCGCGGGATGTGGAAAACCCGGCGGATTCCGTGTTCTGCACCCATGGTTCCGGCTTTGTGGTGCCATGGGACAGGGTGCCGGATTATATGCATCTTCCTTTTGCCTGGGCGGGGGAGCAGGAAGAGCAGGAGCTTCCCGACCGGTCCGTACAGGCTGTTTCCAGAAAAGAGGACGGGAAAAAAGAGGAAGTCTGGGTGGGGACCGAGGAGATCGACGAGATCCTCGAACGCACCTACGGTGCCAATAAGAGGGACAAGTCGGTTCCCAGAAAGGACGGCTGGAACCGTTACCGCTCCGGCCGCCGGGTGTACGGGGAAAGCGTAGCGGGAAGCACCGGCGGGGATGCCGATGCGAAATATAGGGGGTCAGATCGTCCTGCCCGCAGAGAACGCTATCTGCTGGTGGATGGCTACAACATCATTTTTGCCTGGGAGGAGCTCCGCGCGCTTGCGGAAAAGAATGTGGACGGAGCACGCGGCCTGCTGCAGGATATCCTGTGCAATTATCAGGGCATGGCTGGCTGTCAGGTGATCGTGGTGTTCGACGCCTACCGGGTACAGGGACATGAAACGGAAGTGACGGATTATCATAACATCCATGTGGTTTATACCAAAGAGGCGGAGACGGCGGACCAGTACATCGAGAAGTTTACCCATGAAAACGGGGCGAAATACGATATCACCGTCGCCACCTCGGACGACCTGGAACAGATCATCATCCGGGGACAGGGCTGCCGCCTTTTGTCGGCGAGGGACCTGAAGGAAGAGATCCGCCTGGCCTCTGAACGGCTGCGCGGGGATTATCTGGAGAACCGGAGGACGCAGAAAAATTATCTTCTGGATTCCATGTCCGAAGAACAGAAGAAACAGTTGGAGGAAATGACGCGGACTGCAGACGGCCGCTCCCGGTCAGACGAATGAGAGGAAACGATACTTTGGATTTTTACTATGAGATACCGGCTTCCTTCTGGAGCCTATTCCGGTCTGTAAACCGGGATATTTACATAGAGTCGCTGCTCGCCGTCAACGACGAGTATCAGTACAACAATTATTTCCTGAGCCGCGAGGCCTGCCTCCAGGTCCTTTCCGATCTGTGTATGCAGATGGGGCCGGGCGGCCTGAAGCGGGAGGAAGAAGAGACGGAGGAGGAGGCGCAGGAAGCGGCGCCGGGGCGGATCCTGAACCGCCTTCTCCGGTTCGGCTGGCTGCGCAGGGTGGAGGATTACTCCACCATGACGGCAAATATCGTTATACCTGATTATGCCTCGATCATGATCGAGGCTTTTGAACGTCTTGCCAGCGAGCCGGAGGAAGATACACAGGTTTATATCCAGAATGTATACGCCACTCTTTTTTCCTTTAAAAATGACGCGAGGATGAATCTGTCCATGCTCAAGACCGCCCTGGTCAACACCAGAAAGCTGAACCGGGCGCTGCAGGACATGCTGCACAATATGGACCGTTTTTTCGCCGGGCTTCTGGAAAAGCAGAACTACGGCGAGCTTCTGCAGGAACACCTGAAAGGTTATGTGGAAGAGGTGGTGGAGCGAAAATACCACATCCTCAAGACCAGCGATAATTTTTACATCTATAAAACGGATATCTGCAGATGGCTGCAGGAGATGCGCGAGGACACCGCCTGGCTCGGACGCGTCCGCGCAAAACAGAAGGAGGAAGAGCAGCGCTTGGGAAAGAAGGACACGCCGGCTCCGCGTCCTTCTTTTGCCCGGCGTTCTTCCCATGGGGAAGAGGACGTGCTGGATCTGATCGATCAGATCGAGAGGGGCTTTGAGATGATCGAGCGCCGCATTGCCAGCCTGGACCGGGAGCACAGCAAATATATCCGTGCCACGCTGAGCCGCCTGAACTATCTTCTGAGCGGGGAGAGCGACCGCCATGGCCTTTTGGTCCAGCTTCTGAACCGGCTGGGAGAGCCGGAGGAAGAAGCGGAGGTGGAGCGCAGGCTGCGCCGGACCGCGGAAAAGATGAACCTGGCTTCCTGGGATGTGCTGGGAGAAAACGCCATCTACCGGGGCCGGCACAGAAGAAATTTTATGAAAGAGCTGGAGCCGGAGGAAAAGGATCCGGAGCTTTCCAGAGAAGAGATCCTGAAGCTCAACCGGATCCACCACCGCTTCACCCGCACCCAGGTGGAAGAGTATATCGAAGAACATATGGAAAACGGCTGCCTGGATACAGGGCGGCTCCTGGTGGAAACGGACGAAGATTTCGAAAAGTTGATCCTTGCCTATGACCTGAGCATCCGCAGGGACGGCAGGTATGAGGTCCTGGAAGCGGGATATCAGGTGCAGTGCGGCCCCTACACCTGGCCTGCCATGATGTTCATAAAAAGGAAAAGGGATGCAGCCAAAACGGGGGCGCCCCAGAAGGGAGAGAAAAAATAAATGCTTGAATATATCAGCCGTCTTTCCGGTGCGGATCAGGAGCGGATGCAGTCGGTGCTCGGCCAGCTCTACCGCCAGACCTTTCTGCTGGAAAGAAAATATGATAAAAGGGTGGGACGGCTCGTCCTGAACCGGGATTATGATTTTTGTGAGCAGCATATGGAATTTTTGAAAGATTACCTGGAAGCGGCGGGGATCCTGATCGAGCAGAATACGGAGCTCGGCGCCATCTATATCCAGGGGCAGGCCCTGCTGGGGGAGCGCCTTCCCAAGCTTGCGACCATCTATCTGCTGCTGTTGAAGCTGATCTATGATGAACAGATGGCAGCGGCGTCCTCCAGCGTGAACATCGTCACCACCTTCGGCACGCTTTCTGCCAAGGCCGGTGAATTCCGCCTGACCAGAAGTCTGTCCTCCCTTTCGGAGATCAGGAGGGCGCTCGCCATCCTCAAGAAATATCAGATGATCGAACCGCTGGACGCGCTGGAGGAGCTGAATGAAGACACGCGCATTCTCATCTATCCCTGCATCAGCCTCCTGCTGATGCGCGAGGATATAAAAAAGCTTCTGGCGGTGTTCGGCGAGGAAGCGGGACAGGAGGCTGCCGCGGCGGGGGATGCTGCTGAAGGCTCCAGCCCGGCGGAGGACGCTGCCGTTGCGGACAGCGGGGAGGAGTATGGCACACGGGAAGAAGGAGAGACCGTAAATGGAGAATAACAATCAGGCATTTAAGGCGGTCACCAGGATCGTCCTGAACAACTGGCATTATATTGACGCGAAGGTGCTGGAGCTGAACAGAAGCATTAACTTTTTTACAGGACATTCCGGAAGCGGCAAGTCAACGGTGATCGACGCCCTGCAGATCGTGCTCTACGCCAACACGGACGGCAGAGGCTTCTTCAACAAGGCGGCAGCGGACGACTCCGACCGGAGCCTGATCGAATATCTGCGCGGCATGATCAACATCGGGGAAAATGATCAGGCGAAATACAAAAGGAACCGGAACTTTTCCACCACCATCGCCCTGGAGCTTACCCAGACCGTCACCGGGGAAAAGGAATGCATCGGCGTGGTGTTCGACGTGGAAACGGCGACCAATGAGATCACCCGCCTGTTTTTCTGGCATAGGGGCGGCCTGCCGGAGCATTTTTACCGGGTGGGCGGACAGATGAGCCTGGATGTGCCGTCCCAGACGTACCCTGCAGAATATGAGGTTTCGGTAAAAGAGAATACCGGGGCGGCCCGCGCCATGACCACGGTGGAGCTGAAGACCTGGCTGAACCGGAATTTTGCCAGGGAAGACTGGTTTGCCACCTCGAATAACGAACGTTTCCGCAGGAACCTGTACGACATTTATCTGGGCGGCCTGGATATGGAGAAATTTCCCAGACTGTTCAAGCGCGCCATTCCCTTCCGCATGAATATCCGGCTGGAGGATTTCGTGAAGGAATATATCTGCATGGAGCAGGACATTCACATCGAGGACATGCAGGAGAGCGTGATCCTTTACGGCCGCATGCGCAAAAGGATCGAAGATACGGCGGAGGAGATCGGACAGTTGGAGGAGATCCGGGACGGTTTCGCGGCCGTCCGCGGACAGGAGGATGTGCTGGGAAGCCTCCGTTACCGGACGGAGAGGCTGGGACTGATGCAGATGCAGGAACAGATTTCCCTGCTGGAAGCGCGGATGGAAACAGGGAAAAAGGACCTGGAGACCCTGGAGGACACCCTTGCGTCCCTGAACCGGCAGAAAGAGAAGTGCGCGAAAGAACATGAAGAGATCAACCGGGAGATCCTGCAGAGCGGCTACGGCGAGCTGGAGGCGAAGCGCAGAGACCTTTCAGAAAACCTGGAGCTTCTGCTGCGCAGCGAGCGGAAGAAGAACGCCCTCTGCGAAAGCCTCGCCGCCTGGGAGGAAGAGGACTCCATTTCCAACCAGGCCCTGTGGGACATCGACGCCTTCCGGAAGGGAGAGATCACGGGAGACGGGCTTCTGCGGCTGAAAAAGGAGCTGGGCGGGATCCGGGACGAAGCGGAGAGGCAGCGGCAGGACGCCGCTTCGGAAAAAAGAAGCCTGCAGAAGGAAGCGGCGCTTCTGGAAAAGGACCTGAAGGAACTCCAGATGGGGAAAAAAGCCTACCCCAAAGCCCTGGAGGAGGCAAGGATACAGATTCAGAGAGGTCTGTATGAAAAAATCGGGAAAACGATCCCAGTGCGCGTCTTGGCTGACCTTCTGGACATCCGGGATGAAAAATGGAGAAACGCCCTGGAAGGATATCTCGGCTGGAACAAGCTGACACTGATGGTGGATCCCGCATTCGCGGCGCAGGCAATGGAAATCTATGAGGGGCTGGACGCCGCCCGCTTTTCCCGTGTGGCCCTGGCGGATACGGGAAAGCTTTCCGAACAGGAATTTACCGCCCGGAGCGCATCTCTCGCCGAAGAGGTGGAATGCCGGGAAAAATATGTGAAAAACTATGTAAATTTTCTGTTGGGAAATGTGATCAAATGCGAAACCATCGAACAGCTCCGCCAGTGCCGGGTGGGCGTGACGGCGGACTGCCTGCTCTATCAGAGCTTCCAGCTTCGCCGTCTGAATCCGGAGCAGTATACAAAGCGCGCCTTCATCGGTGAAAAGAGCCTGCACAAAAGACAGAAGGAGCTTTCCGCCCAGCTTTCCGGCCTGCGGCGGGAACTGCAGCGCAGGGAAGAAGAGGCGGAGCAGGCAGCCCGCCTGCTGTCCCTGGAATATCTGTCAGAACCCGCGGAAACCTATCTGGAGCTTTTTTCCGACATGCGGGAAAAAGGCAGAAAACAGGAGCAGCTCGCCCGTCTGGACGAAAAGCTCAGCCAGGTGGGCGAGGGCGCGGTGGAAGCCCTGAAGGAACGCCTGTCCGAGGTGGATGACAGGCAGCGGGCCTTGGAAAAGGAGATCGATGCCGTCAAACTGCGCATTTACGATCAGAACCGGAAGCTGGAGAAGGACGGCCAGGATGTCCTGGAAAAGAACGAAGCCCTTCTTTCCGGCAGGAAGAGCCTGGTTTCCAGCCCGAACTGGGAGGAGGCCTTCGACACCTGGTTCTCAGGCATCAGAAAACCTTCCTTTGACGCGCTTTTAAAACAGACCGGAGAAGAGGCCTCCGCGGCTCAGAGCCTGCTGGAGGAAAAGAAAGACGCCCTTGTGGATCTGCGCAGCGACTATCTGAGAAAGCATCCGGGACGGGATTTCTCGGCCAGCGCGGCGGACAATACGGATTATCAGGAGCTCCTCGACCGCCTTTCCTGCGAACAGATCCAGGAATATGAAAGAATCGCTGCAAAACAGGCACAGACCGCTGTGGAGCACTTTAAGGAAGACTTCATTTACAAAATACGCAGCGCCATCAAGGAGGCATTCCTGCGCCGTGACGAGCTGAACCGCATCCTGCGGAGCCTGAACTTTGGAAAGGACCGCTACCAGTTCCGCATTTCCAGAAACCGCGGACCGGACGGCGCATACTACGACATGTTCATGGACGAATCCCTGGAGATCGACCCGTCCGCCCTTTCCGGCTCCATGGACCGGCAGATGGATCTGTTTTCCATGGACCATGAAAAGAAGTACGGCGCGCTGATGAACGATCTGATCCGCATGTTCCTTCCGCCCCAGACAGCGGATGCGAAGCAGCAGGAGGAAGCGAAGCGGAACATGGAAAAATATTCCGACTACCGCACCTACCTTTCCTTTGAAATGGAGCAGATCGTGGAAGGGGATGACCGCCTGGTGATCGACCTGAGCAAAATGATCCGGAAAAATTCCGGAGGGGAGGGGCAGAACCCCCTGTATGTGGCGCTCCTTGCCAGCTTTGCCCAGGCCTACCACATCAGCGCTTCTCCCGGGGGAACCCGCCGCCCGACCATCCGCCTGGTGGTGCTGGATGAGGCGTTTTCCAAGATGGACGCGGAAAAAGTGGCGAGCTGCATCGAACTGATCCGCGGGCTTGGCTTCCAGGCCATCATCAGCGCTACCAATGACAAGATCCAGAACTACCTGGAGAACGTGGACAAGACCTTCGTGTTTGCCAATCCTAACAAGAAGAGCATTTCTATCCAAGAATTTGAAAAAAAGGATTATGGAGAGCTGGAAGGAGAGGAATGAAGGCGGCTGCGTCCTGAAAACAACTGCCCTGCGGTTGACCGCCGGGGTTCTTTGAGGTAGGATAGAAGAAACGGGAATGATGCCTAAGGCGGCAGGAAAGAGGAGGGCATGCATTTTGAATCTGTAACGATGGAAAATTTTAAGGCGATTGACAGAATGCAGATAACATTCCAGCCAGGCATAAATCTGTTGATCGGAGATAACGGCGCGGGAAAAACGGCTTGAGATGTCTGAAAAATGAGGAACCACAGATGAACCAGAATAGAAAAAAAATAACAGCCATACTGACCATCTTCTTTCTTGCCCTGCTTTCCGGCTGCGGCTCCGGAAAAACGGAAAATCTGGATCAGGGCATGGCTCTGGTGGAACAACTGGAATATGAGGAAGCGCTGAAGTCCTTTGATGCGGCGGTTTTGAACGGAGAAGACGCACAGCTCGCCTACCGGGGGATGGGACTGGCCTACATGGGCCTGTCCCAGTATGATTCTGCAGAAAGCAGCCTGCAGCGAGCTCTTTCCTACAGTGATGAGAGACCGGATCAGTTGGACTATGATATCAATTATTATCTTGCCACAGCCTATTACAAGCAGGGAAATCTGGACGGCGCGAAGGGCGTATATGAGGCGATCATCGCGCTCAGGCCCAAGGAGAAGAACGCTTATTATCTCAAGGGCGTGATCGAGCTGGTACAGGGCGACATGGAGGCTGCCTCGGCGGATTTTGATACAGCCGTATCCATCAATCCTCAGGATTATGACCTCAGGATCGATATTTTCTGCAGTTGTGCGGAAAACGGGCAGCAGGAGCTGGGACAGGGATATCTGCAGACCGTGCTGGACGATGAGGACAGCAGACTGAGCGATTATAACAGAGGCCGGATGAATTACTATCTGGGTAACTTCGATACCGCAAGAAACGCGCTGGAAAGTGCGAGGGATACGGACAGCTCCTCCGAGGTGATCAGCCTTCTGGGGCAGACCTATGAGCAGCTTGGGGATTATAATTACGCGGCCAGCGTTTACAACAATTACCTGAGCCAGACGCCGGATGCCCAGATTTATAACCAGCTTGGCCTGTGCGATCTGCGCATTGGAGATTACAGTGCGGCGCTTGCGGCCTTCCAGTCGGGAATTGCCATGGAAGGAAATCAGATCATGCAGACGCTCCGGTTCAATGAGATCGTTGCCTATGAGTATCTGGGACAGTTTGATCAGGCAAGGCTGCGCATGGAGGAGTATCTGGAGCTGTATCCGGATGACACGAAGGCGCAGAGGGAATATGAATTCCTGCAGACGAGATAGAAGGTCAGGCAGGATGTTCCGTGAAGGGAAGCCGCAGCGGAGGCTCAAGGGCTAAGCCCTTTCGCTTGGTGCTGTCGCACCATGTCCGGAAAGAACCGGCGCCGCGGGGAAGCGGACCAGAGGGCGGTCTGTTTCCCCG
>DWYY01000100.1 GCA_019118445.1 Candidatus Eisenbergiella merdipullorum | reverse complement strand
ACAGTATTAGTTGTCATTGCGCTGGTGATTCTGCTTGTTCCCATAGCGATTGAGGGCTGGAACCGTTTTCTAAAATCACTTGGTCTCATTCAAAAGAAAACCCTGCAGGAAAAACAGCGTGAGAAAGAGATCACTGAAATCTATGAAAAGATATCCTGCGTACAGACGGATATCGTCGGGAAGCAGGCGGAATACCACGCCCAGTCGATTGAGATACGGGACGGCCTAGCAAAAGACCAGGCAGAGCTGAGACAGAAGCAGAAGGAGATCCAGGCCGATGTGAAACAGATGTCGGACATGCTACAGGATTATATCCGGAAGGACGACAAAAAAACGATCGCAACACTCCGGACAACCCTGTGGCAGCTTCACAAAGGGTTTATGGAACAGGGGTTCGTCACACCTGATGGGCTGAAGACCTTTACGGAACTCGGAAAAGTATATGAGGAAGCGGGTGGAGATGATATCTACCACGACAAGTTGGTCCCTGAGGTCATGTCCCTGGAGATCAGGTATCCGGATGGGAGCATCTATAAGAAAGGGTGATATGAATGAAAAACAGAGACTGGAAGGAATGGGCCAGGGCCGCAGGGATCCGTGCGGTCAAAACCGTAGCGCAGACTGCGGTAGCGACGATCGGGACGGCTGCTGTCATGGGAGAGGTTAATTGGGTGATGGTCGGGAGTGCCGCAGTGCTGTCCGGGATCCTGTCCCTGCTGACCAGCGTGGCCGGTCTGCCGGAAACGGCAACAAAATAAGAATGTTCTATATTATAGAACAGGAGGATGATTTTCATGTGGAAAGGAATAGATGTAAGCGACAACCAGGGAGCAGTTGACTGGTCGCAAATCGCCGCCGCAGGCGTACAGTTTGCCATTTTGCGCAGTGTCCGCCGGTCCGGCAAGACGGACTATCAGTTTGCGGCCAATCTGGCAGGCTGCCGGAAGTACAATATCCCGGCAGCCGTCTATAAGTATACCTACGCTGTGACGGAGGCCCAAGCACAGGAGGAAGCGCGTCAGGTAGTTGCCCTCCTGCAGCAGTATGATCTGGCTGCAGGCACAATGGTCTGGTGGGACGTGGAGGACCGTGATATCCTCCAACCCATCGGCAGGGCGAAATTGACGGCGCTGATCCAGGCGGCCAGAACCGTGATCGAAGCGGCAGGATACCGGTTCGGCATCTACGCGGGGCTGTATGTGTATCAGGAGAGATGGTTCGACTTTGATCGGTTCGCGGCTGCTCCTTTGTGGGTGGCCCGATACTATAACGGGTACAATGTGATGCAGTTCTCTGCCGACCCGGATCAGAGCAAGAAACCGGAAGTCGGCCGCGCTCTCTGGGGCTGGCAGTACACCAGTACAGGCCGCGTGCCTGGCATCAACGGCAACGCTGATCTGGATATCTGCTATCAGGATCCGGCCGGTACGGAAGAGACCGGGACGGAGCCGGGAGCCATCTGGTGCCTGTCCATCGCTGATGTCTGGGCGGAGTCGATCGCTAAGGCTGCAGCCGCGGCGTACCCGGGCTGTCTGGTCCATAAGGCCGCTGTGCTGGACGTAGGCGGTATTGAGATCTGGATCGCATCCATTGCGGATGTCTGGACGCAGGCTCAGGCCGAGGAGGTTCAGCACCAGTTTGCCGCTCTTGGAGTCGCCGGAGTGGTACATAACATCCGCGTATTAAAATAAGAAAAAAGAGGCGGAAGGATATCACTCCCGCCTCACAATTTATAGATGTAATTTTGATAAAAAGCAAACTACAGATATTCAAAGTCTATACACATGGTAATAGCCTGCTTCCCGCAGGCGCCGCAGCCCTGGAAGCAGCGGTCCAGATCAAAGGCGATCCTGGGAAGGAAACCCATGTCCTCCAGCAGGGTGAACAGGGGAAAGAAAATCGCCATGGGCGGCAGCATGACGGAGATCACCCGCCCGGTGGTGCCAAAGACACCGCCCGCTAGCAGATCCGCAACAGCGGGTGGAACGCCGCAGGACAGAAGGGCTCCTTCCAGAAGACCTTCCATCCGGGAGAAGGCGGAAGAAAGCAGGGCGGACGGATAGTTGGCACCGCGGATGGTGAGCCAGAACAGAAAGAGCAGAAACAGGAGCATGACGGGAAAAGCCGTCCGTTTTCCCGTGAGAAGCTGATCCAGCCTGTGCGCGGCCGGAGAGCTTCCGGCGTCGTGAGGATAGAGGCCTTCGCACAGCTTTTCGGCTTCCCGGAGGCAGGAAGCGTTCCTGTCTTCCCATAATTTTTCCCGGTCTATCCTCCGGGAAGCGAACAGCGCCTGGCAGGAGGACAGGGCCTGCCTGACTCCGCTGTCGGAAAGGAGGATGGATTCCTGGAAGGTGTCCGCTTTTTTCAGTTCCTGTCTTTGCGGATCGGCGGGCTCCTCCACGGCCCGGCCTCCTTCATCGGCGGCTGCCTTTTCCAGAAGGCAGAGGCAGAGCCAGCGGTCGCTGGGAAGGGTTGGAAGCCCATTTTCCCGGCGCGCCTTCTGGACGGCCGGGGTCAGAAGGGAGATGGCTGTCTCCACATATTCCGGATAATGGATGCGGAAAGCGGGCGCGCCGGTGGAATGCCCGGAAAGAAGGTGGGCTTCCAGCATTTTTTCAAGCTCATGCAGCCCGCCTCTGCGGCTGGCAGCCGTTCCGGCAGCCGGAACAGAAAGGCGCTCTGACAAAAGATGCAGATCGGGACGGCGGTTTTTTTTGGCAGCCTCATCCATCAGATTGACACAGAGGATGACAGGCAGATCCATTTCCAGAAGCTGCAGGGAAAGAGGAAGCGTGCTTTCCAGCCGCGCGGCGTCGCAGACAGCAATGACCGCGTCAGGGGTATGGGAGAGAAGAAAATTTCTCGCTTCGTTTTCTTCCGCGCTGCCGGACAGGAGGGAATAGCAGCCCGGGATATCCGCGATCCGGTAGCGGAGGTTCCCCACACGGCAGGTCCCCTGCGCGCATTCCACCGTTTTACCGGCCCAGTTTCCCGTGTGCCGGTGCAGGCCGGTCAGGGCGTTGAATACGGTGCTCTTGCCTACATTGGGATTGCCGGCGAGAATGAGGAGCGGTTCACAAAGCGGTCCGTCCCTCTTCTCCACCAGGATCGCTTCGGCCTCTTTTCTGCGAAGGGCAATGGTGGTCCCGCGTACCCGGTATGCGAGGGGATTGCCAAGCGGACTCTTTCCGACACAGCGGATTTCGGTGTTTTCGATCAATCCTGCCGTCATAAGGCGGCGGCGCGGCGCGCCCTTAATATCCATCCTGCGGATGACGGCAGATGTGCCGGGGGTGAGCCCGGCGAGCGTGATGAGTTCAGGCATTTGGTTTCCTCCCTGTTTTCCGGCAGGCGGAATGCTTCTATATCCAGAATATGCAGCAGAAAAAAAGGTTTGACAAAAAAACTGTCTGGTGGTAAGATATGCACCATAAGGCGAGGAAGTCTGAAAAAGATTTCCCCGCCTTTTTGTGTGGGGATGGCCGGAAAACGGCATCCGCGGTTTTCGTCAGAGGATGTTTCTAAGGCGCCGCATCCTTTGCCGGTCAACTTTAGGGAGGTAGAAATGTATGGATGTAAACGTCACAATGATAGTTGATACCCTGTGGGTCCTGCTCGCCGCAATCCTGGTGTTTTTCATGAATCTGGGGTTCGCTTCGGTGGAGGCGGGATTTGCGAGAGCTAAGAATACCGTCAATATCCTTTCCAAGAATTTCATCGTCTTTGCCGTCTCTTCCCTGGGCTTCATGCTTTTGGGCTGGGGACTGATGTTCGGCGGGGATAATCCGTTTGTCGGAACGAGCCATCTGTTCATCCTGGGTGGAACGGACCTCTCCTTTTATGACGACACGCTGACTTCGAATGTTCCATTCTGGGGCAAATTTTTCTTCCAGCTTGTGTTCTGTGGGACTGCGGCGACCATCGTTTCCGGGGCGGTCGCAGAACGGATCAAATATGTTGCCTTTATCATTTTTTCCTTTGTGCTCACGCTGCTCATTTATCCGATCGTCGGCCACTGGGTATGGGGCGGCGGCTGGCTTTCCGATATCGGATTCATGGATTTCGCGGGAGATGCCGTGGTGCACTCCCTGGGCGGCTGGGGCGCTCTCTCCGGCGCGCTGATCCTCGGCCCCCGTATCGGAAAGTATGACAAGAACGGCAAGGCAAAAGCCATTCCCGGACATAACATGTCCCTGGCAGTGATCGGCCTGTTCGTCCTGTGGCTCGGCTGGTTTGGATTTAATCCCGGCTCCACCATGAGCTTCCAGAACCCGTCGGATGTGGTCTACATCCTGATGACGACGAACACTGCTGCCATCGCTGCGGTGCTCACCTCGACGATCACGTCCTGGATCTATATCGGAAAGCCGGATCTCGGTATGACCATCAACGGCTGTCTGGCAGGACTGGTGGGGATCACCGGAAGCTGTGCCTATGTAAGCGTATTAAGTTCCCTGATCATCGGCGCTCTCTCCGGCGTGCTCGTGGTATTCCTGGTCGTCTTCTTTGACAAGATCAAGATCGACGATCCCGTGGGCGCGACCTCTGTCCATCTGGGCTGCGGCACTTTTGGAGCCCTCTGCGTGGGCCTGTTTTCACAGGAAGGCGTTACCAGCCTTTCCACCAGAAACGGCCTGTTCTTCGGCGGCGGCTTCGGCCTTCTAGGCATCCAGATAGTCGGTATCCTGGCGATCGGCATATTCGCTTTCGTGACCACTTCCCTGGTCTGGCTGGCGCTGAAAAAAACCATCGGCATCCGTGTTTCTGCGGAAGAAGAGATTGCCGGACTGGATATCGGCGAGCATGGCAATATTGCCTATCCGGACTTTGCTCCTGTTACCGCTACAACGGTTACAGAGCTTTCAGCCAAGGATGAGTCCGCAAGGGTCGAAGCGGCCGTGGCAGATGCGCCCGCAGAGCCTGCCGCACAGAAGGTTCCTGTGGTCCACAGGGAAAAGGCATCGGGAGCGAAGATGACGAAGATCACTATCGTTACTAATCAGTCCAGATTTTCAGAGTTGGAAAGCACCCTCGCCGGAATTGGCGTGACGGGGCTTACGATCACCAACGTCTTCGGATACGGCATGCAGAAGGGGCATGAAACCTACTTCCGCGGTGCACCTGTGGAAACAAGGCTGCTTCCCAAGGTCAAGATTGACGTGGTGGTCTGCAAGATCCCGGTGGAAACGGTGGTGAATGCTGCACAGAAGGTACTCTGCACTGGAAAAGTGGGCGATGGCAAGATCTTTGTCTACGATGTGGAGGACGTCGTCAAGGTACGCACCAACGAGCACGGCTACGACGCGCTCCAGGACGACGAATAAAGTACATAGAAAATGCTTTTTGGAAAACAGGCAGGATATCTCAACCGGATATCCGCGCCTGTTTTTCTTTTCCGGCGGAAAATGGCGGCAGGGGCTTGGCAGGAGACGCGGTTTGGAGTAAAGTGTAGAAAAAGGCAAAACGAGGAGAAACTGCCATGAAGAAAAAAAATATTCTTTTGCTGATGACGGATCAGCTCAGGGGGGACTGCCTGGGCTGCGCCGGACATCCGGACGTGAAGACTCCGTATCTGGATACCTTGGCCTCAAAGGGCGTGCGGTTTGAAAACGCTTACACCGCCTGCCCTTCCTGCATTCCTGCAAGAGCGGCGCTGCACACCGGGCTGACACAGGAATCCCACGGCAGGATAGGATATGCGGACGGCGTGCGCTGGGATTACCCGCATACGATGGCGGGAGAGCTGACGAAGGCCGGATATTATACCCAGTGTGTGGGGAAAATGCATGTGGATCCACTCAGGAACTATCTGGGATTCTGCAATGTAGAGCTGCATGACGGGTATCTGCACTATTACAGGGACCCGTCGATCGCCTATCGGGAAAACCAGAAGGTGGCGGATGATTATTTTTACTGGCTCCAGAAAGAAAAGGGGATTGGCTGCGATGTGACGGATACCGGGATGGAATGCAATTCCTGGCTGGCAAGACCCTGGATCTACGAAGAAAAATACCATCCCACCAACTGGGTGACGGACCGCTGCTTGGATTTCCTGCGCAGGCGCGATCCGGATATGCCGTTTTTCCTGATGGCGTCCTATCTGCGGCCCCATCCACCCTTTGACGCGCCCCAGTGCTATTTTGACATGTATGAGAACAAAAAACTTACTCCTCCGGCGGTGGGAGACTGGTGCGATGATTCCGCGTTGAAAAAGAAAGGAAGGATATTCGATTCCGATACCGGTCCGATCGATCCGGAGCTGCTTCGTCAGATGCAGGTAGGCTATTACGCCTGCGTGACCCATCTGGACCATCAGATCGGACGCCTTCTGCAGGCGCTGATCGAAAACAAGCTTTATGACGATACGCTGATCCTGTTCGTATCAGATCACGGCGAGCTCCTTGGCGATCATCATCTGTTCCGCAAGAGCCGCGCCTATCAGGGAGCGAGCCGGATCCCTTTTATCGTTTCCGGAGGCGCTTTTCATCCTGAGGAGCCAGGCAGCGTGCTGACGGACCTGGTAGAGTTGAGGGATGTGATGCCCACCCTGCTGGAAGCGGCCGGCGCTCCGATCCCGGACAGCGTGGAGGGAGTCAGCGTCCTGAAGCGCGCGCTGGGTCAGACGGAGGAAAAGGCCCGTGCCTGGATTCATGGGGAGCACAGCCAGGGAGAAGTGTCCAGCCACTGGATCGTGACGGAAACCGATAAATTCATCTGGTATTCCCAGACAGGGAAGGAGCACTATTTCCGCCTGGATGAAGATCCTAAGGAGCTTCATGACCGCATCACGGACCCTTCCTGCGCGGCCCGCATCGAAGAACTCCGTGCCATCCTGATCCGGCAGCTTTCCGGGCGGGAAGAGGGCTTTGTAAAAGATGGGCGCCTGGTGACGGGCTGTGAGCCTAAGGCCCTGCTGGAGAGCGTTTTTGGCCGGGCTAGTGATCGATGAGCAGGATACTTTTGCTCTCGATGAGCGGGATACTTTTGCTCTCGCGAATTGACAAGCCATCAATTAAATGATACATTAAAAGCCGGATTCCATAAATAAATAGAAGAAATGTAGATGAAAGGTACGTGATACGATGCATTGGTCAGACAGAATCGCGCAGGAGATCATCAGGCGCAGACCGGATAAGGAAGAATATGTGTGCGCGGCCGGGATCAGCCCGTCCGGTTCCATCCATATCGGGAATTTCAGGGATATCGCCACCAGCCTGTTTGTGGTGAAGGCTCTGAAAAGACAGGGAAAGAAGGCGAGGCTGCTCTTCTCCTGGGATGAGTTCGACAGGCTCAGGAAGATCCCTGTCAATGTGGAGAAGGTGCCTCGCCCGGAAGGGGAGAAGCCCTGGGAGGAATACATCGGCTGCCCCTATGTGGATGTGCCGAACCCTTTTGACGACGGCTGCGAAAACTACGCGAAGCATTTTGAAAAGGAATTTGAGGCGTCCATGGAGCGTTTCGGGATCGAGATGGACTACCGGTATCAGGCGGATATGAACCGCTCCGGGAAATACGCGCAGAACGTGATCCTCGCCCTGAAGAAAAGAGGGGAGATCTTCGATATCCTGGACAGCTTCCGCACGCAGACCGCCCAGGAAGGGGAGCGGGAGGCGTACTATCCGGTGAGCATCTACTGCCCGCACTGCGGCAAAGACACCACGAAGATCACTTCGCTTTCCCAAGACTGCACCGTTGCGGAGTATGAGTGCGCTTGCGGCCATCACGGGACCTTTGATTTTACGAAGGATTTTAACTGCAAACTGGCCTGGAAGATCGACTGGCCCATGCGCTGGATGTATGAGGGCGTGGATTTCGAGCCGGGCGGAAAGGACCACGCCAGCCCGGGCGGAAGTTACGATACCAGCCGTGTGATTGCAAAGAAGATCTTCGGCTACGAAGCGCCTGTGTTCCAGGGCTACGAATTCATCGGCATCAAGGGGGCAACGGGAAAAATGTCCGGTTCCTCCGGATTGAACTTGACGCCCGATACCCTGCTGAAGCTTTATCAGCCTGAGGTGATCCTGTGGCTGTATGCCAAATCCGAGCCCACAAAGGCGTTTGATTTCTGCTTTGATGACGGCATCCTCCGGCAGTATTTTGAGTTTGACAAACAGTATAATGAATTTGTGGCGGGGAAAGGCGACGAGTTCCTCAATGCGGTCATGGAAAACTGCCTGCGCGAGGAAGGGGAAGTGGACGGAAAGCCGGTTTACCACAAGATAGATACCGTTCCCATGAGCCTTCTGGTCCAGCTCGGCTCCGTGGTGGATTTCAACGTGCCCATGCTGGAGACCGTGTTCAAAAAGATCGGCCAGCCCTTCACCTATGAACAGTTCAAGGACAGGCTGGACCGTGCGAAATACTGGCTGGAGCAGTGCTCTCCTGAAAACGTGAACCGCCTGCGCGTCACTCGGAACTGGGAGGTTTACGATTCCTTAAATGAGGACGAGAAAAAGGAGATTGCCCTGTTGCATGAATTCCTCATAAAGGGCGGCTACGATCTGGATAGCCTGAACCAGGAGCTGTATGCCATCCCCAAGCAGGTGATCGGCAGCCTGGAGGATCAGAAAGAACTCAAGAAGATCCAAGGGCAGTTTTTCAAAAATGTATACAAGCTCCTGATCGATAAGGAAAAAGGCCCGAGGCTGTATCTGTTCCTGTATGCCATCGATCCGGAACGCTATGTGCACCTTCTGGATTTCTCCACGCCCATGACTGAGGCGGAAGAGCGGGCCGCAGCGGAAGAGCGGGCCGCGGCGGAGAAGAAGGCTGCGGAGCCTGAGAAAAAGCAGGTGGTCTACGGCGATCCCGATCCGGTGGAGCCGGTGCGCGAGGAGATCACCATGGAGGACTTCCAGCGGATGGACATGCGCGTATGTAAGATCCTCAAGTGTGCGGAGATCCGCAAGTCTCACAGCTGCTACAAGCTGACCCTGTTCGACGGGCTGAAGGAGCGGGTGATCGTTTCCAGCATCAAGAGCTATTACACGCCCGAGGAGATGGTGGGAAAGAAGATCATCGTGCTTGCGAACCTGAAGCCGGCCAGATTTTCCGGCGTGACCAGCGAAGGCATGCTGCTGGCCGCGACCAATAATGCCTGCGGCTGCCAGGTGATCTTTGTGGACGACATCATCCCGGAGGGAACGAGGATTTGCTGATTCTCTTGTGAAAGGGACTGTCTTTATCCGGCGAAAAGGCGCAGATGGCGGACGCCGCCGTGAGCGGGAGTCCGCTGTCTGCGGCAAAAACGTTGAATGGAGGTACGGATTATGAGATACCCTGAATTTTTAAAAGAAAACGGCACCATCGGCTTCGTCACTCCATCCTGCGGGGCGGCGACGGAGCCCTATTACAGCGCCTTTAACAATGCGCTGAAGAAATTTCAGTCGCTGGGCTATTCCACAAAGCTGGGCCCGAACTGCTACGCCTCCGACGGAATCGGCATCAGCAGCACGCCGGAAAACTGCGGAAGGGAAATCAATGAGGCGATGACCGCATCGGACAGCGATGTGCTGATTTCCTGCGGGGGCGGCGAGCTGATGTGCGAGATTCTGGATTATGTGGATTTTGACCGGATTATGCAGGCTGCCCCCAAATGGTTCATGGGCTATTCCGACAATACCAACCTGACGTTGCTTCTGCCCACCCTCTGCGATACCGCGTCCATTTACGGCCCATGCGCGGGCGCATTCGGAATGGAACCCTGGCACTCTTCCGTTCATGACGCCCTGGATCTTCTGTGCGGAAAGAACCTGACCGCGCACAGCTATGACCGCTGGGAGAAGGAGAGATTTAAGACGGAGGAAAATCCGCTGGCTCCCTATCATACTACCGAGCCGGTGGTCCTGAAGCCCTTTGGCATAGGAAACGCGGCTGAAACGGGAGAAATCCGTTTCCATGGCCGTCTGCTGGGCGGCTGCACCGACTGTCTGGTCAATCTGACCGGGACGAAGTACGACCGTGTCCGGGAGTTTTCGGAAAAGTATGCGCAGGACGGGATCATCTGGTTTCTGGAGTCCTGTGACCTGAACGTGTTTTCCATCCGCCGTGCCATGTGGCAGATGAAGCATGCGGGCTGGTTTTCTCATGTGAAGGGCTTCCTGATCGGACGTCCTCTGTGCTTCGGACAGGAAATGATGGGGCTGGATCAGTATGCTGCCGTGTGGGAACCTCTGAAGGAATTCGGCGTTCCGGTCATCATGGATGTGGATCTGGGCCATCTGCCGCCGCAGATGCCGCTGATCTGCGGAAGCTTGGCGGACGTTTCCCTGCACAGAACGAAGGAACTGGAAGACTGGAAGCTTGAGATCGCCATGCGGCTGGGATAGGGATGCGGCATATCGTTTTTGTAGGTTTGTCAAACATTTGTTACAGTGAATTTAAATACTCCCGAAGTACCTCGTTAGGTGTTTTCCATCCCAGTGGCCGCATGGGGAAATCGTTATAGTCCTTACGGTTATAAGCCTTGAGCTGCC
>DWYY01000099.1 GCA_019118445.1 Candidatus Eisenbergiella merdipullorum | reverse complement strand
AGATATAGAAAAAGGGAAAGCCAGAGACATATGGCCTACCCCGTATAGTTTAAAGACTTACCTCAGATGAGGCCAGCCGTCACTAGTGCGAGTAGTGGCGGCTATTTCTTTCCATCGAAGATCGTATAACATAATCCCACGATAGTGGCAATGAGTACACAAAACTGAAATAAGTCAGCATATGTAACCATTAGCCATCCCCACTTTCTCTTTCGATTCCGGAGGGACAACCCCTCCGTTCAATAGACAACGAAGGGCAGGCCGCCTGTTATGTCCTCTGGTTTCCCATGCATTTAATATAATATATATGAAACGTTTTATCAAATTGTTTTAAATTTAATTTCATTGAATTTCAAATTCAAAATTAAGAAGGCGTATCCCGCAAATTCATGATGTACCGGAATAAAAAATTCAGGCTCCCTTCCGGGCAGTCAGGCAAATCATGCAAAGCCTGCGGCCCGGAAGGGAGCCTGTGAACGTATTTTAATCCAACTCAAGCGCGCCGGTATATAGCTGGTAGTAAGTACCCTTGAGCTTGATCAGATCCTCATGGGTGCCGCGCTCGATGATCCGGCCATGGTCGAGAACCATGATGGCGTCAGCGTTCTGTACCGTTGACAGACGGTGCGCGATGACGAAGGTGGTACGACCCATCATCAGGGCGTCCATGCCGCGCTGAACGATCGCTTCCGTATGCGTATCGATGGAGCTGGTCGCTTCGTCCAGGATCATGACCGGAGGATCCGCAACGGCCGCACGGGCGATGGCAAGAAGCTGTCTCTGGCCCTGGCTCAGGTTCGCTCCGTTACCGGTCAGCATGGTGTTGTAGCCGTCAGGCAGGCGGCGGATGAAGTCGTCCGCGCCGGCCAGCCTTGCCGCGCCGATGCAGTCCGCATCGGGAGCGTCCAGATTGCCGTAGCGGATGTTTTCCATAACGGTGCCGGTGAAGAGGTTGGTATCCTGCAGCACGATGCCAAGGCTGTGGCGCAGGTCGGCCTTTTTGATCTTGTTGATGTTGATGCCATCGTAACGGATCTTGCCGTCCGCGATGTCGTAGAAACGGTTGATCAAGTTGGTGATGGTCGTCTTGCCCGCTCCGGTGGAACCGACGAAGGCAACCTTCTGTCCCGGCTTGGCATACAGGGAAATATCGTGCAGTACGACCTTGCCCGGCTCATAAGCGAAGTCAACATCATAGAATCTGACATCGCCCTGCAGGCGGGTATAGGTGACGGTGCCGTCATGGTGGGGATGCTTCCATGCCCACACGTTGGTACGTTCCGGGCATTCCTCCAGGGTGCCGTCGGCCTTTTCTTTCGCGTTGACCAGAGTAACGTAGCCCTCGTCGGTCTCCGGCTCCTCATCCAGCAGCGCGAAGATCCGGTGCGCGCCCGCAAGACCCATGATCACCATGTTGATCTGGTTGGATACCTGGCCGATAGCACCTGCAAACTGCTTGGTCATGTTCAGGAACGGAACGACGATGCTGATGCTCAGGGCCATGCCGGAAAGGCTCAGGTTGGGAGCGCCGAACAGCAGCAGGCTGCCGCCCACTAGGGCGACGATTACGTACATGACGTTTCCGATGTTTCCCAGAAGCGGCATGAGGATGTTGGCGTAACGGTTGGCCTTTTCGGAGTTTTCAAACAGCTCGTCATTGACCTTGTCGAAATCGGCTTTGGCTTCTTCTTCATGGCAGAAGACCTTGATGACCTTCTGGCCGTTCATCATTTCCTCCACGAAGCCTTCAGTCCGGGCAATGGAAATCTGCTGTCTGAGGAAGTAGCGGGAGGAATGGCCGCTCACATACCGTGTTACCAAAGTCATGATGATGACGCCTAAGATGACCACAAGCGCCAGCCAGATGCTGTAATACAGCATGATGCAGAAAACGCTGATCAGAGTGACTCCGGAGATCATCAACTGCGGAAGGCTCTGGCTGATCATCTGCCGGAGCGTGTCGATATCATTGGTATAAAAGCTCATGATATCGCCATGATTGTGCGTATCAAAATACCGGATGGGCAGATCCTGCATGTGGTCGAACATTTTCTCACGCATTTTTGCGAGCGTGCCCTGGGTGATAATGGCCATCATCTGGGTGTAAAGAACGTTGGCGGCCAGGCTGATGACATACAGGATGATCAGAATGGTCAGCAGGGTGAAAATGCGCCCGGAAGCGGAAGACCAGTCGCCGCTTTCAAAGGTATCCTCCACGACGGCAATGGCATTCTGCATGAAAATGGAAGGGATGGAGCTCACCACTGCGTTGATGAGGATACATACAAGAGTGATCGGAAGAAGCACCGGATAAAACTGGAATACGGTGCGGATCAGGCGCCCAAGCACGCCTTTTGGAGCACGGCTGCCGCGTGCGGTGGTATTATTTGCCATCCTTATCACCTCCTATTCGGTTCTGAGACTGATAGATATCCTGATATACCGGGCTGGATTTCATCAGCTCCTCATGAGTGCCCATGGCGCTGATGCGGCCGCCTTCCATCAGGATGATGCGGTCGGCATCCTGCACACTGGCAATACGCTGTGCGATGATGATCTTGGTGGTTTCCGGAATGAATTCGCGGAAGCCCTTGCGGATCAGAGCGTCGGTGCGGGTATCTACTGCGCTGGTGGAATCATCCAGGATCAGGATCTTGGGTTTCTTTAACAGCGCGCGGGCAATGCACAGACGCTGCTTCTGACCGCCGGAGACATTGGTTCCGCCCTGTTCGATCCAGGTATCATATTTGTTCGGGAACTGCTGGATGAACTCATCGGCCTGTGCCAGACGGCAGGCTTCTTCCATCTCAGCATCCGTGGCGTTGGGGTTGCCCCAGCGCAGGTTATCCTTGATAGTACCCGAAAACAGCACGTTTTTCTGGAGTACGACAGCAACCTGATTGCGCAGCGCTTCCAGATCATATTTGCGGACATCCACACCGCCCACCTTGACGCTTCCTTCTGTCACGTCGTACAGACGGGGGATAAGCTGGATCAGCGAGGATTTGGAGGAACCGGTGCCGCCCAGGATGCCTACGACCTCGCCCGACTTGATATGTAAGTTGATGTTGGACAGAGCCATGCGGTCGGCTTTTTTGGAATACTTGAAGCTCACGTCATCAAAGTCAACGGAACCGTCTTTCACTTCGGTGAGGCCGCCTTCCGGGCTCTGCAGCGTGCTCTTTTCCGTCAATACCTCAACAATACGCTCGGCAGACTCGGTAGACATGGTGATCATTCCGAATACCATGGAGAGCATCATCAGGCTCATCAGGATCTGGAAGCTGTAGGTCAGCATGGAAGACATCTGTCCCACGTTCAGATCCAGTCCACGGCTGGTGATGACGGTATAGGAGCCGTAGGAAATGACGAACGCCATTCCGGCGTATACGCAGAACTGCATCATCGGGCTGTTGAGCGCCATAATGCGCTCCGCCTTGGTGAAATCTTTCTGGACATCCTCGGCAGCCCTGCCGAATTTCTTCTTTTCATAATCCTCACGCACATAGGATTTGACCACGCGCATGGCCTGGATGTTTTCCTGGACCGAATCGTTCAGCGCATCGTATTTGCGGAAAACGCGGCGGAACAGCGGCGTTGCGGACCGGATCACAAAAAACAGGCCGATGCCCAGAAGCGGGATAGTGACTAAGAAGATCACGGCAAGACGTCCGCCCATGATGAAGCCCATCGCAAACGAAAAGATCAGCATCAAAGGGCAGCGGATGGCGATACGGATGATCATCATATAAGCCATCTGTACGTTGGTGATATCGGTGGTCAGACGGGTGACCAGGCTGGAGACCAGGAATTTATCGATGTTTTCAAATGAATATTCCTGAATCTTATAAAACATATCCTTGCGCAGGTTCCGCGCAAAGCCTGCGGATGCGGTGGCACAGGTCGAGCCCGCAGCGCCGCCAAAGATCAGCGAGATGACAGACATGACGATCAGCGCAGCCCCGTACCGGGCGATCACGGCCATGGAGCAGCCGGCCTGCATCTGATTGACAAGATTGGCGATCACAAACGGGATCACACATTCCATAATAACCTCTACCGTTACCAGCAGAGGCGTCAGGATGGAAGCCTTTTTGAACTCACGGATACTCCGTGCTAAGACTTTTATCATTTGAGACACTCCTCCTTTTCCCTGCAATTTTTATTTGGTCTTCGAAGCGGCTTTTCGCGCAGGGCAGGTCGAAAGGCCGTCTGTACAGCTGTGCATCCCGTCGCTCCAGTCGTCCAGGTTGCGCAGCATCTGCGCGGCCATTTCCTTGAACAGAAGGACCTGATCTTTGGTAAGGCCGCGTGTCAGCATGCGGTCGGTCTCCCGCAGGCAGGCGCTTACCTGGGTGTCCAGATCGACGGCACGCTGTGTTGGCACCAGTTTTTTCAGTCTTGCGTCGCTCGCGACGCTCTCCCGCCGGATGATGCCGTTTTTCTCCAGCAGCTGAAGTATGCCTGTCGCGGTCGAACGGCTCAGCCCGAACACGTTTTCAATGTCGCGCTGAAAAACCGGACCTTCCTGGCAGTGGGACAGAATGTAATAGATCACCCGGCTCTGCACGCCGGTAATGCCGAGGTCCTGCAGCGTGGCGTCAAGCCGCGCCTTGACCTTGTGCGACAGCAGGTTGATCCATGCGCCACAGTCCAATTCCATTTTGAAGCCCCCTTTTTGGGCATAGCAGATCAGCCCGTATTGTTAGGATGCGAACGAAATGATATCTCATTTCAGCCTTGTTGTCAAGAGGCTTAAAAAGGATTTGTAAAACCTTTTTTATAAGGAAGAAAAGAGAAAAAGGCTTTTCGGAAATCTTTACAAGAAAATGATTGAAAAGGGGTTGTTTATAGATTAGAATAATCATAGACTACGGAAATTTATCTGATATACGAATATGATAGACTGGAGGAAGACGTATGGCAAAGGCGATTAAGACGATAGGCGTCCTGACGAGCGGCGGAGATGCGCCGGGAATGAACGCGGCGATCCGCGCGGTGGTGAGAAAGTCGCTGACGAACGGCGTGAAGGTAAAGGGTATTAAAAGAGGCTATCAGGGACTTCTGAATGAGGAGATCATCGACATGGAGGCGCGCAGCGTTTCCGATATCATCCAGAGGGGCGGAACGATCCTGGGTACGGCGCGCTGTATGGAGTTCAAGACGGAGGCCGGCCAGCAGCAGGGGGCGGACATCTGCCGCAAACATGGAATCGACGGCCTGGTGGTCATCGGCGGGGACGGTTCCTACATGGGCGCGCAGGCGCTTTCCAGACACGGGATCAATACCATCGGACTTCCAGGCACCATCGATCTGGACATCGCGTGTACGGATTATACGATCGGTTTTGATACGGCAGTCAACACCGCCATGCAGGCGATCGATAAGGTAAGGGATACCTCATCCTCCCATGAGCGGTGCAGCATCATCGAGGTCATGGGCAGGAACGCGGGTTACATTGCGCTCTGGTGCGGCGTTGCAAACGGAGCGGAGGACATCCTGCTTCCTGAAAAATATGATTATAATGAGCAGAATATCATCAATAACATCATCAATAACAGAAAGAGGGGAAAGACCCATCATCTGATCATAAACGCGGAAGGAATCGGCCATTCCACTTCCATGGCGAGAAGAATCGAAGCGGCGACGGGTGTGGAGACCAGGGCGACGATCCTAGGCTACATGCAGAGGGGCGGAAGTCCGACCTGTAAGGACCGGTATTACGCTTCCATCATGGGCTGCCTGGCGGCGGACATCCTCTGCGAAGGAAAGACGAACCGCGTGATCGGATACCGCGGCGGCAAGTTCGTGGATTTCGATATTGAAGAAGCGCTGGCCATGCAGAAAGATATTCCGGAATATGAGTACAAGATCAGCAAGCTGCTGGCGATCTGACCGGACCCCGCACAGGCGGGAAGGGCGTAGCATCCTCCGCCTGCCCGCAGCCAAAAGAACAGACAACGGTGCGCGCTGCGCGCCGTTGTTTTTTAAGGAGACATCCCAAAGAGCTTTGGATGGAGAGAGTGCAGAATGATTACATCCTTATCGAACAGCAGAGTGAAGAACGTCGCGATCCTGAACCGGAAGGCGAAGGAAAGGAAAAACCAGGGGAAATACGTCGTGGAAGGCGTAAAAATGTTCCTAGAAGCGCCGGAAGGGGAAATGGAAGAAGTATATGTATCTGAGAGCTTTCACGTACCGTCCTGCGAAGGAAAGCTCTCCGCGGTTTCCTTTGAGAGGGTCTCCGACGAGGTTTTTGCGAAAATGTCGGATACGGATTCGCCCCAGGGGATCCTGTGCGTGATGAAAAGGAAAATCTATGAGGAGGCGGATATCCTCACCGGGGAAAAGCCCCTTATCATGGTACTGGAGGATATTCAGGATCCGGGAAATCTGGGGACCATCCTGAGGACCGGGGAAGGGGCGGGCATCTGCGGCGTCCTGCTGAGCGAAGGATGCGCGGATATTTATAACCCTAAGACGATCCGTTCCACCATGGGAAGCATCTACCGTGTTCCCTTTGCCTATGTGTCCTCCCTTGCCGGGGCGGCGGAACGGATGAAGGCGGCAGGCATCCGTATCTATGCGGCGCATCTGAAAGGAACGCTGGAATATACGGAAGCGGATTATACGGGTGGGACCGCTTTTTTGATCGGAAATGAAGGAAACGGCCTTCGGCCGGAAACAGCGGCGCTTGCGGACTGCTACATCCGGATCCCTATGGAAGGACGGGTGGAATCCCTGAACGCGGCGATGGCTTCCGGAATCCTCATGTATGAAGCCGCAAGACAGAGAAGACAGTTCCAGTGACTTTTTGGAGGGAATGATTTATGAAGAAAAAGATCGGGTTCATCGGTTTGGGAAATATGGCTTCCGCCATGATCGGCGGCATGCTGAAGGAAGGCCTGGTGGAACCGCAGGATATCGTGGGAAATGCGAAAACAGAAAAAAGCAGACAGAAGGCCCGGGAGAAATATGGGATCGATGTCCTTGCGGATAATACAAAAGTGGCGGAGAAAGCGGATATCATTGTGCTGGCGGTAAAGCCACAGTTTTTTGATGAGGTGATCGGGGAACTGAAAGTGCTTGGAGAGGAAGCGTGGCAGAAGAAGCTGCTGATCAGCCTTGCTCCCGGGAAAACGGTCGCCTGGTTTCAGGAAAGCTTTGGATTTCCTGTTCCGATGATCCGCTGCATGCCAAATACGCCCGCCCTTGTGGGAGAAGGCTGTACCGGAATGTGCGCTTCTGACGGAGTGCCGAAAGAAGCGGTGGAAGAGGTGAAACGTCTGACGGACAGCTTCGGCCGGACGGTCATGGTGCCGGAGCGGCTGATGGATGTGGTAAGCGCGGTGAGCGGAAGTTCCCCGGCCTTCGTATTTCTGTTCATTGAAGCCATGGCGGATGGCGCCGTGGCGGAAGGAATGCCCAGGGCGCAGGCTTATGAGATGGCGGCGCAGGCTGTAATGGGAAGTGCGAAAATGGTCCTTGAGACAGGAATGCACCCCGGCGAACTGAAGGATATGGTATGCTCCCCCGGAGGAACGACCATTCAGGGAGTCCGTGCGCTGGAAGAAAAAAATTTCCGCGGCGCGGCGATGGATGCCATCTGCGCCTGTGTGGAAAGATCAAAAAAGCTGTAATATTTGTAATATATTAACAAAAAGTGAAGCAGAAGAATAAAAAATGCCTTTTCCGTGAAATATATATTCGGAAAGGCATTTTTATTATACTGAAAAAACATGAATAATATGATAAGAAATAACTAAATATTTGTATTTGCGATATAAATCAACGGATTTTTATAGAAATGATATTTATAAAACAAAAAATAGAGAGAAAAATGCCGAAAAATGCGGATGAGATTGGTGTTGACAAAATAGATCACAACTGTTATGATAACAATCGTAACATTTGTTAATAATTTTGTAACAAATGTGCAGAATCCCTCAGAGCGGAAAGATTGGAGGTTGCTATGAACACAAATGGCAGAAGGCTGTGGATGCATGCCGCAGGTATGTTTACAGGAATATTATTCCTGGGCATGGCATGTGAAACAACTGTTTTTGCAAATGGTGTTGTACCGACAGATACGTCCGGCCAGGTTAATGTGCAGCAGGAAGCAGTACAGACGGATATGACGCAGGCGGCAGCAGCTCAGGCGGCAGCAGCTCAGGCAGCGGCGGCGCAGGCAGCGGCGGCGCAGGCAGCGGCAGCTCAGGCGGCAGCAGCGGCGGCTCGGACTGCAATGGAAGATGCGATCCTCGCACAGAACGGAGTCAGCAGACAGGAGTATGATCTGCTTGCGGCGCTCATCCAGTGTGAGGCGGGCGGCGAATCGTATATCGGCCAAGTAGCTGTGGGAAACGTGGTGATGAACCGTGTGGAATCCGCAAACCATCCGAATACCATCTCAGAGGTGATCTACGCGGCAGGTCAGTTCAGCCCGGTCAGGAATGGAAGCCTGAGCAGGACGCTGAATTCCGGAAATGTCAGCGCATCCTGCAGACAGGCGGCGCTGGAAGCTATAGCCGGTTCTGAACCGGTCGGAGATAAGCTGTACTTCAGAAGAGTGAACGGCCGCAGCGGCCAGGTGATCGGAAATCATGTATTTTATTAGAAAAATAGAAAAAAGGGTGAAAAAGCGGTCTGGCGTATGCCAGCCGCTTTAGTTGTTTGGAAAATTATATGATAAGTTCCATGGTTTTTGCTACCAGATCATCTACCGTAACCAGAGGATAACCCATAATCCCTGTCGCCAGCGTTTCCTGATAGCATTCATACCATTCTTCAGGAATCCCCTTTTGCCCCAGTATCATTCCGACAATAGAACCGGCTGTCGCCCCATTGCAGTCTGTATCAAAGGCTGCCTGTACGGCGAGGCAGACAGTTTTGGAAAAATCCCGTCCGCCGTATAGCAGAGCCATTATTACGATCATGGCGTTGGAAATAGTATGACACCAGTCATGTTGGCTGTGTTCGTCATACATCTGATGTATTTTTTCAATGACTTCCTCAGCGGTACGCCCTTCTTCATACCAGAGGATCACTTTTTCAACAGCAGCTTTCAACCTGCATTTCTCCGGAATTTCATCCAGCCCAGCTTCAATTATAGTTTTGATATCGTTACAGACTGAAGCGGCGGCAAGCATCGCGGCAACAAGCATTTCTCCATAGATGCCATTCTTTACGTGGGAAACGGAAGCGTCACGCCAGGCCATTTCTGCTGCGGCTGCAGGCTCAGCCGGATTGATGTAGCCATAAAAATCACCGCGGATCTGCGCGCCGATCCATTCTCTGTAAGGGTTTTTGTATTCTGCTGTCTGAGGGGCGCAGATTCCCATGGCTGCGTTTCGATAGGCAGCTCTTTCTGCCGTACAGGCGGAAAACATGGGCATCCATGTCAGCCATGCTTCCAAGACATCGTTCGGCCTGAAATTTCTGCCATAATTCTCTACGATCTTCATCGCAAGCACTGTATAATTGGTATCATCGTCAGCTGGCGAACAGCCCTTGATCTGATCCGCATAGCAGAGCTGCCATTGCTGCAGTTCGTCATACCCGATTTCCTTCTTCAGTTCGGGTGTAAACTCTTTTGCCCGGATGTAGCGGTTCATGGGATAATTATTGGTTTGTTTCAGGATCGCGTATAATTTATCCCGTTTGAATCCTTCCACAGGTTTGCCGAGCAGACAGCCGCTGATGCGTCCTATCCAGGCCCCTTTCAGCTTTTCCGCCTTTTGCTCCTTGGTAAGGAAATCGCTGAAATGGTGTCGCTTAATAGGGGCTGCGGCCTGGATCCCTGCCAGATCCGATGGCTCATAATAGAGGTAGTCCTTTCTGACAGGGGCTGCTTTCAGCTTCTTCCAAATGAGTTCTGCTATTTCCTCGCAGTCTTCTCTTTTACTGGCTTCAGAAGTTAGATAACACAGCTTTTCCAGAGCTGCCACATCCAGTCCCTCTTCCGAAGCTTGTCTCCATTCAAGATATAATTCCGGTGCAAATTTCATCCACGATTGCTTTTCGAGCATTTTTCCCCCCCCTTTGTATAAAAAACAAGTTTCAGTTGTGTAAATTATAACATAAAAAGAATAAAAAGAAAGAAATTGTTTTTACTTTAATAGGCCAATAACAAGCTTGCCTATCAGACCGAAGCCGCACCAAATGTTGTTCTTTCTGCAAACAGAGGAGGGGTATACGCGATTTGTCCTGTGCTTGCCAGATGCCCCCTGGACGAATATAATAAAGAATACAGGTAAGGGATTCGTACAGTTCTGGCTTAGTATGTGGAATAAAGAACAGAAAGGAGAGAAAAGGAATGTTTATCAAGAACGAAGACTGCGCGGTCACGCCCTGCGAGCCGGGCGTGACAAGAAAAGTGATGGGATACAATGACAACATCATGATGTGTGAGATCACTTTTGAAAAAGGGGCGAAGGGCAATGTCCATTCCCATCCGCACACTCAGGTGACCTATGTAGCGGAAGGAAAATTTGAGTTCACCGTTTCGGGAAAGACGCAGATCGTTTCCAAAGGCGACTGCGTTCTGATGCCTCCGGACTCGGTGCATGGAACGGTCTGCCTGGAAGCGGGAAAACTGGTGGACGTATTCAATCCCAAACGGGAGGATTTTCTCTCAAAATAAGGCGTATCGGAAATCTGCAAAACAGGCGGCAGGCACGGGACAGACGTGCGGCCGCCTGTTTTATTTCTGTAATATCTTGACAGATTTTGCAATAATTGTTAACATGTCCGTAATATATCAGACGGCTGCCCGCGCAGGCACGGCATCTGTCTGGTCTTGGCGAACGTGTGAACTGTAAAACTTATGGGGAAAGGACGATGAAAAGGCAGAAAAGGAAAGGGCGAAGGCGCGGATACCGGCTTGCTGGATTTCTGATGGCGCTTGGTTTGCTGGGGGGCATACCGGAAGCGAAGCGAGTGCTGGCGTCTGACGATCAGGGGCAGTTGACGGCCGGAGTGGGTCAGATCCTCGATTCCGTGCCGGAGGAAGACAGAGAAGCACCGGACGAAGAGGCTCTGGATAAAGAACGTCTTCGGAACGGAATGGCCGGAGAGGCGGAAGCCGAGAACGTAAAGGCGGAAGAGCTAGAGAAAAAAGCCGCCAAAGAAAGGGACGCCGAGGAGAAGACCTCAGACGGGCAGACGGAAGAAAAGGAAGCCGAAACTGAAGATTCCTTTCAGGATGAACTTGTGATGACAGCCGTAAATGACGTGCTGAACGTCCGCAGCGAACCGTCCGAAGATGCCGAAAGGGTGGGATATCTTTATGCGGACTGCGGAGGCACCATCTTGGAAAGAAAGGACGGTTGGACAAAGCTGGAGTCCGGGAGCCTGATCGGCTGGGCGAAGGATGAATATCTTCTTTTCGGGGAAAACGCGGTAGAAGAACTGGAACAGGTGGGACGGCTGATCGCCCATGTGACAGGGGAAACGATCCGCATTCGGAAGGAGCCTTCCATGGACGCTGCTGTTTATGACCTTGCCGCTCAGGGAGAGGTCTATGAGGTAGTGGACAAGGAGCAACTTCGTTACAGCAACGGGATAGAACTGGATGCCGAATGGGCTGCGGTGGATTATGAAGGGGAGACCGGATATGTGTCTTCCGAATATATAGAGGTTGATTTTGAATATGATCACGGGGAGACGCTGGAAGAGGTGGCAGCCAGACAGCGGGTGGAAGAGGATGTGGAAGAGCCGGCGGAAAAATCTGCGCCTGCAAAGATCCAGGATTCTCCTGGACGCCAGAATTCCGGAAGCATACCGGCAGGCACAAGCGATGTAACGCTGCTTGCCGCTCTGATCCAGTGCGAGGCCGGAAGCGAAAGCTATGAAGGACAGCTCGCGGTGGGTGCTGTGGTCGTCAACCGGGTAAAAAGCGCGTCCTATCCGAATACCGTGACGGATGTGATCTTTGCCTCCGGCCAGTTTACTCCCGCGGGGAGCGGAAAACTGGCGCGTGTGGTGTCGAGCGGATCTGTTTCGGCAAGCTGTATCCAGGCGGCGACAGAAGCCCTTGCAGGAGTGACGAACGTGGGCGGCGCCACCCATTTCCGCAGGGCGGGCGGACGTGACGGGATCGTGATCGGAAACCATGTATTCTGGTAACGCCTTCAGCGCGGGATGTCGGGAAACAGACGGACTCATCCGGGGCGGTTGCGGCCTGCAGGGGCTGCGCCGCCCCTTTTTTTGCCTGATTTTTCGTTTTCTTTACATTGGGTGCGACAGAAAAGGATTGAATATCTTTTTTTGATATAGTATGATGAAGAAAAGCCGCGGTGCAAAACTGCCAGCGCGGCGGAAGGAGAGGTGGAGGATATGGACCAGATCATATTCTGGCTCGTTCTTCTGATCATTCTGGTCGTGATCGAAATAGCCACTCTGGGGCTGACCACGATCTGGTTTGCGGGAGGAGCGCTCATCGCGATCATTGCGGCGGCATTCGGCGCGCCCCTGTATCTTCAGATCACGCTTTTTGTGGCGGTGTCGGCAGTCCTGCTTTTTTTCACCAGGCCGCTGGCGGTCAGGTATTTCAACAATGACCGGGTGAAGACCAATGTGGAGAGCCTGATCGGGAAAAAGGCTGTGGTAGAGGAAGAGATCGACAATCTTAAACCGTCGGGGCTCGTGAGCGTGAACGGCCAGGAATGGACGGCCCGGAGCACGCGGGATGAGCGGGTGATCCCGAAAGGCAGAGTGGTTTATATCTGTGCGGTCAGCGGAGTGAAGCTGATCGTAGAGGAGAGAAAGGAAGGAGACTGAAATGCCTGGAGCGATTGTATTGCTGATTATTTTGATCCTGATCATCCTGATCTTATCGTCCTGTATCAAGATCGTGCCGCAGGCTCAGGCTTATGTGGTGGAGCGCCTTGGCGCCTACCAGGGGACCTGGAGCGTTGGCCTGAAGGTCAAGCTGCCCATCATCGACAAGATTGCCAAGAAAGTCAATCTGAAGGAGCAGGTGGTGGATTTTGCGCCGCAGCCGGTGATCACGAAGGATAACGTGACCATGCGGATCGATACGGTGGTGTTTTTCCAGATCACGGACCCCAAACTGTTCACATACGGCGTGGAGAATCCGATCATGGCGATCGAGAATCTGACAGCCACCACCCTGAGAAATATCATCGGTGATCTGGAACTGGACCAGACGCTGACTTCCAGAGAAACCATCAACACCAAGATGCGCTCGTCCCTGGACGTTGCCACCGATCCCTGGGGCATCCGGGTGACCAGAGTGGAGCTGAAGAATATCATCCCTCCGGCGGCCATTCAGGACGCTATGGAGAAGCAGATGAAGGCAGAACGCGAAAGACGTGAAGCGATCCTGCGTGCAGAGGGCGAAAAGAAATCCACGATCCTCGTGGCGGAAGGTAAGAAGCAGTCCGCTATCCTTGAGGCGGAGGCTGAGAAACAGTCCGCGATCCTTCGCGCGGAAGCGGAGAAGGAGAAGATGATCCGCGAAGCGGAAGGTGAGGCGGAGGCCATTCTGAAGGTGCAGCAGGCGACGGCGGATGGTATCCGGTTCATCCGGGAAGCAGGAGCGGATGAGGCCGTGCTGAAGCTGAAGGGGCTTGAGGCCTTTGAAAAGGCTGCGGACGGCAAAGCGACGAAGATCATTATTCCATCCGAGATCCAGAGCCTGGCCGGGGTGCTTGCCTCTGCCAAAGAGGTGCTGAATTCCTGACGGGACAATCCCGGACGAAAGAGGAAATGAAAAAAGGGGTTCTGCATCAGTCCATGGTGCGGAACCTTTTCATGGTGAGAGGAGAAAAAAATGGATCTGAAAGGACGTCATTTTCTGAAGCTGCTGGATTATACGCCGGAGGAGATCACGTATCTGCTCGATCTTGCGGCAGATCTGAAGGAAAAGAAGAAGCAGGGGATCCCGGTGGACCGCTTCCGCGGGAAAAACATCGCCCTGATCTTTGAAAAGACAAGCACGAGGACGCGCTGTTCCTTCGAGGTGGCGGCCCACGATCTGGGCCTTGGTACCACCTATCTGGACCCGATGGGATCCCAGATCGGCAAGAAGGAGAGCATCGCGGATACGGCCCGCGTGCTGGGAAGGATGTATGAAGGGATCGAGTATCGGGGATTCGGTCAGGAGATTGTGGAAGAACTTGCAGCATACGCGGGTGTTCCGGTCTGGAACGGCCTGACCAATGAGTTCCACCCCACGCAGATGCTGGCGGACCTTCTGACCATCAGAGAGCATCTAGGAAGGCTGAAGGGCGTGAAGCTTGTGTATCTGGGAGACGCTAGATACAACATGGGCAATTCCTATATGGTGGCCTGTGCGAAGATGGGCATGCATTTTACGGCCTGTGCGCCTGAGGAATATTTTCCATCCGATGAGCTGGTCAGTCAGTGCCGGCAGATCGCAAAACAGACGGGAGGAAGCATCACCCTGACGGAGGATGCCATGGCGGGCACGAAGGGAGCGGATGTGATCTGCACGGATGTGTGGGTATCCATGGGTGAGCCGGACAGCGTGTGGGAAGAGCGCATTGAGCTCCTCAGCCCCTATCAGGTGAACAGCCGCATCATGGAAAACGCGGGAAACGCCATCTTCATGCACTGCCTTCCCGCTTTCCATGATCTCAAGACCACCATCGGCAAGGAGATTGGAGCCAAATTCGGCATCACCGAGATGGAGGTGACGGACGAAGTGTTTGAGTCGCCGGCTTCTGTCGTTTTCGACGAGGCGGAGAACAGGATGCACACCATCAAGGCCGTGATCGCCGCCACGCTGGGCTGGCAGGAATAAGAGGAAACGGGACTTGAGAAAAACGGAAGTTCTCACACTGCTGCGGGAAAAGGAGGATTATCTGTCGGGACAGGAGCTGTGCGGCAGGCTTGGCGTTTCCCGCACGGCGGTGTGGAAGATCATCAATCAGTTAAAAGAAGAAGGCTATGAGATCGAGGCGGTACAGAATAAAGGCTACCGCCTGCTCGCTTCTCCCGATGTGCTTGGGGAAAGCGAGATCGCAAGCAGGCTGCACACAAAGTGGGCGGGCAGAAATCTGATCTTCCGTCCGGTCACGGGCTCCACCAACACCGATGCAAAAAAAGCGGCGGAAGAAGGCGCTCCCGCCGGAACGCTCGTGGTGGCGGAGCAGCAGGAAGCGGGGAGAGGAAGACGGGGGAGAGGCTGGTTTTCCCCTGAAGGCAGCAATCTTTATTTTACCCTTCTGCTTCGTCCTGACTGTGCGCCGGATGCGGCCAGCATGGTGACGCTCGTCATGGCGCTCGCGGCGGCGGAGGCTGTGAGAAAGCAGGGGTTGGACGCGGGGATCAAATGGCCGAATGATATCGTCGTATCCGGGAAAAAGGTATGCGGCATTCTCACGGAAATGAGCGCGGAACCGGATTATATCCACTATGTGGTCATCGGCACCGGGATGAACGTCAATCAGATGGATTTTCCGGAAGAGATCGCCCGTACTGCGACCTCCCTCAGAAAAGAAAAGGGAGAACGCATTGTGAGAGCTGCCCTGCTGGCGGACGTGATGGAACGATTTGAGAGCGCTTATGAAACATTCTGCAGCACATGGGATTTATCGGGCCTCCTTGCTGAATATGAAAGGCTGCTTTTAAATAAGGACAGCCGTGTCCGCGTCCTGGATCCTAAGGGCGAGTTCGAAGGGACTGCCAGAGGGATCAACGCGAAGGGAGAGCTGATCGTGGAGCGGCCGGACGGCAGGACGGAATACGTTTATGCGGGCGAGGTGTCCGTCCGCGGAGTGTACGGCTACGTCTGATCTTCGCAGGGCTGTTTGGACTGGAGCGTCACGGACAGCTCTCTTAGGGCTGTCCCGATCGATGACGCTCGGGAATGGAGACTAAAAAATATGAAGGAAGCGACCGGAAAAGAGACGGCGCGGACGGACGGGGCGGGACGTGTCGTTCTGTGCGGCGCCAACTCTTATGAACAGAAATATTTTTTTAATCCTGATTTTAAGATGCTGCCGCAGTCCGTTCAGGATGAACTGCACATTATCTGCGTGCTGTTTACGGAAGAAGTGGGCGGCATCTTTACGATCCTGTTTGAAAAGGACGGCGGCGTGACGATGGAAACGCAGGCTTCAGATGAGGATTATATGTATGATGAGGTGAGCGCCGGGCTTCTGCTGGGTGAGATACGCAGAAAGCGCAAGGAGCTGCTGGAATCACTGAGCCTGTATTACCGCGCCGCGGTGCTGAAAGAGGATGTGAGCGATCTTTTGGAGGAAGACCTTTGAAGAATGGAGGCAGTATGAAAAATAAGCCCGATGGCTTATTTTTCATACGGCTATTTGTGTCGGAGCGTCACAAATAGTCCTGATGGCAGAAGTGAGATCGCATTCGCGATTTCACTTCGCCCCGTCGCGGCAAAAGCGATGCTTTGCCACGCTCCGGAATGGAGGCAGTATGATCTTAGCGGTTGATGTGGGAAATACGAATATTACCTGCGGAGTTTATGATGGGAAGAAGCTGGTGACAACCTTCCGGCTGATGTCGAAGACGGCCCATACCTCAGATGAATATGGAATGAATATCCGTCAGCTTCTGATGTTTGACGGGATCACAAAGGAACAGATCGAGGGAACGATAGTGGCCAGCGTGGTGCCGAACATCATGCACTCTCTGATCGGAGGACTCACCAGATATCTGGAGACGCCGCCGCTGATCGTGGGAGTGGGAACCAAAACAGGCATCCGCATCGTGACGGAGAACCCCAAAGAGATCGGGGCGGACCGGATCGTGGACGCGGTGGCAGCCTATGAGAAATACGGCGGGCCTGTGCTGGTACTGGATTTCGGCACCGCAACCACCTACGATTACGTGACGGAGGACGGCTGCTTTGCGGCAGGGATCACGGCGCCGGGCATCCGGATGTGTGCCAAGGCTCTTTGGGAAGATACGGCGAGGCTTCCCGTGGTGGAAATCCGCAAGCCCAAAAGCATCCTGGCGCAGGAAACGATCTCCAGCATGCAGGCGGGGCTGATGTTCGGCCAGATTGGCCAGACAGAATACATCGTCAACATGGTGAAGAAGGAAACCGGGATCCCTGATATGAAGGTGGTTGCCACCGGCGGGCTGGGACGGATCATCTCCGACGAGACCGGTGTGATCGATGTTTACGACAGCTCCCTGACGCTGGACGGACTGCAGTTGATATACGAAAAGAACAGGAAATGACAGGAATGGAGAAACTTAGGATTGGAAATGTGACTTTGGACAACCGGGTGATCCTCGCACCAATGGCAGGCGTAAGCGACCTGCCATTTCGTCTGCTATGCAGGCAGCAAGGGGCGGGACTGGTATGTAGCGAGATGGTGAGCGCCAAGGCAATTTACTATAATAATAGAAATACGGAAAGCCTGCTGGAGATCCATGAGCAGGAAAAGCCGGTCTCCCTGCAGCTTTTCGGCAGCGAGCCTGAGCTGATGGCGCAGATGGCGAAACGGATCGAGGACCGTCCCTTTGCTATCCTGGACATCAACATGGGCTGTCCGGTCCCAAAGGTGGTAAATAATGGAGAAGGCTCTGCCCTGATGAAGGACCCGCTCCTTGCAGGACGGATCATCTCCGCGGTAGCAGGGGCGGTGAAAAAACCGGTGACGGTGAAGATCCGCAAAGGCTTTGATGAAGAACATGTGAACGCGGTGGAACTCGCTCAAATCGCCCAGGAGAGCGGCGCAGCGGCTGTTACTGTGCACGGAAGGACCAGGCAGCAGTTCTATTCCGGAAAGGCGGACTGGGATATCATAGCCCGTGTGAAGGCGGCGGTGAAGATACCGGTCGTCGGAAACGGAGATGTGACAGGGCCAGAGACCGCAAAGCAGATGCTTGAGGAAACCGGCTGCAACGCGGTGGCGATCGGCAGGGCTGCGCGGGGAAATCCGTGGATCTTCCGGAGGACGGCGCATTATCTGGAAACCGGTGAGCTGCTGCCCGGCCCGACGGCCAAAGAGGCACGCGAAATGATCCTGCGCCACGCGGCCCTTCTGATGCAGTATAAGGGTGAGCGCACAGCGGTCCTGGAAATGAGAAAACATACGGGCTGGTATACGGCCGGATGGCCGGGTTCCTCAAAACTCCGGGAAAAGATCAACCGGATGGAGACGATGGAGGAGCTGAAGGCCCTTTTTGAATGATCGCTTTCGGATGTATGAAACCCGCTTCCACCGCATAATCTGGAGTATGGAATATCTGGATGCTTATCTGGTGAAAGAAAAAAAGAAAAGATGTGTCCTCCTGCCGGCTCCGGACAGAGTGGAATATATTCCGGATGCGGATGACGAGGTAGAGATTACCTTCATTCTTCTCCCTGCCCGCTGGCTGAAAAGGCCGGGAAAGCTGGCAGAGAAGCTGTCCCGCATATCCCGCCGCAGGCCTCCCGGAAGGCAGGTCTGGTACGAGGACAGGCTGCAGATGCCGTTTCTGCCGGGGCTTTTCTGGATGAAGCGCTTTTACCGGGAGCAGCCCGTTCGGGAGAACATGATCGTCCTGCTTCCCGACCTGGGAGAAGAGGAACCGGAACGGAAGCTGATGAGGCAGGAGCAGTGGATGCAGGAATTCCTGGGAGAGGATTACGGAGAGCTGAACGGCCTTCTGCTGGTCAGCACCGCGCTCCCGGAAAGCTCCGGCAGCCTTCCTGTGACAGAAAGCTTTGCCTATTACCGTCATATCTATCAGGACACCGGACTGCCCGTCATCTGCGCTGGGCGGCTTCCGGAATATTTCCGGCAGAAAGCGGCCGGGCGGACCGTGTGCATCGACGCCCGGCTGGGAGGAAGCGTCCCATACCGCAGCCTGCCGGAGAAAACGCTTTACCTGGACATGGCCCCGGATATGGAAAAAGCGCGGCTGTTAAACGCAAAGAGAAAAGATGTTTGTTACAGAAGCGTCCGGATGTACCTTGACACCTTTGTGAGAAAAAGGTATAATACGAACCGTTGTAAATCAGAAGAAAAAGGCCGCCGGCATCTGCCGTCCGGGGCTTTCGCAGTAAATGAACAGGAAAGGGAATGAAGATGGAAGAAAAGAAGAATATCCTTACCTATGAAGGGCTCCGCAAATATGAAGATGAGCTGCATGAGCTGAAGGTCGTAAAAAGGCAGGAAGTGGCCCAGAAGATCAAGGAGGCCAGAGAACAGGGTGACCTGTCCGAGAATGCGGAATACGATGCGGCGAAGGACGAACAGCGCGATATTGAGGCGAGGATCGAGGAACTTGAGAAAATCCTGAAAAATGCAGAAGTCGTGGTGGAGGATGAAGTGGATCTGGAGAAGATCAACGTCGGCTGCCGCGTAAAGATCCTTGATATGGAATATAATGAAGAGCTGGAATACAAGATTGTCGGTTCCACGGAGGCGAACAGCCTGAAGGGAAAGATTTCCAACGAATCCCCCGTTGGTAAGGCGCTGATCGGCGCAAAGGTGGGAGATATCGTGAACGTGGAGACCCAGGTGGGTACTCTCCAGTACAAGGTGCTGGAAATCCAGCGTTCCAACTGAACAGGTAAGAAGGCCATGGAGGTCTGCCGGAGACGGCAGGCCTTATTTTGTCATATCCGGCTTTAAGATGAAACCTTTCATATTTAAACGCGCAAAAATGCCATAATTTGGACAAAAGCATTTTATAAATATTTATAAATTAACAAAATATAGTAAATTCCAGGATATGGCTGTGCTTCTGAAGGGTTCTTCAGGGCACAGCTTTTCAAGCTTTTCGTCCTTTGCAGACATTTTCTGGGAAATTATGACCAATTTCTTAAAATATCCGAAATTGTGTATATTTTTTAAAAGAATTGTTGCAAAATGAAATAGAAGTGGTGTACAATAAACAAACCGAAATCTATTAAGGGTCGCTGGATAATGGAGGGATTTTAGAATGACCAAAGCACAGATCTTGAAGAAAGAAATTTTAAGCCAGTACAGAAGCGTAAGGCAGTTTGCCATTGAAATGCAGATTCCTTACAGCACTCTGGTGACAGCATTGGAACGCGGGATTGACGGAATGGCTTATGGCACGGTAATTAAAATGTGCAACAAGTTGAATCTGAATCCGGTAGATTTCAGTTCTCTGGAAAGAGATACCACCATCAGCGAGCAGCTTCTGGAAAACAGGGTGATGCAGTATTATGTGAAGCTGAATCAGGAAGGCAGAGACAAGATCCTCGGCCTGATGGAAGACTTTGTCCAGATAAAGAAATACAAGGCAAAATAACAAGAAGGAGAGATTTTTCATGCACTATGATTATCTGATCGTAGGAACGGGGCTGTTTGGAGCATGCTTTGCACACGAGATGCACAGGGCTGGGAAGAACTGCCTGCTGATTGACAGAAGAGAACATATTGCCGGAAATATCTACACGCAGGAGAGTATGGGCATCCAGGTACACAGATACGGTGCCCATATTTTTCATACCTCGGACAGGGAAATCTGGGATTATGTGAGGGGATTCGCTGAATTTAACCATTATATCAATTCCCCAGTGGCGATCTACAAGGATGAGCTGTACAATCTTCCTTTCAACATGAATACCTTCAGCCGGATGTGGGGGATAAAGAAGCCGGCTGAGGCGAAGAAGATCATTGCTGACCAGATTGCCGGGCTGCATATCGGGGAGCCTAAGAATCTGGAGGAGCAGGCGCTGTCGCTGGCAGGGCGCGACGTGTACGAGAAGCTGATCAAAGGCTATACGGAAAAGCAATGGGGGAGGGACTGCACGGAGCTTCCGGCTTTTATCATCAAAAGAGTGCCGCTCCGTTTCCGCTATGACAACAATTACTTTAATGATCCCTATCAGGGCATTCCGGTCGGCGGATACACGCAGATAGTGGAGAAAATGCTGGAGGGTAGCCAGGTCCGTACCGGTATTTCCTACCAGAAGTTCCTGGAAGAAAATGCTTCCGCACCGCAACCGGTTACTTGGGACAGGCTGCTTTATACCGGCATGATCGACGAGTATTTTGGTTATGAGCTTGGAACGCTGGAATACCGTTCCCTTCGTTTTGAGACGGAGGAGCTTCCGGATGAGGACAATTACCAGGGCAATGCGGTCGTCAACTATACCGACAGGGAGGTGCCTTATACCCGCATCATCGAGCATAAGCATTTTGAATTCGGTACCCAGCCCGGTACAGTGATCACCAGGGAATATCCGGTCAAATGGCAGCCGGGAGACGAGCCCTATTACCCGGTAAATGATGAGAAGAACATGGCGCTGTATGAAAAGTACCGCGCCCTGGCGGCAGGGGAAAAGAACGTCCTCTTTGGAGGGCGGCTTGGCGGTTACCGCTACTATGATATGGACAAGGTCCTGAGGGCGGCGCTGGATCTGGTGAAAGAGGAGCTTGCCTGAACGGAAGAAGAAAATGTAAACCGTGGCCGGAAACGTGACAACGGCGGGAAATGAGCACGAAAAGAAAAAAGGGATTGCACTTTTTCCTTTTCGTGCTATAATAATGTCTAAATAATTTGAATATCAAATAATTAACATTTCAAAAAATGCCATTCGACAAAACAGGGCAAAGGTTTGAAAATTCAGAAACAGGAAATGACGGAGGGCTGAAAATGAACTGGGAACAGGCAAACCGGGATCTGGAGGAAAGAAGGAAAAGAGCACAGCTTGGCGGCGGTGAGGCAAGGATCCAGAAGCAGCATGACGGAGGAAAACTTACAGCAAGGGAACGAATGGAGCTTCTGTTCGATAAGGGCACCTTCGTGGAGACGGACGCGTTTGTGGAATCCAGGATCGATGATTTTGATCTGGATAAGAGAAGGGTGCCCGGCGACGGCGTGGTGACGGGTTACGGATATGTGGAAGGCCGTCTGGTTTATGCGGCCAGCGAGGATTTCACGGTGATCGGCGGAACGCTGGGGGAATATCACTCCATGAAGATCCGCAGGATCCAGGATATGGCGCTGGAAATGAAGGCGCCTCTGGTCTGCATCAATGACAGCGGCGGAGCCAGGATCGAGGAAGGGATCAGCTCTTTGAGCGGCTATGCGGGAATGTTCCTGCGCCATACGAAAGCCAGCGGCGTGATCCCCCAGATCGCGGTGATCCTGGGTCCCTGCTCCGGCGGAGCCTGCTATGCGCCCGCCATCTGCGACTTCATTTTCATGGTGAAGGATACCTCGAAGATGTTCATTACCGGACCGAACGTGGTGAAGACGGTCATCAATGAGGAGACCACGGTGGAAGAACTTGGCGGCGCGATGGTGCACGCCACAAAAAGCGGCGTATCCCATTTTACCTATGACAGCGAGCAGGAATGCCTGATGGGCGTGCGTAAACTGCTGAACTATCTTCCTTCCAGCTATGACCAGAAGGCTCCTGTCATCGTGAAGGAGGAAAAAAAGGCGCTGGCCAGAAGCTTCAACCGCATGCTGGAACACATGGGTGGCCTGGGGAGGAAGCTGCATGGGAAAAAAGAAAAGGAAGTGCGGGAGATGGCTTCCAGAGAGGGGATTACCCGGGAGAGCGCAGGCCGCAGGAAGCTGAATCCCTGCGCGCTGCTTGAGGAGATCGTTCCGGACAATTCCAGACACGCCTATGACGTGAAAAAGGTCATCGACTGCATAGTGGATTGGGACAGTTTTTATGAGGTACAGGCGGATTTTGCCAAAAATGTGGTGGTGGGTTTCGCCCGTATGGAAGGAAATACGGTGGGTGTTGTGGCGAATCAGCCGATGGTGATGGGCGGCTCCCTGGACTATCATGCGTCTGACAAGGCGGCCCGGTTCATCCGTTTCTGTGACTGTTTCAACATTCCGCTGATCACGCTGGTGGATGTGCCCGCCTTCCTGCCCGGCACCGCGCAGGAGCACAGCGGCATCATCCGCCATGGCGCGAAGATGCTGTATGCCTATTCGGAGGCTACGGTGCCTAAGATCTCCGTCATCATGCGGAAGGCATACGGCGGCGCATACATCGCCATGAATTCCAAAGAGATGGGAGCGGATTATGTATATGCATGGCCGATCGCGGAGATCGCCGTCATGGGCGCGGAAGGAGCGGTGAACATCGCGTTCCGTAAAAAGATCAAAGCGGCCCCGGACCCGGAGGCAATGCGTGCCGAGTGCATCCGCGAGTATGAGGAACGTTTCCTCAATCCTTACGTGGCGGCATCCCGCGGGTTTGTGGACGAGGTCATCAAACCGGAGGAAACAAGAGAAAGGCTGCTTTCCGCCCTGAAAGCCTTTGCCGGGAAGGAAGCGTCGTGCCCGAAAAAGAAGCATGGGAACATCCCTCTCTAAGGGAAATGGACTATTTAGTCTGCGGATGGATGCGCCTGTTTTATAAAAGACCTGTTTTAATGCGGCGAACGCGGATTGACGCGCCCGCCGCTTCTGCTGTATAATGCGTGGCAGCGGAGATCACAACGCTGCGGAGCGGAGGCAGGAAGGGATGGAAGCCAAGAGAACGATCAGCATTTATCTGCATGAAAAGAAGAAAATGGAAGAAAATACGCCCTTCCAAGATGGGCTGCGGGAAGCCTCTGCGGAAATGAGAATGCTCTCCCGGCTGCTCCTTCGCAGGTCTGCCGCCGCATTTCTAGGGCTGCCGGAACAGGACTGCGAAAGCTGGACCGTCCGGGAAGGCGAACACGGCAAGCCCTATTTCCCGGAGCACCCTGAAGTGTGTTTTTCCATCAGCCACAGCGGTTCCTTCTGGTGCTGCGCCTTTTTTGATGCGCAGGTAGGGCTGGATATCCAGAGGCGCATTTTGGGAAAGACCGTCCCGGCGCCGGGAAAAATGACTGTAGCAGATGGCGAAAGGGAAAACAGAGAACGCCTTCGCATGCAGAGGGTCTCAGATCGCTTCTTCCACCCATCTGAAAGAGAATACCTAAGGCGCGGCGGAGATTTCTTTGAAGTATGGACGGCAAAGGAAAGCTATGTGAAGTATACCGGCGAGGGGATGAAAAGGAGCTTTGAAAGCTTCGCCGTGGCGGATGAAAACGGGCTTCTGCCCTTTGTGAAGGGGGATGGACCGCGCGCTGTGCTGACCCACCGTCAGGTTTCGCCGCTCTACAGCCTCTGCCTGTGCGCGGGACAGACGGGCGAAGCGGAATTTTACCATATATAATAATAGAAAAGTCCTTGACGCCTGCGCGATCCTGTGCTATAGTCATAGGGCGAGATAAGATTTAGGTCTTTTTTTTATGCTTAAAATTAGGAAAATAAATCAGGCGGAGGTGGATTACCATGCGTACAAGAATCACACTGGCATGCACGGAGTGCAAGCAGCGCAACTACAACACGACCAAGGATAAGAAGGCGCATCCCGACAGAATGGAGACCAAGAAGTACTGCAGATTCTGCAGGAAGCATACGGTACACAAGGAAACAAAATAACAGTCAGGCCGCCAGTGCGGCAGAAGGTGAGGAAAGAATGAACAGTCCTTCAAAGGAAGCTAAAGCGTCCAAGCCGGCCAAGCCGAAATTCTTTCAAGGCGTGAAGGCGGAATTCAAGAAGATCACATGGCCGGATAAGGAACTTCTGCTGAAGCAGTCTGTTGCTGTTGTTGCGATATCCATCGTCCTGGGAGCGATCATTGCTGTTCTTGATCTGGTCCTTCAGTATGCGATCGATCTTCTTGTGAGATAACAGTGGCGGGGTGGACATATGGCAGAGGCAAACTGGTATGTTGTCCATACCTATTCCGGCTATGAGAATAAGGTAAAGGCCAACATTGAAAAAACAATTGAAAACAGGCACCTGGAGGACGAGATCCTTGAAGTCCGCGTTCCGCTGCAGGATGTGGTGGAGCTGAAGAACGGCGCGAGGAAAGTCGTCCAGAAGAAGCTGTTCCCTGGGTATGTGCTGATCAATATGGTCATGAATGACGATACCTGGTATGTGGTGCGTAATACGCGCGGCGTGACCGGATTCGTCGGACCGGGAAGCAAGCCTGTGCCGCTCACGGAAGCGGAAATGAAGCCGCTCGGCATCAAGACAGAGAATGTCTCCATTGACTTCGGGGAAGGAGATATGATCGTTGTCGTGGCCGGAGCCTGGAAAGATACGGTCGGCGTGGTCCAGAAGATCGACTACAGCAAGCAGACCGCTACGATCAATGTGGAGCTGTTCGGCAGGGAGACGCCTGTAGAGATCAGCTTTGCGGAGGTCCGGAAATCACAGTAGTTTGACGTTTGACGGAGCGATCCGTTGAGCTGTGGAAGCAGCGTTCCGGCAGTGCCGGACCACGTGATTTCACGTGCAGATACTGGCTGCGCCATACCACATTATATTTAGGAGGTGCCTGACATGGCAAAGAAAGTTACAGGATACATCAAGTTACAGATCCCTGCGGGAAAGGCTACCCCGGCTCCCCCGGTTGGTCCTGCACTCGGTCAGCATGGTGTGAACATTGTTGAATTCACCAAGCAGTTCAACGCAAGAACAGCGGATAAGGGGGACCTGATCATCCCCGTTGTCATCACCGTTTACGCGGACAGAAGCTTCAGCTTCATCACCAAGACTCCGCCTGCGGCAGTTCTTCTGAAGAAGGCCTGCAATCTGAAGTCCGGTTCCGGCGTGCCGAACAAGACGAAGGTTGCGACGATCTCCAAAGACAAAGTAAGAGAGATCGCCGAGATGAAGATGCCTGACCTGAACGCGGCAAGCGTGGAAGCGGCAATGAGCATGATCGCCGGAACGGCAAGAAGCATGGGCATTGTTGTAGAGGACTAAATGGCAGATCCTGCAGACTGTTTTGTATTGAAAAATTGGGAGCAGCAGTCCGGCTTCGTGCCGAAAACAAAGGAATGCTGCGTTAACCACCAACGGAGGAATGGAAAATGAAACATGGTAAGAAATATACTGAGGCCGCAAAGCAGGTAGACCGCAGCGTGGCATACGAGCCTGCGGATGCGATCGCACTGGCAAAGAAGACGGCAACCGCCAAGTTTGATGAGACGATCGAAGTCCACATCAGAACGGGCTGTGACGGACGTCATGCGGAGCAGCAGATCCGCGGCGCTGTTGTCCTTCCCAACGGAACCGGTAAGACCGTAAGGGTTCTGGTCTTTGCAAAAGGCGACAAGGTGAATGAGGCAGAAGCTGCCGGAGCGGATTATGTAGGCGGCGATGAGCTCATCCCGAGAATCCAGAATGAAGGCTGGCTTGATTTCGATGTGGTAGTTGCTACGCCTGATATGATGGGCGTTGTGGGACGTCTTGGTAAGATCCTCGGACCTAAGGGCCTGATGCCCAACCCTAAGGCAGGAACGGTTACGATGGATGTGACCAAGGCCGTGAACGATATCAAAGCCGGTAAGATCGAGTACAGACTGGACAAGTCCAATATTGTACACGTTCCGATCGGAAAAGCTTCCTTTACTGAGGAAAAGCTTCAGGAGAACTTTAACGCTCTGATGGATGCCATCGTAAAGGCAAGACCTTCAGCGCTAAAAGGCCAGTATCTGAGAAGCATTACCCTCGCTTCCACGATGGGCCCTGGCGTAAAGGTTTCCACCGCGAAGTTTGGCTGATCGACGGATCGCTTGATCGTAGGATAGAAATCATGGAATAGAAAAGAAGAGCCGCTGTACATCCGGAGTTTTCCGGGCGTACAGCGGCTCTTCTTGTGCAGCTAGTCCCTTTTCCAGACTTTATCCGGCTGCGCTTTGGCAACAGGATAGCGGAACAGCAGGGTTTTAAGCGCCTGCCAGTTAAAAGGAAACAGCGGCCAGAAATAGCTTTTCCCTCCGAAGGTGGGAGTCGTCAGCACAGATATGAGGATGAGTGCCAGGCCGCCCAGAAAGCCCCAGAGCCCGAAAAAGGCTGTGGTCAGGATGAGAAAGATCCGGTACAGCCGGATGCCGTCCCCAAATTCCAGGCTGGACAGGGTCAGGGAAGCGAGCATGGTGACGGCGGCATAAAACAGGATTTCTGTGGATGCCCAGTTCAGCTCTACCGCGATATCCCCGATGATCAGTCCGCCGATGATGGACAGAGAGCCGGAAAACTGACTGGAACGAAGCGTGGCGGAATAGCGGAACAGGTCCAGTAAAAATTCCACGGCGAGCACATAGAAAATGATGGTGGGTCCTGGCAGGTCTTTGGTGGACAACAGATTCCATTTTTCGGAAAATTGTGGAAAATGAGCGGTGAGAAGCAGAAAAAGGGGCATGAGTATCAGGCTGATGGGAATGCATAAGAAACGTACCAACCGGAAATAGGTGCCGACCACCGTGCTCTTGTAATAGTCCTCGGGGCTCTGGGTGAACTGGAAGATGGTGCAGGGCAGGATCAGGACGGAAGGAGAGTTATCCACGATGACGGCAATATGCCCTTCCGTCAGAAAACTGCAGGCCACATCCGGCCGCTCCGTCATGAAGATGCTGGGGAGAAGATGGAACCATTTCTTTTTAACCAGCAGCTCTTCCAGACTTTTAGAACCCATTGTCAGGGAAGTGACGGACAGGGAGGAAAGGGTGGATTTTATCTTCCTGACCAGTTCCTCGTCTGCCGACTGGTCCAGATAGGCGACGGCCACGTCTGTCCTGCTCTCGCTTCCCACGGAAACCAGTTCGAAAGTAAGCCTGGGGGAACGGATGCGCCTGCGGATCAGATTGGCGTTGAACAGCAGGGTTTCCACAAAGCCGTCTCTTGCGCCCTTTGTCACTTTTTCCGCGTCCGGCTCCTCAATGCTTCTGGCCGGATAGGTTCTCACGTCCAGCAGGATCGCTTGAGAAAAGCCGTCCAGCATCAGCAGCGAGGGGCCGCTGAGCAGATTTCTCAGAATATCATCCCAGTCGTCCGAAAGAGAAGTCTGCACATAGCCGATCTTGGAATCCATGTACTTCTGAATATCTTCTATTTTCAGATCACAGGTATAAAAAGGGTTTTGAAGGTCGGAAAAAATCTGCTGCAGGATTTCTACCTTCAGAAAGCCGTTGACGCCGATCCAGTAACCCTTTGTTTCTCCAAAATACAGTTGTCTTGTTACCAGGTCGAAGCTTTTGCCGAGGGGCAGGAGTTTGTGGGCCTGACGGATATTTTCGTCCAGATTTGAGGATAATTTCATGGGATCGCATGCCTCTTGAGATATAATTTTGAAGATCGGAGAATCCGGCGGCTGAAATGGAGTGCTTTCTCCGCTGCCTTCATCTGACAGATCAGAGATAGTATGCACGGCATAGAAGCATTTTATGCGCCGCAGGGAATGACTTGACGAACGCAGACGGATAAAGGATAATGGGGGAAAAGAAGGGGATAGAGATTCCGGAGGGGGAAAGAAAGTGACGGGAAGAAGGAGGACAGACAGAAAAAGAATGAAAAAAAGGGAGTCGCAGGGAAGACGGAAGAAAAGCAGGCCCGGCCTGGCGGGGCTGGCGTTTGTATGGATACTGACTGTGGGGATCACGCTGCTCCTGACTGGATGGACCGTATTGGGAGAAGGGGCAGAGCTTTCCGCCATTTCCATTGTAGGAGAAACGATCGCGGCACAGGAAGCGGCGGAGGATATTGTCCGGGAGGATGAGGAGCCGGCGGGAAAGTATGCGGATGTGCTTGCCGACCCGGCCCGTATGGCTGCGGAAAATATGATTCCTTTCAGTCCGGCTTCACCGGATGAGATCACCCTTGCTTTTGCGGGTGACATTCTGTTTGACGATGGCTACAGCATCATGGTGAAGATGAAAAACCGTGCGGATACATACGGAGGAATGACGGAAGCGGGTTTTGATGCGGCGATTCTGCAGCAGATGCGGGGGGCGGACATCTTTATGGTGAACAATGAGTTCACCTATACCACGAGAGGGACGCCGACGGAAGGAAAGGCGTTTACCTTCCGTGCCAGACCGGAGCATGCGGCCCTGCTTTCCGAGATGGGAGCGGACATCGTATCCATCGCCAACAATCACGTCTATGATTATGGAGAAATTTCTCTGCTGGATACCCTGGACACGCTGACTGCGGCAGGGATGCCTTATGTGGGGGCGGGAAGGAATCTCGCAGAGGCGGTCCGTCCGGTCTATTTCGTGACAGAAAACGTGAAGATCGCCTTCCTTTCCGCAACCCAGATCGAACGGATGGACAACCCGGATACGAAGGGAGCGACGGAAACCTCTCCCGGCGTTTTCCGCTGCCGGAATGTGGATCTGCTACTTTCCGAGGTGGAAAAGGCAAAGGCGGTGAGCGATTTTGTGGTGGTCTACGTGCACTGGGGAACGGAAAGCACGACGGAGCTGGACTGGGCGCAGAAGGAACAGGCGCCGTTAATTGCGCAGGCAGGCGCGGATCTGATCATCGGGGATCATCCTCATGTTCTGCAGGGCATTGAATGGATTGGCGATACGCCGGTAATCTACAGCGTGGGGAACTTTCTGTTCAATTCCAAAACCCAGGATACCTGCCTGGTGGAAGCGACGCTCGACGCGCAGACCGGAAAGCTCAAAAGCTTCCGCTTCATCCCTGCCATTCAGAAGGACTGCCGGACCAGCCTTCTGGACGGAACGGAAAAGGCGCGGGTGATCAGCCATATGCAGAGCCTGTCTCCCGGCGTGGCGATCGACGCGGAAGGGTACGTGACGAAGACACCGTGACCGCTGGAGCTTTTTGTACCGAAAAAGTGTTACTATTCGCAGTCCTTTCTGAATCGGCTGTGAATAGTAACGAAAAAGTCATAAAAAAGAAAATTTTGTAGGTTTGTCAAACATTTGTTACAGTGAATTTAAATACTCCCGAAGTACCTCGTTAGGTGTTTTCCATCCCAGTGGCCGCATGGGGAAATCGTTATAGTCCTTACGGTTATAAGCCTTGAGCTGCC
>DWYY01000098.1 GCA_019118445.1 Candidatus Eisenbergiella merdipullorum | reverse complement strand
GACTGCCAGTTCTATACGGCGATCGGATCGGAGAGTGATTACAGAGACACCCTCAGCTCCCTGTATACGCAGTACCGTGATGAGCTGACCATGTGCGATCCGGATGAATTCGATTCCCTGTATGACCAGAGGGCGCAGGAATATATGGATGCCGGATACAAGGCGATTACGGATGAGAGACTGGCGGCTTATGAAGCCGGTCAGACCACAAAGCTTCCTCAGTAAGCGGGAAAGTCTGATAAAATGCAATAAAAAAGGTTTTACGGCGGGCAGCCCCTGTTGAAGAAACGGGGGCTGCCGTTTCATTTAAAATCATGAAACAGCCTTGAGAAAGCCCATTCCATGTGTTAAGATTATCAGATAAGGACCTTCTTGTAAGGAAAATGGAGATTTATTTTTTATGGGAGAATTATCGACGGCATGGCCTATTGCGCTGGCCGCGGGCGGCATTTTCCTTCTGGCTCTGGCTGCAGTTCTTACAGTCAGATTTTTTAGGAACCGCGGGCAGCATTCGGAAATTGACGACATGGAGGGCCATGAATTTGAATATTTCTGCGCAGATCTGCTGAGAGACAACGGATTTACAGAGGTGGAGGTGACAAAGGGGAGCGGGGATTACGGCGCGGACATTTTGGCGGAAAGGGACGGCGTGACTTATGCGGTGCAGTGCAAGTGCCATACGGATCCGATCGGCGTCAGAGCGGTGCAGGAGGTCTATGCGGGCCGGGACTATTATGACAGGATGGTAGGAGCGGTCATGACCAACCAGTATTTTACCTCTGCGGCTGTGCAGGCAGCAGGCAAGCTGAAAATTCTTCTATGGGACCGGGGATATGTGGAGGCAATGATGGAAGAGAAGGAGTGACGGCATGGCCTTTGTGGAATTTAAAAATGTGAAAAAAATCTATCACATGGGAGAAGTTGATATTGAGGCGCTAAGAGATGTGAATTTCGAGATCGAGGAGGGAGAGTTCTGCGTGATCGTCGGGGCGTCCGGCGCGGGCAAGACAACGATCCTCAACATCCTGGGCGGAATGGATACCCTGTCTGAGGGAAGCGTTATCCTGGATGGGAAGGAAATTTCCTCCTACAATCAGAAACAGCTTACCACCTACCGCAGATATGACATCGGCTTCGTATTCCAGTTCTATAACTTGATCCAGAACCTGACGGCACTGGAAAATGTGGAGCTGGCCTCTCAGATCTCGAAGGACCCGCTGGATGCTGCGGAAACGCTGAAAAAGGTGGGGCTGGCAGACAGGATTGGGAATTTCCCGGCACAGCTTTCCGGAGGGGAGCAGCAGAGAGTCGCCATTGCGCGCGCTCTTGCGAAGAATCCCAAGCTGCTTCTGTGCGACGAGCCCACGGGCGCGCTGGATTATAATACCGGTAAGGCAGTGCTGAAGCTCCTGCAGGATACCTGCCGGAATACAGGGATGACCGTGGTCGTGATCACGCATAACCAGGCGCTGACTGCCATGGCGGACCGGATCATACGGGTGAAAAACGGAACGGTGCAGAGTATGGAAATCAATGAACATATCACTCCGGTGGAAGAGATCGAGTGGTAAGGCGCGCATACGGGAGAAGCCTGATGGCGGAAGCTCCGGATTGGAGACGGCATGAAATCTACCATAATGAAAACAACGGTGAGGGAGATTCGGGAGAGCTTAGGGCGTTATATGGCAATCCTTGCCATTGTGGCGTTGGGTGTTGGGCTGTATGTGGGGCTTACGGTGACAAAGCCGGATATGCTGGCAGCAGGGGAAAACTATCTGGAAGAAAACGGGCTGTATGATCTGAGGCTGGTTTCCACGGTGGGATATGGCGCGGATGACGTGAAGCAGGTGAATGCTCACGACGGAGTGGAGATTGCCGAAGGAGAGGTCTATACGGATTTTCTGGCGGTGGATGAGACCGGGGAAGAAAGTGTGCTTCGTGCTCATTCCATGCTGTGGAAGCTGAATCAGGCGGTGGTCACGGCCGGAAGAAAGCCAATCGCGGCAGATGAGTGCATGGTGGACGCGGCGGCCTATGGGACGGATGCGCTGGGAACCACCATACGGGTGTCCGAAAACAACGAGGAAGACACGGCTGATATGTTCCGGTATTCGGAATATACCATCGTGGGACTGTGCAATTCTTCCTATTATATCAATTTTGAACGGGGAACGACGTCGCTGGGAAGCGGAAGGCTGAAGGGTTTTATTTATATCCCTCAGGAAGGTTTTGATACTGATTACTATACGGATATCTATGTGCGCCTGGAGGACCGGTATGAACTCTACAGCCAGGAGTATGATGACGCGGTGGATGCGGCCACGGACTGGGCCAAGCCTCTTGCAGAGACGCTGGCGCAGGAGCGGTATCTGACGCTGAAGGAGGATGCCGAGTGGAAGATCGAGGAAGGCGAGCGGGAGCTTGCGGAAAAAAAGGCGGATGCCGAACAGGAATTTGCGGACGCCAGGCAGGAACTGGAGGATGCACAGAAGGAAATCGATGACGGACAGCAGGAGATCGACGACGGCTGGGCTGAGATCACGGATGCCAGGCAGGAGATCGAAGACAACCGGGCGACTTTGGCGGATTCCCAGAAAGAGCTTGCCGACGGACAGGAACAGATCGCGGAGGGAATGGATGAACTTGCCGACCAGCGGACTGCGGCAGCTGATCTGGACGATGAAGATGAAAGAAAAAATATGGAAACCGGCCTGAATCTGGCGGAGGCGCAGCTTCGCGGAAATGAAGCGCGGGTAGAAGCCGGTCAGGGACTGGCGGATATGGGGCAGGCGCAGATCGAGGCCGGAGAGGAACAGATCGCGAGAAACGAAGAACGGCTGAGAAAGGCGGAGGATGAACTCGCTGACGCCAGAGAAGAACTGGCGGACGGCTGGGCGGAGTATGAGGAAAACCTGCAAAGCTATGAGGAACAGATCGCGGATGCCCAAGATGAGCTCGCGGATGCCAGGCAGGAGCTTGCCGATCTTACTGAGCCGGATTCCTATGTCCTTACGCGGGATGAGAACATCGGCTATGCCTGCTTTGAAAGCGACTCCAGCATCATAGAGGGAATCGCGGGCGTTTTCCCGGTCTTCTTTTTCCTGGTGGCGGCTCTGGTCTGCATGACCACCATGGCCCGCATGGTGGAGGAGCAGAGGACCCAGATCGGCGTGCTGAAAGCTCTGGGCTATGGAAAATGGCAGATCATGGGAGAGTACCTGTTCTATTCGGGAAGCGCTGCCCTGATCGGATGTCTCATCGGCTTTTTCGTGGGTTCTTATCTGTTTCCCACGGTGATCTGGTCCGCATATGGGATCATGTACCGGCTGGGAGATTTTGTGATCCTTCTGGACTGGCGGCTTGGCGCGGTGGCGCTTCTGGTGTCGATCCTGTGTTCCATGGGAACCACCTTTGTCACATGCAGATATGAACTGACGGAGGTTGCTGCACAGCTCATGCGGCCTAAGGCGCCTAAGAGCGGGAAGTGTATCTTCCTGGAAAAGATCCCTTTTGTCTGGACCCGTATGTCCTTCCTCCTGAAGGTGTCCATGCGGAATATTTTCCGCTACAAACAGAGATTCTTTATGATGGTGTTTGGGATCGGCGGCTGTACTGCCCTTCTTTTGACGGGCTTCGGCATTAAGGACTCCATCGGCGGCATCATCGATGATCAGTATGGGGAGATCCAGATCAACGATCTGGACGTGACCTTCAGCGATGCCTATGCGCAGGAGGACCGGACAGAATTTGAAGCTCTCATGGCACAGGATGCCGGAGAATATACGATCGTGTTCGCAGAAAGCGCGGATCTGATCCATGGAGACGAACGGGAATCGGTCAATCTGGTCATTCCGCAGAATCCGGAAGAAATCGGGGATTATCTGAATCTTCATACGGAAAGCAAAGAAGCCATCGCCTGGCCGGGAGAGGGCGAGGTGGTGCTCACCGCGAAGCTGGCTGAAAGATGCGGTCTGAAGGTGGGAGATGAGACATCGCTGGAGGACGAGGACGGGAACAGCCTGACGGTTACCGTTTCCGGGATCAGTGAAAACTATATCTATAACTACGCTTATCTTTCGCCGGAAACCTGGGAGGCACAGACCGGATCGGAACCGGAATACCGGAGTGCTTATGTGAACGTGAAGGAAGGGCAGGATATCCATGAAGCATCCGCGGCCATCATGAACTGTGACGGTGTGGCCAGCGTGACGGCTTATGAGGATATGCAGACCCGGTTTGACAGCATGATAGAAAGCCTGAACTATGTGGTGGCGCTGATCATTGTCTGCGCCGGCGCGCTCGCCTTTATCGTGCTCTATAACCTGACAAACATCAATATCACGGAACGGCTGCGCGAGATCGCCACGATCAAGGTGCTGGGCTTTTACCGGGGCGAGACAGCCAGCTATGTATTCAGGGAAAATCTGATCCTGACAGGGATCGGGACGCTGGCAGGACTGGTCATGGGAAAATATTTCCACCGTTTTGTCATGGATCAGATCGATATCGATATGATCACATTTGACGTACACATCGCGCCGGTGAGCGTTGTGTACAGTATCCTTCTCACCTTCGTATTTGCCGTATTTGTCTGCTGGGTGATGAACAAAAAACTGGATGCCATCAATATGGCGGAATCTATGAAGTCCATAGAATAAACCGGATGCCCGTTGAATAAAATCGGATACCGCCTGCGAGCGAAAAGTGTGAGTCCGCAGGCAGCAAGCTCGTGCAAAAGACCGGCAAAAGCCGTGGAACTGTGCCGAAAGGAGGAAGCGGAATGGATATCAATGAAACGCTGAATGAGGTGCTGGTAAAGCTGTTCCGCGATATCAATACGATCGAGGAAAGAGCGATCCGCACGGGGGAATACCGGGATGTGACCGCGAATGACATGCATGTGATCGAGGCGATCGGGACGGAAGGGGCCAAGAACATGACCACCGTGGCAAAGATCCTTTCCGTAACGACAGGAACCCTCACGATCTCAATGAACTCCCTGGTGAAAAAAGGATATGTCCAACGTGTCAGGAGCGAGGAGGACAGGCGTGTGGTGCTGGTGTCCCTGATGGAAAAAGGGAAGCGCGCCTTTGCCCATCACAAGAGCTTTCATGACGCCATGATCCGTGAAGTGCTGAAGGGGCTTGACGGGGAGGAACAGGAAGTCCTTCGCAAAGCTCTTCTGAACCTGATGGATTTCTTCGAGGAGATGAAAAAACAGAAGACATGAGAAGCGCTTTGACGGGCTGCACAGTCTGAGGGACGGGCTGTGCAGCCTGTTTTCGTGCAGCCCGTTTCGGCGTCCGCTTCCGTGCACCTATTTTTTCGTGCACCGGGAAGACCCGGAAGGTCCGAAACTACGGAAGGTTCATGACGGCGCCGCCGGTTCTTCCTTCAGCCATTTTTCCAGATTGCTGAAATCCGCAGGTCCGGCCTGCAGCAGGAAAGTATGAAAACGCAGGTCCGTGTACTGATCCTGCCACAGTGTCCTGGCCTCTTCCTTCAGGGCAAGGATTTCCAGATAGCTGAGATAGTATTTCAGGTAGGTGGTCGGCTCACGCCTGATGTAGTCGAAAATGGCGTCCGCCGTATCGCTGTCCGAAATGCCGAAGGCAGCCAGAGTGCGGTGGACGTCCTCCCGCTTGGCCCCGTAATAGTGAATGGACAGATCCAGAAGGCAGTAGAGATTGATCTGCAGGTTCCGCTCCAGACACAAAATCTGAACGAGCAGCTGATCGGCCTCGGACACCCCATTTTCCCGGAGAACATCGGCGGCATAGCCGTAGGCGATATTTTCCACATAGTAAGCCCAGCCCTCCACAAAGCCGCTAAAGGGAAGGATGCTGTGCACCGGATCATCGGTCATGGAATTTTCATAGAGCCGGCTGTAAACGGTCTGATACAGATGGCCGGGATAGCCCTCGTGAGCCAGCGTGGTATAAAGTTCCAGGCCGGGCCTGGTGGAAGAAGGGTTCACGTAGATCACATTTTCGCTCACATCATCCAGAGGCGGCGTCAGATAGAAGGCAGGCGAGGTATAATCCTCCAGACTTTCAGAGACCGTTTTGGTCGTACAGGAAACGGAAGTGTCGGCCAGTGCGGAAAACGGCGGGAAATCATCCTGCATGCGGCGCTGAAGGTCTTCCAGGATTTCCTGTTCATTTTCAAAAGGAAACGCAAAGATGATGGAAGCGGACTCCGGCGTGTGTCCGGTAAGCTGCCTGTACCGGGAAGAAAGGGACTGGATTTCCTGTATGCCGGACTGAAGCTGTTCGGAAAGAAGCTGCGTGATCTCTTCCGGCGTTCTGTAGGAGCCTGTATTGCGTTTCAGCAGGTAGGTATAATAAACGATCCCGCCGGATATCCTTCCCAGACCTTCCGAATACAGCCCGCTTCCGGCAAGAAGAAAAATGGTGTCGGCAAGCGTTTCATAAGCGGGAGCCGCTACAGTTTTCAGAAGCCTGTCATTTTCAGAAAGATACCTTTCCCGTTCTTCCTCGTCCACTTCCCCCATTTCGATCAGTTTATCCAGCCGTTCTGCAAAGGTAGTCTGCAGAAAATGTTCCCCGCTTTCCAGAAGCGCTTCATCCAGGATGGCGTCACACTGATCCACCACTTCGGCAGCATCTTCGTCCGTCATGAACAGCCCGGCGGCCGCCTTTTCCTTTTCATACTGCCCCAGTCCTTCCAGATAGGCAGGGATGCTTTCCAAGATATCCAGATAATCCTCCAGGTCTTTTCTATTCCGGAAGGTATATTCGGCCAGAAGGACGGGAAGCTCAATATGCATGCCGGAAGTCGCGGAAAGAGGTTCTTCAAAGTATTCGCATTGCGCTCCGGCCAGCTCATTTTCCAGCCAGGGCACCAACAGGGACCAGACATGGGAATCCTGTTCGTTGAGCTTTCCCGGATCGATCTTCCAGAGAGCTGAGAGCAGGTTTTCCATGACCGCGCCGCCAGCCTGTCTTTCTTCCCTGGAATAGACGGGCAGTGAGGCCGGGGAAGGCGCTTCCAGATAAGGGGATGGATCGGCCAGCGTATAGTGAAGGCTCAGGCTGTCTCCGGCCAGGGAGGATACGAAGAAATTTTCCGTCACCTGCCGGAAGCGTCTGGCGTCGCTGTTCAGAAAAAAATAAAGAAATATGGCGGCAAAGCAGAGAAAAAAGACGGCTGTAAAGAGATAGGGGAATTTCTTTTTCAATCAAATGTCCTGATGCACTTTTTAACAGTTTATGAAAAAAGCGGGGACTGCATGACTGGGCGGTGAAAGGCGGTCAGAACAGATCCGGGAATTTTGTCCTGAGAAAAAATCTGTAATCCGGACAGGAGGAAGACTGCGCATATTCGGATTGTACGGACTGGTGAATCCATTCCAGTTTTTTCCTGCTGTTCTGTGAAAAGCTGTGCAGGATGATCCTTCCTTCAGCTTCGGCCCTGAGGAGCGCTACATAGGCGTCCGGAACGTATTCACATTCATCAATGGTTGTGGGAGCGGAGGTTGTAAAGGTAAACGGAATATCAGGGAGAGGTATAGCATCCATGATGCTTTTCGCGGAATAAATATAACCGGAAACGCCCCCATAGGTTTCAATTGTAGCATCCGGATAATACTCTTCAAGGACGAGAATGCTATCTTTGGTAAAGCCATAGCTGCCCCACTTTTTCCATGGACCGTCATGGTGAAAACCGGCTTCCCTGCAGCATTTTTCGACAGCATTGCTAAGATAGACCAGAACGTTTTCCCTTTTTGCTGAAAAATAGATAAGGGGAGTTCCGTGGTTGGAGATGTGAGGAGTTAACTCTTTAAGGTTCGGGACAGGGGATGCATGGAAAAACATAAATAACCTCCTTTGGGGTTTTATTCTGATACATCAGCCTGTCCACCCGCTGCAGGATTTCTTTCACATCAGAATGAGGAGGCTCACAGAGCAGTACGCCGATGCTGACCTGATTAAACGGGCAGGGAGCGCCCGAATCCCATTCCCGGCATTCCTTCAGGCGGTCAATGATATGCTGCGGTATGACGCCGGCACAGACGGCGACAAATTCATCCCCGCCAAAGCGGTAAACTCTTCCCAAATCCGTCAGGATATCCGAACTGATTCTGGCAAAATGCTTCAGATACTGATCACCTGCGATATGGCCGTATTGATCATTGACCAGCTTAAAACGATCCAGATCCATGAAGAGTACGGAAAAAGTCTGTCCGGTTTTCGAAACAGT
>DWYY01000097.1 GCA_019118445.1 Candidatus Eisenbergiella merdipullorum | reverse complement strand
GCAGGGCAGAGGAAGCTCCAGATATCTGCGGGCCTGAGGATCTTTACGGGAACGGACGATCCTGTTTTCTTCCTGCAGAAAATCCTCCGGTTCACATCCGCAGTCAATGGCGGACTGCCGGAGCGCTGTTTCTAAAATCTCCTGCTGAGTCATGTTTTTCCTCTTCCGTTTTTTATCCTTTCAGGCCGTTCGCCTGCCGCTCCATGTTCTCGATGACAACATCGTAGATCTCTCCAAGGGAAGCACAGTATTCCAGCACCTTCCAGGGCGTATTCGTATGAAAATGGATCTTGATCAGTTCCTCATCTCCCACCGCGAGCAGACAGTCTCCTTCGATGTTGTTGGTGATATAGTCGTTGATCTCATCTTCTGACAGATCTTCCCCCTCGATCAGAAGCTGCGTGTCAAATTTATATTCCAGCATGTTCTTCATTATTTCCTTTCTTCTTTTCTTTTGTCCTTACGGATCAGAAGGCGCAGCGCCTCCACCCCGCAGCGCACCGCCGCATCGGTATCATGCTCCACCGGATTGTACAATCCCGCCTTCTCCCGTTCCTGATTGGCGACCACCAGGAATACGGAACCGCAGCGCACCTTGAGATAATCCGCCACCACGAACAGCGCAGCAGATTCCATTTCTGACGCCAGGCACCCCAGCTTCAGCCAAGCATGCCACTTCTGTTCCAGCTCGAAGCTTACCGGCATGAGCTCCGGCTCATGCTGGCCATAAAAGGAATCCTTGCACTGGACGATCCCCCTGTGCCAGTCGTGTCCGCCATTTTCCGCCGCTTCGCTCAGGGCGCTCACCACATCAAAATCCGCCACGGCGGGGAACTCGATGGGCGCATACTCCCGGCTCGTCCCTTCGTTTCTGACCGCGCCTGTAGCGATCACCAGATCTCCGCTTTTTACATCGATGTCCATTCCGCCGCAGGTTCCCACCCGGACAAAGGTATCCGCGCCGCAACGCACCAGCTCTTCCATCGCAATGGCAGCGGACGGCCCTCCGATCCCGGTGGAGGTCACGCTCACCTTTTCCCCCTCAAGGCTTCCGGTATAGGTGACAAATTCCCGGCTGTCAGCGACCAGTACGGGAGAGTCAAAATAAGCCGCGATCTTCTCACACCGCTTAGGATCACCGGGAAGGATCACATATCTGCCCACATCCTGATCCCGGATCTGAAGATGATACTGTACTCCGTTTTCCGAATATTTCATGCCGTTCCCCTTTCTTCCCTCCCACGCCTGCGATATCGCTTTCCGGCTCATTTATCTGATCTTCCACTTTCCCTTTCCCGCCATAAATTTTTTCCATTCCTCCAGCGTTCCCTTGGTAAAGGAATCACGCAGGACCAGAAGGGACAGTTTTTTCCTGATCACCAGCACGTAAAGGGATCTTGACGGAATGATGCTCGTGATATCGTCATAGCTGAATACGGAATGCGCTCCATTATTGGAAAACACCTCCAAGCCGTCCGAATAGAACAATACCCTGCGCTCCAGAGGCTTCCCCCCGTTTTTCTCCACCTGCTGGATATATTTCTTATTCTTGGCAGAACGGTAGGTATTGGCCGGCAGAAAAATACACAGCACAGTGATGATGAAAAACAGAAGGGCGGAAGTCGCATTCCCGGCCAGATAGGTGAACGCGCCCAGGACAAAGCTCACGCCTCCCACAATATAATATATCCTTCTGTATTTTCCCATGTAAGCTTTGAAATATTCCTGAAATATTGCTTCTGTGATGGTAAATTCATTCGAATACAGCATCGGTCCGCTGATCTTGATGCCTTTACCGCTCCGCGCATAGGGGGGAACAGACTGTTCTTCCTCTTCTTCTGCTTCATCCTCTGTCTTTTTCAACTCTTCTTCCATTTGCCGATATCCTTTCCTGCTGCGTTTTACAGCCTCTTTTTCATCGATCACCTGAAACTCCTGTTCCTTCACCGCAGGTATGAACTTCTCCTCAATATTCAGGATCTTAATCCAGCGGCTGTCGCTCAGCTTTTCTTTCAGGCAGTCTATCTGTTCTTCTTCGCCCTGTACCTCCATTTCCACCCGTCCATCGTCAAGATTGGCAACCCAGCCGGTCAGCCCAAGTTCCTGCGCGGACCTGAAGGCACGGTATCGGAACCCCACTCCCTGTACTTCCCCGCTGAAGATCATGTGTTTCCTGATATCCATGGGCGTCTCCTCCGGCAGATCACAGCTTGAGATTCTTCAAAAGATCTCCGAGAGATGTGGTCGCTTCCTCCCTGGAGCTGTACTGCGCAGCATGAACTTCCTCATTCTCTCCGGCTTCCGTATTTTCTTCCACAGCCTTCATGCTGAGGCTGATCTTGTTGTTGTTGGTATTCAGGATCTTCACCTTCACTTTATCTCCGACCTTGAGCACTTCAGAAGGCTTTTTGATCCTTCTCTGACTGATCTGGGAGATATGGACCAGGCCGCTCAGGCCATCCGTAAGACTGACAAACGCGCCGTAAGGCATCAGGCTTTCCACCACGCCCTCCATCACAGTTCCCGGTGCAAGCATGGCGATCTTGTGGTTGGTCTCCTCCTCCCTGCGCTCCTTCTCCACTTCTTTTACGGACAATACGAGCCGCTTCTTTTCCTCGTCCACGGTGATCACCCTCGCCTCCACCTGTCTGCCGACCCATTCGTCGAGGTTTTCCACATAGGACAGAGAAAGCTGGGACGCCGGAATAAACCCACGGATTCCCTCCACATAAGCGACCACGCCTGCCTTTACCGCCTCGCTGATCTTCACGGAAAGCGTCTTCTTCTCCTCCATGTCCTTTTTCAGCACATCCCATGCAAGAACCTGGACCGCCTCTTTCCTGGAAAGAAGGATATTCCCCTCTCCATCATCCGTTTTAACCACAGTTGCCTCCAGGGTATCTCCGGGCTTTACCTCATCCACAAGCCGGAAGGAGGGATCGCTGCTCATATCTGCCGCTTTGATCACTCCCTGGGCATAATACTGCAGGTCCAGGATCACTTCGTCTTCATTTACAGAGATCACGGTTCCCGTTACAATATCGCCTTCCTTGATCACACGGAACGACGCCTCCAGCTCCTTCGCGTAATCAGCCATGCTTTCCTGCTTCTCCGGTGCAGCTTCTTCAGCCTTTTCTTCTGTTGCTTTTACTTCTGTTTCTTTTACTTCCAGTTCCTTCTCTTCCATTCCTGTTACTTCCTTTCCCTTCGCCGTACAGCCTGTGCGGTCAGCCGGATCCATCCGGCCGCTGCCCGGCCTGCGTTTTGTCTGCAACTATTCTAGCACGATTGCCTTCCTGTTGTAAACCTAAACGGTCTCTTGAATTTCCGCAGGATTATCCCGCCAGGATGGAAAGGAATGCCGGCGGGCCATTGTTTTACGTCATCACTGCCACGCACTCTTTCTCATAAAATGCTATCATTTGAGAATCTTCTTCATTGCCCGGCGCTTCAGCCCTGCCGCATATTTCAGCTCGGTGACCATTCCGATCCGGTCCGACGTCTGAGAAGATTCCGGCTTAACGTTCGACCTTCAGTATGTCCCTGCACTGCACCAGGCATTTCGTGAAGAGATTTTAAGTGAGACTAAGGAGGACGTCTGCTTTGAGACAATAAAGAAAAAGCCTTAAAACTTCTACTTTTAAGTCAGTGCCAAATATTTGTTCCCATGTCTGTAATGCCTCCTAAGCTTCAGTTCCTTCCCATACACTCTTTCATTCTCTGCATTTCCATAATGCCTCACCTGTCTAAAAGATCATTCAGGAAACGAAAGAAGCAATCTGTTCCCCGTCATGCAGACCTTTTTGGTAAAACTGCTTCATAGCCTCTGTATCCTGTGTCAGTGTATCCATACCACAGGTATTATCCGGCGCTACGATCAAAAGCCTGCCCTGAGCTTCATATTCTTTGGCCAATTCAACCTGTCTGTTGTATCGATCAGCGCGCAGCTTCAGCCCCTCAGCAGCTTTCGGATACTTCCTGTGAATCATAAAAGCAAGCTTTCGATC
>DWYY01000096.1 GCA_019118445.1 Candidatus Eisenbergiella merdipullorum | reverse complement strand
TCCGCGGGATATGATCCTTATGAGAAGAAACTTCTCGGCATCACCGCGATGACCGCCCTGATGGGGAAAAAGAAGTTCGAGGAAGTGCTTGGCCCGTTTATCGTAAAGCCGCAGGGCAAGCCGGCGCTGGTGCCGGATTCCGATAAGAGACCGGCGCTCAATACAGCATATGAAGATTTCAGTGAAAATGAAGGAGGAAAAGAATTATGGCTAAGTTTAATAACCCTACAAAAGTAATTACCGGAGTCAATACCAGATGGAGCTATGTCAATGCGTGGGAGCCGAAGTCCATCAATGGCGGCGCGCCGAAATATTCCGTGTCCCTGATCATCCCGAAGTCTGACACGAAGACGTTGGAAAAGATCCGGGCGGCGATCCAAGCGGCCTACGAGGAAGGGCAGAGCAAGCTGAAAGGCAACGGCAGGTCCGTACCGGCGCTTTCTGCACTGAAGACGCCGCTGCGTGACGGCGACGCGGAAAGGCCGGATGACGAGGCCTACGCGAATTCTTATTTCGTGAACGCCAACAGCGGCACGGCGCCGGGAATCGTGGATGCGGACAGGAACCCGATCCTGGAACGTTCCGAGGTATATTCCGGGGTGTACGGCAGGGCGAGCATCAATTTCTACGCATTCAACAGCAACGGGAACAAGGGGATTGCCTGCGGATTGAACAACCTGCAGAAGATCCGGGATGGCGAGCCCCTTGGCGGCAAGAGCAGGGCGGAAGATGATTTCGCGGAAGCGGATGAGGAAGATTTCCTTTCCTAAGAACAGGATGATCATATTTGGGAAGACGGGTGCTGGTCAGAAATGGCCGGCGCCTGCTTTCAGATTGGAGGAAAGATGGAGACGATCAGTATTGATATTGAAACATATTCCGGAAATGACCTGGGTAAATGCGGTGTGTACAAATATGTGCAGCATCCGAATTTTGACATCCTGCTTTTTGGCTACGCGGTGGATGGCGGCGCAGTCCGGGTGGCTGACCTGGCGTCCGGGGAGACGCTGCCGGAGGAAGTGCTGGCCGCCCTGTCCGATGAAAGCGTGACGAAATGGGCGTTCAACAGCAATTTTGAACGTGTCTGCCTGTCGGAATGGCTGAGAAGGAACCATCCGGAATACTTTTCCTCTTACAGTGTGCCGGGAGATACGGTTGGCGATTATCTGGATCCGCGGGGATGGAAATGTTCCATGGTCTGGTCCGCCTATATGGGGCTGCCCCTATCCCTTGCCGGCGCCGGAGCAGTGCTGGGATTGGAAGAGCAGAAGCTGAAAGAAGGGAAAGACCTGATCCGGTATTTCTGCGTGCCGTGCAAAGCAACGAAGGCCAATGGGGGAAGGACCAGGAACCTCCCGGAACATGACAGGGAGAAATGGAAGTGTTTCAAGTCCTATAACCAGAGGGATGTAGAAGTAGAAATGTCCATCCAGGAGAAACTGCGGAATTTTCCGGTGCCGGATTTTGTCTGGGAAGAGTTCTGGCTGGACCAGGAGATCAATGACCGGGGGATTCTGCTGGATATGGATTTGGTGGAGAACGCGATCCTGCTGGATGGGATTTCTAAGGATAAGCTGTCAGACTCTATGAAAGAGATCACCGGGCTGGAAAATCCCAACAGCGTGGCGCAGATGAAGCAGTGGCTGTCCAGCCGGGGCGTGGAGACGGAAACACTGGGGAAGAAGGATGCGGCGAGGATGATTGCGGATAGAGATATGGATGAAGAAGTGGCGGAAGCATTGAAGCTCCGTCTGCAGCTGGCAAAGTCTTCCGTAAAGAAGTATCAGGCCATGCGGAACGCTGTCTGCAGGGACGGCAGGGCGAGGGGAATGTTTCAGTTTTACGGGGCTAACCGGAGCGGCAGATGGGCCGGGAGGATCATCCAGCTGCAGAACCTTCCGCAGAACCATATGGAGGATCTGGAACAGGTGAGAGGACTTGTCAAAAATGGGGATTATGAAGCCCTGTCCATGCTGTATGATTCTGTGCCGAACGTATTGTCGGAATTGATCCGGACCGCATTTGTTGCCGGAGATGGAAATAAGTTTTGTGTGGCGGACTTTTCATCCATCGAGGCCAGGGTTTTGGCGTGGCTGGCCGGGGAGACCTGGCGCCTGGAATTGTTCAGCCAGGGCGGCGATATCTATTGCCAATCAGCCAGTAAAATGTTCGGTGTGCCAGTGGAAAAGCATGGTGTCAACGGCCACTTGCGGCAGAAAGGGAAAGTTGCGGAACTTGCCTGTATTGCTGAAGGGCAGCTGGTACTTACCGATCAGGGGGAAGTACCCATTCAGGAAGTGACCAAGGATATGAAAGTCTGGGACGGGGAAGAATGGGTTCCGCATGACGGCCCTGTATACCGGGGAGAAAGGGAGGTTATCACTTATGAAGGACTCACCGCAACAGCAGATCACCTCGTATGGGCAAAAGGGCAACCGGAGCCGATACCGTTTGGATTCGCCGCCGCCAGCGGCGCACATCTCGTTCAAACCGGAGATCGTGGGCAGGCAGTACGGCTGGGTAGTCATCATCAGCCCGGAAAAACGATGGAACAAAAAGATGAATCACTGTTATGTTCTGACCCGCTGTACAGGCTGCAATTCGGTCCAATGGCAGAATTTGAACAGCCTGACTTCCGGGAGATCCAAAGGATGTCAGGCATGTTCCCAACCAAGGCAGATTCCCCAATGGCTGAGCAAAAGACTCACCGCGGCAAAGCAGAGGTGCGAAAATCCAGACGATCCGGAATATCGGAATTACGGCGGCCGGGGGATCCAGTTCAAATTCCCCAGTGTTCTCGAAGCGGGGCTGTACCTGATCCGGGAGTTTGGAATCCCGGACAGATCAGCGGAAATCGACCGGATCGATACGAATGGGGATTACAGGACGGGAAACATCCGGTTTGTGTCCAGAGCGGAGAATCAGGCCAATCGGAGGAATACTGTGCTGAGCGAGTTCAGCCAGAAGTACTGGCCGTATTCCCGCAGCGTTGTGATCCGAAAATTGTCCAAAGGGATGACACGGGAAGACATCATTGCGGATGCAAGACAAGCTGTGATGGAGAGGAGAAAAAACTGGCGCATCATCAGCGCACGGCTCGACTTTATGATTTACGAAATGCCGGGCCGCGTCACCGTTTTACCGTATCGGGACACCTTGTCCACAACTGCGGTTACGGCGGAAGCACAGGTGCGTTGAAATCCATGGGAGCCATTGAGATGGGACTGACAGAAGAGGAACTTCAGCCGCTGGTGGATTCCTGGCGGGCCGCGAACCCCAATATTGTCCGGTTCTGGTGGGACGTGGACCGGGCGGTAAAGAAAGCGGTGAAGCAGCGGGAACCGTCTGTCCTGCGGAGGATTCGTTTTGAGTGTCGCAGCGGGATGCTGTTTATTACCCTGCCTTCCGGGAGAAAGCTTTCCTACGTGAAGCCGAGGATCGGGGAGAACCGTTTCGGCGGGGAATCTGTGACTTATGAAGGCGTGGGAGCAACGAAGAAATGGGAGCGGATCGAGAGCTACGGCCCCAAGTTTGTGGAGAACATTGTGCAGGCCATATCCAGGGATATCCTCTGCTATGCCATGCGGACGCTGTCACACTGCCGGATCTGCGCCCACGTGCATGATGAGCTGATCATCGAGTGCCGGAAGGACGCTTCCCTGGAAGCGATCTGTGAGCAGATGGGACGGACGCCGCCCTGGGCGGAGGGGATGATTTTAAGAGCCGATGGCTATGAAACTCAGTTCTATAAAAAAGATTAGAAATTTTTCGGGAGAGGGTAAAAATCCTCTCCTTTTTCTTGCCTGTGACTTGAAGGGGACGCGCCCTTCAAAAATCTCATTTTTAAGGAGGGTAATTCATGAGTGAGTTACAGGTATTCAGCAATGCGGAATTCGGCTCGGTCCGCAGTATCACATTCAATGGCGAGCCGTATTTTGTCGGGAAGGATGTGGCTGAGATCCTTGGTTACGCCAATACCAGGGACGCTCTGGCGAAACATGTGGATGAAGAGGACAGAATGGATGGGGTAGCGATCCGCGACTCCATCGGAAGGGAGCAGACGCCGGTGCTTATCAACGAATCCGGCCTTTACAGCCTGATCCTGTCCAGCAAACTTCCGTCCGCCAAACGCTTCAAGAGATGGGTGACATCGGAAGTCCTTCCGGCGATCCGAAGGCACGGAGTATTTGCGCTGGATGACATTGTGAACAACACGGATGCTCTGATCGAGGCACTGCAGGCGTTTAAGGCCGAGCGGCTTAAGAGGATGGCGCTGGAACAGGAGGCCGCCGTGCAGAAACAGCAGCTTGCGGAGATGAGGCCGAAGGCAAGCTATTACGATCTGGTCCTGAACAGCCCCAGCCTGCTGTCGGTATCGGAATTCGCGAAAGATTATGGATGGAGCGCGAAGCGGATGAACCAGTACCTGCATGAGAAAGGCGTGCAGTATAAACAGGGCGGAAAGATATGGCTTTTGTACCAGAAATATGCCGGGTGCGGATACACCAGCACGAAGACGCATGCCTATCCGGCGCATGACGGGACAACGCATACGAAGGTGCATACGTACTGGACGCAGAAAGGAAGGCTTTTCATCTATGACCTGCTGAAAGCGGACGGGATCCTTCCGCTGATTGAAAGGGGGAACTGAGCATG